>DATLHO010000276.1:0-11774 GCA_035539855.1 Kapaibacterium sp. (SeqCode) | reverse complement strand
GAAAGCCCATCTCCACGCTGCGGCGGAGATGGGCCAATGCCGGTCAATGACCGGGACACTTACAAGGGCGTACTTCTCCGCGACGGATACGCGTCACGACCGACTCGCGAGAGCGAGACGAGGTCGATGGCGTTATGTCCTGTGCGGAGTTTCACTGAAGTACTCTGATTGCGATCGTAGTCGGAATGACGAGACGCGAACTTACGGTGTTCGGCGGCGGATGTCAACCGGGTGTGTGGAACGCTGCACTATCGTTCACTCGGGGATCTCTCGTTGCATGTGGGTCGGTGTGGCCCTGCGAGGGCAGCCGCATGCGGCTGCCGCGAAGAAGACCACGCAGCGCTCCTATCGCGTCATGCGGCGATGCGCATCCAAAGAGAGATCCCCTGACGGGGATGACAAGGGCGGGGAGGTCTCGGGTAGTCGAGGCGACGATGCGCGCAACGCGCGCATCGTCGCCTCGATTGCTCCCAGAACACCGCGCCACTGTCACCCCCGGAGGGGGCCCTTCTTTAGAGACGACGGCCGCATGTGGGTCGGTGTGGCCCTGCGAGGGCAGCCGCATGCGGCTGCCGCGAAGAAGACCACGCAGCGCTCCTATCGCGTCATGCGCCGACACGCACCCAAAGAAAGATCCCCTCCGGGGATGACAAGGGCAGCGCGCATATAAAAATCCCCCCCGCCACTTGACATCCTCCTCGATCGGTGCCAAGTTGCCGGCCCCCACGATCCGGCCCCGGCCGCACACCGCAACCCGCGCCGCCCCGGACGAACGAATCCTCCCGAGCTCGCCCCCCGCACGCACCGACACCCCCTCGCGCTCTTTCGACCGTTCCCGCAGACTACATACACTCGACGCAAACGCACAGGCGGAGGCACCGATGGAGATTCTTCTTCCGGTCATCCTTGGGCTCCTCGTGGTGATGGTTGCCGGATGCTGGTTCGCACTGTTCCAGGTCGTCCGGCAGCAGGGGAGAATCCTTCTGCGTCTCGATGAGATCGACGCGCGCACCGCGATGGCGGTCGCGAACGCCGTCACGAATACCGCCGTCGATGCAGTGCCGACGGCGATGGAGGCTCCGGTGCAGGAGCGGCCGCCGCTGGGCATCGCGGTCGGCGCGACGGTTCCGGAGTTCAGGCTGCGCGACGTCACCGGCAGGATGGTCGCGCTTGAATCCTATCGCGGTCGTCGCGTGCTCCTGGTGCACTGGAGCACGCAGTGCGGCTTCTGCGACATGATGGCGCCGGAGCTCGCGGCGCTGCAGCCTGCGTTGCAAGAGCAGGGCGTCGAGCTGCTGCTCGTCAGCTACGGCGACGCCGAGGCGAACATCAGGATGGCCTCGGAGTACCGTTTCGATGCTCCAGTGCTGCTGCAGAAGCCGGGCGAGACGATCGCCGCGTTCAACTCGCTGGGCACGCCCGTCGCCTACCTGCTCGACGAGGAGGGACGTGTCGCCGAGTCGATCGCGATCGGCGCCGAACAGGTTCCCGCGCTCGCTCGTCGGGCCGCCGGAGCGCGCGTCGCGCTGCCGGGCGAGCGGCCGCTGAGCGAGAGCCGCATACCCAGAGATGGTCTTCCGGCAGGCACGCCCGCGCCGGACTTCACGCTGCCGGATCTGCAGGGACGCACCGTCTCGCTCCAGAGCTATCGCGGACGCCGCGTGCTGCTGGTCTTCAGCGATCCCAACTGTGGTCCATGTGACGAGCTCGCGCCGCACCTGGCGCGCGTGCATCGAGAGCACCTCGACAACAACCTCGCGGTCGTCATGATCGGCCGCGGAGATCTCGCCGAGAACCAGCGCAAGGCCACCGAGCTCGGTCTCGAGTTCCCGGTCGTGATGCAGGAGAAGTGGAAGCTCTCGAAAGAGTACGGAATCTTCGCAACGCCGGTGGGCTACCTCATCGACGAAAACGGCGTCATTCAGAGCGACGTGGCGAAGGGAGCCGGAGCAATCCTCTCCCTCGTCGACGAGCACTGAGCACCCCCCAGCCTCGGCCCCACACGAACGGAAGCGGAACGTTGTTCCATGGCGCTCGACGCGCTATCCACCGTAAGAGGCAAGCATGAGGAACATTTTCGACGAGTTATCACGCAGCGTGGCCAACGGGGTGTCACGGCGCGAGGTGCTCCGTCTCATCGGTGTCTTCATAGGCACCGGGGCGCTCGGCGGGCTGTTGCCACGCCGCGCGCGGGCGGCGCTCCTCGTCTGCGAGTGTACCACCGACCAGTACTGCTGCGACGGCACGATCTGCTGCCGGACCGAGGAGACGTGCTGCAGCAGCCCGGCCGGATCGGGCGTGGCGGCGACGTGCTGTCCGCCCGGTGTGCCGTGTCTGCCCGATCCGGGACTCACGCACCGGATGTGCTGTCCAACCGAGCGCATCTGCGTCGGACCCGACGGCGTCTCGAAAGTTTGCTGCCCGCCGGGCACGCTGTGCACCGCCAACGGTTGCGTCGACTGTCCGACGGACCTGCGTTGCGGTGACGGGTGCTGTCCTCCGGAATCGAAGTGCTGCGATCCGACAATCGGGCTCTGCTGCCGTCCGGACGAGACGTGCTGCATCGGGGCCGACGGTCACGGCCATTGCTGTCCGCCGGGGACGAAGTGCATGGTGATCTCGATACCGGGCGCGCCACCGCGGACGATCTGCTGTCCGGAGGAGCGCATCTGCGCCGACACGTGCTGTCCCGCCGGCACGATCTGCAACCCGGCGACCGGCGAGTGCCGCGATTGTCCGGACGACTACGAGCCGTGCGGCGATCACTGCTGCCCGCCGGGCTTCAAGTGCATCGACGGCGCGTGCTGTCGCGAGGGACAGGTCTGCGTGCGTCCGGACGGGACGCTGACGTGCTGTCCTCCGGGATCACGGTGCATCGACGGCCAGTGCTGTCGCGAGAAACAGATCTGCGCCGACTCACTGGGAGCGCTCACGTGCTGTCCGCCGGACTCCGTCTGCATCGACGGTCGATGCTGCCGCGAGGGGCAGGTCTGTCATGACGACGCCGGCAACCGGACGTGTTGTCCGAAGGGCACGGTCTGCGTGCAGGGCAAGTGCTGTCCGCACAACCTCGTCTGCGGCACGACGACGACTGGTCGCTTCTGCTGTCCGGAGGGCACGGTCTGCCTCAACGGCAAGTGCTGTCCGTCGGAGCAGGTCTGCGGCGACAAGTGCTGTCCACCGGGATACCGCTGCTGCGTCCGCGCCGACGGCACGATGACGTGCTGTCGCAAGAACGAGGTCTGCCTGCCGGATGGATGCTGTCCGAGCAAGCGGGTCTGCGGCACGGCTGATCAGCCGCTGTGCTGTCCACCTGGGACGTACTGCGGAGCAAAGGGTCGATGCGTGCCGGTGATCAATCCTGCGGACGAAGAGCTCGACATCGAATAATCGAGACCCGCTCGCACCACACAACGGGGGGTGTCCACACGGAACGGCCGCGAGAGCATCGAGCTCCCGCGGCCGTTTCGGTTTCGTGCTGATCGCTGCAGTCCACCGACGGTGTCGCGATCGTTGCTGCGGCGATCACTTCTTCTGTATCGCCTGGATCTTCTGAAACTCGCACGCGCCCTGATGAGCGCAGTCGCCGCAGTTGGTGTGCTCGCTCAGCGCGATCTGCGCGAAGCACCGGGGGCAGCGGTCGGTCATCGGATTGGTCACGCTGTAGCCGCACGTCGTGCACGACCGCACTTCGGCCGCGAGCTTGCGCGCGAGCTCGTCCTGGATGAGCGGGAGCTCGAAGGATCCTCTGGTCTTCTTGCGGCCCTGCATGGCGCGATCCGATTAGATGATGACCAGTGCGACCAGGCCGCCGACGCCGAGTGCGAGCACCCAGCTTCCGAGCCAGATGATCGTTCCCTCCTTCACGCCGCGCTCCTTGAGCATCACCATCAGCGACGCGATGCACGGAACGAAGAGCGTGATGGTCGTCAGGGCGACGACGATCTGCATCGGCGAGAGGGCGAGATCGTAGAGACCGGCGGCGCCGAAGTCGCGACGCACCAGGCCCATGACGAACGCGGTCGAGGCCTCGGCCGGGAGCTTCAGCCAGTTCGTCGTGATCGGTGCGAGTGCCTCCTGCCATGCGGTGAGCACGCCGGTCACCTGCGCGACCGACACGACGAGCGCGCCGATGAAGAACCACGGCGTCGCCTCCTTCATGAAGCTCAGCGAGCGCACCCACGTCTTCTGCAGCACGTTGTGCGCGCGCGGCATGCGCATCGGCGGAAGGTCGAGAAGCAGCGGCGAGGACTTGCCCGGAAGTGCGCGGTCGAGCACGGTGCCGATCGCGACGAAGACGCCGAAGATCACCGTCCCGTAGATGAGCGTCGCCTTCCAGCCGGCAGTCGCCAGCAGCGCGGCGATGACCGCGAGCTGCGCGGAGCAGGGGATCGCGAACTGCAGGATCGTCGTGGCGATCCGCTTCTCGCGCTCGGTGCCGAGCAGTCGCGTCGTGATCGTGGCCATCGTCACGCAGCCGAAGCCGAGGATCAGCGGGATGATCGCGCGGCCGTTGAGCCCGAGGCCGTTGAGCGCGCGGTCGACGAACGTCGCCAGTCGCGGCAGATACCCCGAGTCCTCGAGGATCGCCAGCGAGAGGTAGAATCCGATCACCAGCGGGAGCAGCAGGAACAGGAGGTAGGTGACGGTCATCGTGATCGCCCCGAACTCGCCGGCGAAGATCGTCGCGAACGGATTCGTGTAATGGTACTCGACGTTGAGATCGTCGCCGTTGCCGCGGTACTCCTCCATCGCGCGCTTGCCGGCAGCATCGGCGTTGGTGCCGTTCGGGAAGGTGAACGCACGCTGCTCGAGCGTGATCTCCTCGCCTGCGGCGTCGGTGCCGAGCTTCTCGACGGTGATCGTCGCGCCGGTGATCGCGGCGACGTTGTCCTTGACGTAGCGCTCGAAGTAGCGATTGCCGAGCGTGCCCTCGGTGAAGCCGACGACGTCGCTGGCGATGAAGACACCGACGAACAGATAGGTCAGGTACAGAACGACCGCGAGGACGGGCAGGCCGAACCACGGGGAGATCGCAAGCCGGCCGATCGTCGTGGAGACCGTGCGCTTCTGCTCGGCCGCGGTCACGACCTGGGTGATGAGGCGGTTGACGCGATTGCGACGCTCGACGTAGATGACCTCGCGCTCGGTGCCGGGACGGATGCCGTGCCGCGCGGCGACGACCTCGTCACCCTCGAGCACCATGAGCGCCTCTGCCTCGGAGCCGACGCGATCGAGCAGCGTATGCAGCTCGCGATGCAGCGTCGAGTTCGACGTGCCGCACGTCGCCTGAGCGATGTGCGCCTCGAGGCGATCGAACCCCATGCGGGAGATTGCGGTCGTCGGCAGCACCGGGACACCGAGGCGATCGGCGAGCTTCTCCACGTCGACCGCGATGCCGCGCGCGGCGGCCTCGTCCATCATGTTCAGCGCCACCGCGACCTTCTTCCCCATGTCGATCAACTGCAGCGTCAGGAACAGATCGCGCTCCAGATGCACCGCGTCGACGACGTTGAGCACGACGTCGGCCTCGAGGATGATGTCGCGCGCGACGCGCTCCTCATCGTTGAACGAACTGACGCCGTAGATGCCGGGAGTGTCGTAGACGGCGAACGCAGGGTGCTCACCGCGCGAGATCTCGACGGTCGTCCCGGGAAAGTTCGAGACGTCGACGTACAGACCCGTCAGGTGATTGAAGAAGACCGACTTGCCGACGTTCGGGTTCCCGACGAGCACGAGCTTGGTTCGCGACTGGTCGAGAAACTGCGACGCCGTCGTGTCCACATGGCTGTGCCGCGAGTGCGGAAGTACGCTGGTCAGGTCCTCGGGAGCGAGGGGAGTGTTCATGACATCACGAGTATAGCGACGCAGGTGTGTTCTCGGGTATGACGTGGATCAGGGTGCGGGTTCGAAGTCAGATGTTAGATGTCAGATGTTAGAGGTCACAAACCGAAGAGACGTGTCTAGGGCCGAGCCGGTCTTGTCTTCCCGTATGTGACATCTGACATCTGACCTTTGACATCTAACCATTTGACATCTGACATCTGACCTTTGACATCGAACTAACCAATGGCAACGCCGATCGCCTTCGCCAGTGCATTGCCGAGCGCTATTTCCTGCCGCCCCGTCTCGACGACGATGGTGCCGCCGGGAAGGCGCTCGAGGCAGGTGAAGGAGGAGCCGATGCTGAGGCCGAGGCGGATGCACTGCGAGCGAAGGGCTGCGTCGGCGGGAAGGGAGACGATGGTGCCGCTGTTGCGGCGGCGCGCATCGAGCAGGGTTTGATGCTCAGTCGACACTGGTCACCTTGAGGGAAGTTCCATTCTTCGTCCCGTTCTTCGCGGAATGGCGCGTTCGGCGGCAGTCGCCGCAGACGCCGAAGATCTGGAGGGTGTGATAGCTCGATTCGAAGTCGTGGAGGTGCGCGAGCTGCTTCTGCAGGTAGACGACCGAGCGGTTGTCGAACTCGATGATCCGGTTGCACCGCGTGCAGACCATGTGGTCGTGCATCGGCCGGTCGATCGTCTTCTCGTACTGCGCGAACTCGCCGGGGGAGAACATGTGTCGCACGACCAGGCCGCACTCGTGCAGCAGCGCCAGGGTCTTGTAGACCGTCGCGCGCGACACCTTGCTGCCCGACCCTCTCAGCATGAGATAGAGCGTCTCGGCGTCGAAGTGGTCGTCGGTCCTGAGGACCGCCGCGAGCACCTCGAAGCGCTCCGGAGTGATCCGGTAGCTCCCGCCGCGCAGGAACTCCGTGAACTTCTCCTTCGCCCGTTTCTCCGCGATCGAGTACATGTTGAATTCTTATTAAGACTGAATCCAGTCTCAACTTACTCCGGGTTCCCGGACGGGTCAAGGATCGCGGATGGGGGAAACCGTGATGAATTGTGGCGGGGGGGATCGGCGATGTCATCCTGGCGCTCAAGGCATCCCGGCGCTCAAGCGCCGGGCTGAGTCGTCAAGCCCCGTGAACGGGGCTCGCGCATCGTGCCGCGGCAGTGTATCGCCGAGAGCGATCGCGAGGGCTGTGGGCTCGGTGCGAGCGCTCTGGGAGCGCTCGCGATTCGACGTGCGTCTCTGCGTTCGTCGAGGGGCGCGGCGCACCTGCACCGCGCATGGAGCCCACGGCACTGCGTCGTCCTCGGCGATGCACTGGCGTGGCTCCATGCGCGAGCCTCGTTCACGAGGCTTGACCCGTCAGCCCGGCGCTTGAGCGCCGGGCGCTCATGCGCTTCGCTCGCAATCGCCACGCGCTCAATCGCTGCGCTCAATCCCCGCGCGCTCGATCGCCGCGCGCCCCGCGACAATTCGATGACATCCCCCCGATCCCTCGCTGACCTCCGCCACCACTGCCGCCGATAGCTTTCCACCCGATTCCGTGGCCTCCGAATTCCTCCCGGATCCTGATCTGCGTCTGGGCACGCCGGGCATTCGGTGGCTACGTTCGGTCGAATGAGTTATTCACCAATCGGCGGACTACCATGAAACGGACCGTACTGATTGCCTGCACTGCGATCGCCACGCTGCTGGCGAGTGCGAGGGTCGAGGCCGACACGCTCACGATCCTGCACATGAGCGACTCGCACTCGCACCTGGCCCCCGGCGGAAGCCGCGATACGGCGCTGCAGGGAACGCTCGGCGGCCTCGCCCGCGCCGCCGCGGTCATCGCAACGGTCGAGTCACAGGGGGGAGCCGTCCTGTCGCTCCACGCCGGCGACTTCTTCATCGGCGATCTGTTCTTCAATCGGTTCTTCGGCGTCCCCGAGCTGCGGCTGCTCGCCGCTGTCGGACTCGACGCGATGACTCTCGGCAACCATGAGTTCGACCTCACGCCGTCGACGCTTTCCGATGCGTTGGATGCGGGATTCGAGCAGGGTGGTTTTCCGCTCCTGTCGGCGAACCTCGTGTTTCCGGATACCGGCTTCGTCTCGCTGCGCTCGCGGGTGCAGCCGTACACGATCCGCGACTTCGGCGACCTGCGCGTCGGGATCTTCGGCCTGACGACACCGTCGACGAACCTGCTGTCGCTGCCCGGTCCGCTCGTGCTGGATACGGCATTCCTACGGATCGCCGCCGATGCCGTCGACTCGCTCGAGACCTACGACTGCGACGTCATCATCGCCCTGTCGCACCTCGGACTGCACTACGATGCCGTGCTCGCCGCATCGGTCGCCGGCATCGACGTAATCGTCGGAGGCCACGATCATTACACGTTCGAGCAGCCCCTGGTCGTGCCGGGCCCCGACGGCGGCACGACGCTCCTCGTGCAGTCCGGACCGTACTACCAGAACCTCGGCCACATGCGCCTCGCGGTCGATGGCGACGACGTGTCGCTCGCGGACTACGCGCTGATCCACCTCGATGCCCAGGTGCCTGAGGCGCCGCAGGTGACGGAGATCGTCGACGGATTGATCGAAGAAATCGAGGGGATCTACGGTCCGGTCTTCACCGCGCCGATCACCTACGCCGCGACGGACATCGTCGAGGTCGTCGACCGTCCGACGGAGCTCGGCTTCAAGGACACGCCGCTGGGCAACATCGTCGCCGACGCCTTCCGCGCGGCGACCGGAACGCAGATCGCGCTCGAGCCCTCCGGCAGCATCGCCGAGATGCTGTATGCCGGACCGATCGTGGGCGTCGATGCCTTCCGCGCGGTCGGCTACGGCTTCAACACCGTCAACGGCCTCGGCTTCCGGATCGCCACGCTGAAGCTGCCCGGCTCATCGCTCGTGGCCGCGCTCGAGTTCGGATTGTCGGACATCGAGGTCGGCGACGACTACATCATCCAGGCATCGGGACTGAGCTATCGCTACGATCCGACCGACCCCGCATGGACGCGCGTTGTCGACGTGAAGGTCGGTGGTGTCGCGCTCGATCCGACCGCCGAGTACACCGTCACCGCCAACGAGTTCGCGCTCGCGATCTTCCAGACGATCGGCGCGGACTTCAGCGACGTGCGGATCATCGGAGACACGACGGAATTCCAGGTGCTCTCCGGATATCTCGCGAGCTTCGACACGGTCCGCGCCGTGCAGGAGGGACGCATCGAGGCGCTGGTGCGTCCGGGAGCCGTCCGCGAGAACGCCGCGGCGGCCGACCGGCTCGCGCTCGAGTGCCGCCCGAATCCGACCAGTGGCGGCACGATGATCACCTATCGGCTCGCCCGCGCATCGCACGTGAGCATCGAGCTCTTCGACGCGCGCGGCACACAGGTCGCGACGGTTCTCGACGCACCGATGCCGCCCGGCGCGCACGCCGCGACGCTCGACGCATCGACGCTCGCCGACGGAGCGTACCTGTGCCGAGTGAGTGCGGATGGACGGCAGGAGGTGCGGGTGGTTAGGGTTGTGCACGGGAGGTAGGGGTGGAGGACGGAGCTGTCAGCGCGATTCATCATCAGGCGACATGGTGATGTTGAATCGCGCGGCGTCATGTGCCTGCCGTTCGGTTGACGTGTCCGTCTGGGGTTCGGGCCTCTGCCATGAAGTCCAGACTGGTACGTGGACTGATCTAAGGCGTCGGCATCCACTCCAGCTTCCGCTTGAGCTCATTGCAGTGCGAGTAGGGGATTCGTCCCTCCTTCTGCAATCGCCCAACAACGATTCCCGGTGCAATCCCCAGTTCCGCTGCGAATGCTGCGATTCCATTCTTCGTGAGCGATTCCCCTGACGCGAGGAATGTTTGGAACCGCCGCTCCGGTATCAGTGTCTGCGCCGCGAATCGGTTCGCTTCGTCCTCGCGCGCGTCGTGCTCGCCATTGCCCTCGACGAACGTTTCGGTACGGCCATGCAGCATGATGTGGCCCGCTTCGTGGAAAAACGTGAACCAGAAGTGGTCGTCAGTCCTGTACCGCAGGCTGAGTTGAATCACCGCCTTCGAAGGGCCGAGCCAATAGGTGGCGCCGCATGCGCGGAGCTTCGGCAGCTCGGGAACGAGGACGACGGCCACTCCCGCATCGGCACATATCGTTTGAAGCTCGCACTGCCACGCACTCACGGGCTGTCGCGTCAATGCTCTCGTCCTGACAAGCGCGTCTCGGAATCTCGCCTCGTCGAAGCGCCGGCACTCCACGTTCTGTGCGAGGATCTGACCCTGCCGAAGCCACGCGGAGTCGACATACGAGTCGCTCGTAAACACACGCGCCTTCCGGTAGGCGACCACCGGCTTGACCCAGACGGCGTCCCACTGCTCCGGTGCCGCGATCGCGAAGTATCGGAGCAGCGAGCGGACCTGCTGGATCTTGTCGCTCGACTCCGGAATCCAACCGAGCTTCATCATCGCTCGAACGGGAAAGTTCTTCAGCCAGTCCCGATGGTGACTCAGTTGCTCATTCTCAGCCTTGCGCGCGAGATACTCGCGGTAGCTCCGCTCATAGTTGTTCCAGAACGACGCCGGGACGCCGAGTACGCGTTCGAGCTGAAGTGCAGTCTCCGGCGTGATCGCGGCCTTTCCCTTGATGATCTCGTTGATCGTCTTCCTCGGTCGGCCTGTGCGCTCCGCCAGCTCCGCCTGCGACATGCCGATCGCCTCGATCGTCTCGAGGAGCGTCTCGCCGGGCGGCGGGACGACATCGGGTGCGAACTCGTTCTCGTGAGTGCTACTCATGGGTATCGGTGATCTCGAGGATCGTTATAGCGGTTATCAGTCTCCAATCGATTCCCCCGTCGGCCTTTCGCGGGACTGGATCGTGCGATGGCTCGAAGATCAGCCGGTACGGATGATCGAGATCGATTGACAACTGCCCTGTCCGGTTCTTCCGCAGTTCATGGCAGCGAGGACCTGGTAGGTTCCGCAGGTCTTCGAGGCATTCGGCAGATCGAAGCTCCTGGAGTCGACGAATCAGCTTCCTGGCTCGCGCCGGGCCATATTCTCGTGTGAGCTCCTTTACATCGTTTGCCACCTTGCGGAGCCGTCGGTCGCCAAACGCAATTTGCACGTCGCGCACTCTGTTAACGGAAGGGGTTAACAAACATACTGCAGCGCCGCAGCTCCCGCAAGTCCCACCGCGCATAACAAAGCCCCCGCTCCGATCCCGGAGCGGGGGCTTGTCGTATCTGCGTTGAGACCGAACGTCTACATCCGATCCGCCACCTTCAGCCGGTTCATCGCGCGGGCCAGTGCCGCTTCGGCGCGGAGCTGGTCGATGTCGCCGGTGTGCTGGCGTGCGTCGCGGACGCGCTCGGCGGCGCGCTCGCGGGCGCTCTGCGCGCGCTTGACGTCGATCTCCGATGCGGCCTCGGCTGCCTCGGCGATCACGGTCATCTTGTTCTCCTTCACCTCGGCAAAGCCGCCCGAGGTCGCGATGTGCGTCTCGCGTCCCTGGGCGTCGACGATCTTGATGTCCCCCACCTCGAGCTCCGTCAGGATCGGCGCATGGTTGTACAGCACCTGAAACGGCGCCACAACCCCCGGCAGCGTCACCGACTCGGCCTCGCCTTGAAACACCATCCGCTGCGGGGAGACGATCTCCACTGAGAATGTCTTGGCCATGTTTGTCAGATGTCAGATGTCAGATGTCAGAGGTCACGAGGCAAAGGCCGATGACCGGCGATGTCGGCATCGCGCAACGAGCTGCGCTCGTCAGTTCACGATCAGTTTACGCCGCCAAAATCTTCGACGACTTCTCCGCTGCCTCATCGAACGTTCCGACGTAGCGGAACGCGTCTTCGGGCATGTCGTCGCCGAGGCCGTTGAGGATTGCTTCGAAGCCGCTGATCGTGTCCTCGAGCTTGACGTAGCGGCCCGGCAGACCCGTGAACTGCTCGGCGACC
>DATLHO010000275.1:0-19343 GCA_035539855.1 Kapaibacterium sp. (SeqCode) | reverse complement strand
AGTCGGTGCACGACAGATCATCCGACGGCAGCCAGCGCACGCTTGCGCTCGTGCTCACGACAAGCTCGGTCGATTCGCCGGGACAGAGAAGAGTGTCGCCGCCGAGGCGATAGGTCGGTGTCGGGAAGACCGTGACCGTCGTCGAGTCAATCGGACCGCAGCCGCCGTTTCCGGAGTAGAGATAGTAGGTGGTCGTCGAGTCGGGAGAAGCAAGCGGATCGAGGCAGGTTGTGCACGAGACGGTCGCCGCGGGCTCCCAGCGAGGGTTCGCGACCCAGCCAGCGCGCAGCTGCACGACACCGCCCGCGCACATTGAGTCGGCCGGAGCGGGGATGCGGCGCAGGCCAAGGTCGCCTTCGACGAGATTGGGAAGGTTGCGTCCCGAATATTGCGTTGGGCGCGGAAACGAGACTCCCCGAATTGAAAAGCGCGCTTCGTCGCCGGTGCTGTCTGGTCGCTCGATGACGCCCAGTCCCTGCTCGAACTCCGTGGCGACGTAGGTCCTTCCATCCGGGCCGAGCTGCAGGCCCGACATCCGGGTCGAGCTGGTGGCGATCACTCGGCGTGAGCGCGCGACTTCGAGCGAGTCATTCGTGGAGACGTCGAACTGCAGCAGCCGACCGCCGATGAACGTGGTCACGTAAAGCTTTCGTCCATCGGGCGAGAAGCTCATGTCGTCTGCTCCGGCTGCCTGTCCCGGGAGCACACTGCCGTCGATGGGGATACGAATGGCGGGTGTGTCTGCAAACCTGCCCGTCGCGGGGTCGAAGTCGACGATGACGACCAGAGCCATCGAATCGTCGCTCGGGTGCGCGAACGCGACGCGCCGGCCATCGACGCTCGCTCTTGTCGTTCCCCACCACCAAGCGTTTGCTGGCCGATCGCGACTCCACAGGGCGACGCTCCACGCACCGACGGAATGCGACGTCACGAGACCGATCCCGTTTGCGTCGTATGGCCACACGAGCAAGGCTCCAGCCGTGTCTCGACCAATCACCCAATAGCCATCACGATCACACCGCCGTATCGCAGTGAGCCCTTCGCTCGAGGAGCCCGTGATCCGCGTGGCACGGGCCGTCACGTTCCCGCGGCTGCTTGGAGGTAGATCGATGAACGTCGCGAAGTACCCGAGAGGCCACGATGTATCATCGGGTGCCTTGTACGATGTGAAGATCGCGTAGCGACGATCGCTCCCCGCCTGGCGCAGCGCGAGCACATGCTGCCCATGGCTCTCGACCGAAATCTCGGTGCCGCCGCTCATGACCGCATCGGTGCGATCCCAGATGGTCCGGCCGTCGCTGAAGAAAAGCAGCTCCCCTGTTCGTCGATCGGCCAGCGATGTGCTTCCTCCGATCGTTCGCAGAGGACTGCTGAAGACGCTCGTGACCGAGCCATCGGGATGGAACACAAGACCGGCCCCTTCGCCGAATCGCCACTGGGTCGCGGCTCGCTGCGCGAGTGCATTCGGCGCGCACATCGCGACTGCAACCGCGAGGATGAGAAGTGCGAAACGGATGCGATTGACGTTGGAGTGCATCGCCGGGATTCTCCGGTTCGGCATGGGGCGACGTCGAGTGAGTGACGGAGAGTCGTCGCGACAACGCGAACGCTCATCGTAAAGCGTGTCGCTGGGTACCGAATGGTACGGATTCATCGATCGAGGAGGAAGCGTATCCAACGAAACGCTCAAAGGGCTTCCAGAGTATCTCCGGAAGCCCTCGTTCTATTCGCGCGCGGTCAAAGGGGTCCGCGAGCACCACGCGGCGTTTCAGCGTAGTGCCGCGATCCCACTAGTCCTCGAACCGTCCCCGCATGTCCGGCCTGTCGATGCGGTCGATCGAGCGGTCGGTCGGCCGGCGGTCGATCGTATCGCCGAGGAGCTCGTCGAGAATCTCCCTGGAGCGCGCCATCGACTCGCCGGTCACGGCGCGGAGCATTTCCTCGAGCCGGCCGAGCTGCACGTTGCAGCAGGCGGCGAACTGCTCTGGAGTCAGAATGTCCTTCAGGCGCCGGTACGCCTCCTCGACGTCGCGGACGTTGCGGCGCTCGGATCCCTCGCGCAGGCGGTAGCCCTCGATCGCGGTCGGATCACGCTCGAGCGTGTCCTTCGCCTGGCGGCGGATCTCGCGGATCACCTTCTCGGCGAGCTCGAGTTTCGGCAGCAGCTCGGCGAGCTCCTGTCCGCTGAGCGTCGGCAGCGTCACGTGCTGGCGCCGCGGCAGCGTGCCAGCGGAGGCGACCGACGCGGGCACCAGACCGAGAACCTCGCCTCGCACCTCCGGACACAGCGCCTTGGCGCGACAGTAGCGGCACTGCCGGTCGCCCGGCGTGCGCGCCGCGTCCTTGGCGTTGGCCATGCGGAGCCCGACGAGGATGTCGACCTCGGCGCGGCGCAGGTCTTCGCGGCTGTAGCGCACGACGCTCGTGTCCTGCTCGGCCAGCGGCTGCACGATCGCGACGAAGACCTCGTCGAGCTCGAAGTTGTGCGCCAGAAGCACCGCCGACGCGCGCATCTGCCAGTTCGCCGCGGTCGGCGTCACCGGACCGGTGCCGGTCTTGTAGTCGACGATGAGCCCGCGGCTGCCGATGACCGCGGCGTAATCCATCTGGCCGGAGTAGAGCTCGCGGTGGTCCTCGTCGTAGTACCAGAAGCGCTCCTCGACGATGACGCGCCGCCCTTCGGCGTCGCGCGGAAACGCGAGCTCGCGCTCGAGCTCCTCGACGATCTCGTGGCAGCGGCGGACGACGAACTGGTGGCGCTCGGAGAGCCCCGTATCCGGACGCAGCCCGGCGAGCACCTCGTGGAGCATCGAGCCGTCGAGCGCGGAGCGGCTCGGCGCCTCGTGGATCTCGACGGTACGCTCGAGCTGCCAGCTACCGGAGCACAGGATCAGCCGCTCCATCCCGGAGGCCGAGGGGTGCCCCTTGCGGTCGATCTTCAATGCCTCCGTCTGCAGGGCATTCAACGTTTCGAGCGAGGTCATAGGCATGGGAGTCTTGGGATCACTCGGGGATTGCATCCCTTGAATGACGTACTTCGGCGCCGAATCACGTTGATGTCAGCAAATGTACGGGGACGGAGGATTTCAGCGGACGCGGCGCGCCCGCTCAAGAATACCACCTTCCGGGAAGAACCGTGCGTCGGCGCTCATCGGCCGCTGACCGCGTCGATCGCCATCGAGAGGCGCGCGAGGTCCTCGGGCGTCAGTCGTTGCTCGGCCGACAGTCCGGTATGGTCGAAGAGCGCGTAGCGGATGCGCACGCGTGAGAACGGCGCCGGCGCCTCCATCCTGTCCCACGATCCGAAGCGGATCACCCGCCGGGCCGACCACCCTGCGACAACCAGCGGCACGCCCGCACGCAATGCCGCGACGAGCGCGCCGGCCTTGGCCTGGCGCGACGGACCGCGCGGACCGTCGGGCGTCAGCAGGACGCTGCGATCGGCGAGCAGCTTGACCGCGGCCGCGAGCGCTTCGCCGCCGCCGCGCGAGCTCGAGCCGCGCAGCACCGGACCGTAGCCGAGCGAGCCGAGCCACCCGGCGAGGACGCCGCCGTCGGCGCTCGGACTGACGATCGCCGAGGGGTGCAGTCCACGCAGCGCGTACCACAGGGGCAGCATCTGAAAATGCCAGAACGCAATAACGGCTGTTGATTCGCCTCGGAGGATCCCCTTGCAGTCGCTCGGAATCTCCTCGCTGATTCTCCACGTCGCGGCGGCCGCGCCGAGCACCAGATGTACGGCGCGCGCCTTCGCGCTCCGGCCGGAGACGCGGATGTCCGTTGCGTCGTTGCGCGTCGCATCGACCTCGGCGGCGTCGCGCGCCGCGTCCTCTGCCACGCTCATCGCAGAAACCTCCCGACGATGAACTCCGCCACCCGCGCTGCCGCGCCGGGCTCCCCGAGCGCCGTGCGCACCGCGACGAGCTCGGCGATCATCGTCGCGCGATAGGCCCCATCCTCGACGATCCGCTGGAGCTCGTCGGCCATCGCCTCCGGCTCGGCCTGCTCCTGGATGAACTCGCGGACGATCCCGCGGCCGGCGAGGATGTTCACCATCGCGATCCACGGCACCGTGATGAAGCGTCGCGCGATCTCGTAACTGACGCGCGACGTCCGGTAGTACGCCGCGAACGGCACGCCCGCCAGCGCCGCCTCGATCGTCGAGGTCCCCGCCTTGACCAGCGCCGCGTCGGAGCGGCCGAGCGCCTCGCGCGCGTCGGTCGCGATCTCGAAGCTCGCCTGCGCCAGGTACGGCTCGAGCTCCGCACGCTCGATCGTCGGCGCGAGCGGCACGACGTGATGATACTGCGCGCCGAGACGCCGCATCACCGCCGTGAGCAACGGCATGTGCCGGACGATCTCGTGACTGCGGCTGCCGGGCAGATAGGTGATCGTGCTCCGTCGCGACGCCGGCCGCGGCGACGCGGGCGCGCTCTGGCGGGCGAGCATGTCGACGATCGGATGCCCGAAGAACCGCGCGGTCACGCCGCGCTCGGCGAACCAGGCGACTTCGAACGGGAAAGCGACGATGAGCTCGTCGACGTAGCGACGCAACTGCGCGACGCGTCCCTCCTTCCAGGCCCAGACCTGCGGGGCGATGTAGTAGGCGACGGGGATTCCAAGCGTGTGGAGCTCGCGGGCCAGGCGGAGGTTGAAGCCGGGGTAGTCGACGAGGATGGCGAGCGCGGGGCGGCGCGTGCGCGCCAGATCGACGGCGCGCGCAAAGGCAGCGCGCAGGAAGCGATAGCGCCGAACGACTTCGAGGAATCCCGCGACGTTCATGCGCGATGCGTCGACGAGCGACTCGAGCCCTTCGGCCGCCAGACGCTCACTGCCGATGCCGATGAGCTCGAGATCCGGGACGCGGAGCCTGAGCTCGCGGACGAGCTCCGCGGCATGCATGTCGCCGGAGGCCTCGCCCGCGACGACGAAAATCGTGCGTCGCTCCGACGGCGCCGACGCGGCCGCCGGCATCACCGCGACAGCGGGATGACGCCGCGCTCGCTGGCGCGGAAGAACTCCAGGATCGTATCCACCTCCGGCACGTTGTCGAACGACAGCGCGACGCGCTCGACGCCCTCGCCCATGTTCAGACCGGACTGGTAGATGATCCGGTAGACCTGGCGGATCGTGTCGATCGTCTCTTCGGAGAACCCACGGCGCTGCAGGCCGATGACGTTGACACCGCTGAAGCCCAGCGGCTGGTTGCCTGCCAGCGCGTACGGCGGCACGTCCTTCATCACACGGAAGCCGGCTCCGACCATCGCGTGGCAGCCGATGCGCTCGAACTGGTGGACGCCGGTGAGCCCGCCGATGATCGCCCAGTCGTCGATCTGCACGTGCCCGCCGAGCTGCACGGCGTTGGCCGTGATCACACGGTCGCCGATCTCGCAGTCGTGCGCGACGTGGCAGTACGCCATCAGCAGGCAGTCGCTGCCGACGACGGTTCGGCCATGCGCCGCGGTGCCGCGATGGATCGTCACGTACTCGCGAACGACCGTGCGCTCGCCGATGATCGCCAGGGTTCGCTCGCCGCCGAACTTCAGATCCTGCGGCACGCCGCCGATCGCCGCGCCCGTGAAGATCCTGCAGTCGCGGCCGATGCGCGCGCCGGAGCTGATGTGCGCGTGCGGAAAGATCTCGACGCCATCACCGATCTCGACGTCCGCCTCGATGACCGCGAACGGACCGATCCGTACGCCATCGCCGATGATCGCTTCTGGATCGACCTCGGCCCGGGGGCTGATCAGCGTCTCTGTCATGTGGGGAATCAAAGTTGACGATCGATAATGGCCACCGAGAGCTCCGCCTCGGCAACGAGAGCCCCCTTGACGGTCGCGCGGCCGTGGAGGGTGAATGTGTTGAAGCGCTTCGAGCGGAGCTCGACGTCGAAGATGAGCTGGTCACCGGGGATGACCGGCTTGCGAAACTTGCAGTTGTTGATCCCCATGAACAGGGCGAGCTTGGTGCCGTCGGATCCGATATGGTTCATCAGGAGCATCCCTCCGGTCTGCGCCATCGCCTCGACGATGAGCACGCCCGGCATGATCGGCCGGCCCGGAAAGTGGCCGCTGAAGAACGGCTCGTTGACCGTCACGTTCTTCAGGCCGGTGATCGTGCCGGCCTCGCGGTCGAGCTCGATGACGCGGTCGACGAGCAGGAACGGATAGCGGTGCGGCAGGATGTTGGCGATCGCGTTGATATCCATCACGACGCCGTCGTCATCCTGGACCGCGAACTTCTTGTAGAGCTTGCGGCGTTCGGCCAGGCGCTTGACCTTGCGCGCGAACTCGATGTTGCTCGCGTGGCCCGGTCGCGCCGCCAGGATGTGCGCGCGCACCGGAGCGCCGGCGAGCGCGAGATCGCCGAGGAGATCCAGCAGCTTGTGTCGCGCCGGCTCGTTGTCGAAGCGCATCGTGCCGTTGTTGAGGATGCCGGTCTGCCCGAGCACGACCGAACCCTCGATGCCCAGGCGCTTCGACATCTTGTCGAGCCCCTCCTGGTCGACATCCTTGTCGACGATCACGATCGCGTTGTCGAGCGCGCCACCCTTGATCAGCCCCGTATCGCGGAGCATCTCGACCTCGGTCAGGAAGCAGAACGTGCGCGCCGGCGCGAACTGCGTGGCGAACTCCTTGTTGAGATCGAAGAGGTTGGCGTACTGGCTTCCGAGCGCGGGATTGCGGTAATCGATCATGACCGTCATCCGGAACTCGTTGTTCGGAAGCGCGGCGATCTCGACTCCCTTCTCTTCGTTCTTGTACGCAATCGATTCGTCGATCGCGATGTAGGTGCGCGCGGCCTGCTGGTCGACGAATCCGGCGCGCAGCAGCACCTCGGCATAGGGCATCGAGCTGCCGTCGCCGATCGGTGGCTCATTTCCCGTCAGCTCGATGCGACAGTTGTCGACCTCGAGGCCGGCCAGCGCTGCGAGCACGTGCTCGACGGTGTGGACGCTGGCGCCGTCCTTCGTCAGCGTCGTGCCGCGCGAGATGTCGGTGACCAGGTCGACGTCGGCCGGAACCTCGGGCGCGCCGTCGAGATCGGCACGCACGAAGCGGATGCCGTAGTTCTCGGCAGCCGGCTGAAAGGTGATCGTGCTCTGGTTTCCGGTGTGGAGCCCCACCCCGGCTAGACTGACAGGCGATGCGATCGTGCGTTGTTGTACGCGCATAGAGGACCGGTTGAACCGACGGGATCTGCTCTCCGAGACACGCGAGTCTGGGTTCGTGACGGACTCGCCGGCGCCCGGCGGACATCGAGGGAACGAGTCCACGGAGAGCGGCGAGCTGAGGGGAAAGGCGAAAATACGCTTTTGGAGGAAAGAGCTCTGAAAGAGTCTCTATCAAAAACGGGGCGTCGCGATCGACGCGAGGCCGCCCCGTGGGATTGGAGCGGCCTCGGAGAAAACGGTTCCGGACGGTCGATCGACCGCCGGGTCGACGGCGTTACTCGATCGCGTCACCGGCCTGCAGACCGACGGCGGCCTCGAGCTCGCGAACGCGGTCGCGCAGCTCGCGGATCGTCGCCAGCAGGTCGGGAAGCTGCCGGAGCGCTCCCTCCTGCCGCAGCGCCTGCGAGTGCTCCTTGGCCGGGTGGCCGAAGTAGCGGCCGGCCTTGTTCAGTGACTTGCTGACGCCGGACTGGGCCTCGATGATGACGTTCGGCACGGTCTCGATGTGCCCGACGATGCCGACCTGCCCGGCGATGAGATTGGCCGAGCCGATGCGCGTGCTGCCGGAGATGCCGGCCTGCGCCGCGATCGCCGTGTGCTCGCCGACGACGACGTTGTGCGCGATGTGCACGAGGTTGTCGATCTTCACGCCCCGGCCGATGACGGTCTCGCCGAGCGATGCTCGATCGATCGTCGCATTGGCGCCGATCTCGACGTCATCGCCGACAACGACGCGGCCGACCTGCGGGATCTTCTCCCAGCGACCGTCGGCCGTGGGCAGGAACCCGAACCCGTCGGCACCGACGACCGCGCCGGCGTGAATGACGACGTCGCTGCCGACGACGGTGCGATCGTAGAGCGAGACGTTCGCGTAGATCGTGACGCGCTCGCCGATCGTCGTGTCCGCACCGACCACCGTTCCGGGATGGATCCGCGTGCCGCGACCGATCCTCGCGCCGTCGCCGATGACGACGTGCGCGCCGATGCCGACGTCGTCGGCGATCGAGGCGGTCTCGGCGATCGTCGCGCTCGGATGGATGCCCGCCGCGAGCGTGCGCAGCGGCGGGGTCATGCGCGCGACCACCGTCAGGAACGCGCGGTACGGATCGGCCACCCGAATGTAGGCGACGTCGGTCCGCGTGACCACGAACTCGTTGTCGACGATCATCGCGCTCGCGCGCGTCGACTCGGCGTGCTTCGCATAGCGCGCGTTGGCCACGAACGTGACATCCCCGGGCCCCGCCTCCTCGATCTTCGACGGTCGCTCGAGGCTTACCGAGCCGTCGCCGACGACCACTCCGCCGACGAGCTCCGCCACCTCAGATACGAGCATTCGACCCTCCATCAAGCTTGCTGCTGTGCACCCGTGCCGCGGCGACCTCTGTCGCGACACCACGAACCCGGCACCGTGGACTCTGGTTCGCTACTTCGCCGACTCGACCGACGAGCCCGAGCCCGATCCGCTGGTCGACTCCGGCTTCTCCTCGAGCACCGTGTTGGGATCGTCCGCCGGACGTCGCCCACGCTGCGGAGCGCGACCCCCGTCGGCCGGCGCCTCCTCGAGCTCCGACGGATCGAGCTTGACGCCGAGGCGTCTCAGCACCGCGGCAGTCAGATCGTAGTCGGGGCTCGCGTAGAGCATCGGCAGGCCGCGGCTGCTCTTGTCGAACACGAAGTCGTACTTCTGCGCCTTGGCCTCCTCGGCGATCGCGGCGAAGACCTTGTCGTACAGCGGCGTGAGCGACTCGTTGTGGAGCTTCTCGTACTCGCCGCCGGCGTCGTACTTCGAGGCGCGGAACGCAGCGAGCTTCTGCTCGGCATCGCGCAGCCGTCCCTCGGCGTCGCGACGCTCCTGCGTGCTCCACAAGAGCCGGTTGCTCTCGATCTCGGCTCGCAGCCGCGCGATGTCGGTCTCCTGCGACTGGATCTCACGCAGCCAGGTCGCCTGCATCTCGCCGATGCGCGTGCGGGCGTCCTTGACCTCCGGCAGCCGGTTCATGATCTCGTCGCTGGCGACATACGCCGTCTTCTGCGCCGTCACCGGAGCGACGGCGCCGAGCGCCGCAATGCCGACCACGGCCAGCAGCCGCGCGATCGTTCGATTAGTTGGTGCCACGTTTCAGGTAGTCAAGGACTTTGAAGGTGATCTCGGTCTTCTCGTCGAAGTAGGCCGTCGAGGAGGATTCGAGCACGAGCGTGAGCTTCTCCGACTTCGCGACGCGCTCGATGGCGCCGCGGACCTTGTCGCGCACCGGCTGAAGCATCTGGGCCTGCGCCTGGGCGAACGTTCCGCCCTGGCCGAGGCGCTCCTGCTGGTACTTCAGGAGCTGATCGCGGTAGCCCATGATCTTCTGCTCCTCGGTCGCCTTGGTCTCGGCGCTCATGAGGGCCTGCTGCTTCTGGTAGGCGTCGGCCATGCCCTGAAGCTCGTTCTGCAGCGCGCGCAGCGTGTCCATGTAGCGCTGCTGCAGTCCCTGCAGCTCGCTCTCGATCTGCTTGAACTCCGGCAGGCGGCTGATGATCTCGTCGAAGTTGACGATGCCGACCTTGGCCGCGGTCTGCGCGCTGGCGTCGGGTGCGAAGGCGACCATCGCCGCGAGCATGAGCACGGCGAGCATGGGTATCTGAAAGAGTGAGTGCCGTTTCATTCGGTCGAACGATGAGGTTTTGAGTGGGTCGATGCGAGGATAATCGCGGTCGCTTCCGCGGACGCGAGCCCGTCGGTACGGACCTGTAGGGCCCCGGCGCGGTTTACGCGCCGGGGCGTAAGGAAATGTTCTAGCGGCCGAACTGGAAGTGGAAGCGCCAGCCGCCCTTGACACCCTCGACGTCATAGTCGAAGCCGTAGCCATAGTCGAAGCCGAGCAGTCCGATCGGCGGAACCATGACCCGCAGGCCGAGTCCGACGGAGCGCTTGAGGTCGAACGGGTTGACCTCGCTGAAACGTCCCCAGACGTTGCCGGCCTCGGCGAAGCCGAGGACGTAGATCGGGATGGGGTTCATCGCCAGGCCGAAACGGAGCTCGGCCGTCGTCTTGGCGTAGACCCGTCCCGGCTCCGAGCGCGGGCCGATCAAGTTGTCCCTGTAGCCGCGGAGCTGGATCGTGTTGACGCCCGCGATGACGGTGCCGCCCATGTTGTAGAACGTGGTCGGCGCGATCCGGTCGAGCGCGCCGAAGTCGTTGACGATGCCGTACTCGTTGTTGAGGTAGAAGACGAGCGAGTTCTGCTCGGTCACCTGCGCGAGTGGCGAATAGAAATCGAAGTTCAGCTCGTGCTTCGTGAACTTCGCGTCGCCGAGAGCCGCGACCGTGTTGGCGAAGACGAAGCGCGATCCGACGGTCGCGAAGAACGGATTGTCGAGGCTCGAGCGGGCAACCGTCAGCGTGTGACTGATCTCGCTGCCCTGGCGGAAGCTCGAGTTCGACGGAGCCTCGCCGCTGATCTCGTTGTGCAGCACGCGGTTGGTCAGGTCCAGACGGAAATAATCGTCCGGCCAGCGCGGCCGCCATCCGTTGGTGAGCGATCCGCCGGCCGTGCGAATGTCGTACGGCTCGCCGTTGTAGACGCTCTCGAGATTGCGGTAGTAGATATTCGCGCCGAGCGTGATCGGCTCGTCGAAGAGCCACGGCTCGGTGAAGCCGAGCGAGAACGTCGAGACGTAGCTGCCGAACTCCCAGTTGAAGTTCAGCACCTGTCCGCCGCCGCCGGAGAGCGGCTCGAGCAGCGAGAAGTTGTTGAACGATACGCCGAGCACGCCGGTGAGTCCCTGCGAGCTGAAACCGACCGAGGCATTGAAGGTATCGCTCGGACGCTCCTCGACGACATAGGTCACGTCGACCGTCGTCGCGTCGACCGGCTGCACGTCGGGCTGCAGGCGCTCGGGGTTGAAGTAGTTGAGGTTCGCCAGCGTGCGCAGCGAGCGGATGATCGCCTGCTTGGAGAACGTGTCACCGGGTCGCGTGAAGAGCTCGCGACGGATCACCTTGTCCTTGGTCTTGGTGTTGCCCGCGATGTTCACGTAGCGGATCGATGCCTGCTGCCCTTCGGTGATCCTCAGGATGACGTCGACCGAGTCGGGCGTCACGCGACGCTCGACGAGCTCGGGTCGGAACGTCAGGTAGCCGTTGTCGAGGTACAGCGATCGAAGATCGGTTCCCTCGGCGTTCGCCTCGACGTTGGCGTTGAGCTGCACCTGGTTGTACGGAGCGCCCTCCTCGACGCCGAGTCGCTGGCGGATCATCGGCGTCTCGTAGACCGTGTTGCCACTCACCGCGAGCGAGCGCAGGTAGACGCGGCCGCCCTCGGAGACCGCCATGTGCACGTTGGCCTTGCCGCTGACCGGGTCGATCCAGATCGAGTCGGAGATGACCTCCGCGTCGATGAATCCCTGGGAGTGATAGAAGTCCTCGATGCGCTTGCGATCCTCGGCGAGCTTCGCGCGGTCGAACTTCGACGAGCGCCAGATCTGCCACCACTGCTTCTCCTTGACGTCGTCCATCGCGCTCTCGAGATCTCCCTCGGAGAACTCGCGGTTGCCGCTGAAGGTGATCTCGCCGATGCTGACCTCGGGTCCCTCCTCGATCGTGAACGTCACGTCGACGCGGCCCGTGTCGGTCTCCGACGGTCGCTGCGTCGCGGTGACGTTGGAGAAGAGGTAGCCTTCCTCGGCGTACTTCGCCTTGACGCGCGCCCGCGTGCGATCGAACTCGTACGGCGAGGCGATGTCGCCGGGACGAATCGTCGCCAGCGCCGTGATCTCCTTGTCGTCGAGCTCGTCGTGACCGTTGAACGTCACGCGTCCGACGCGGGGATACTCGCGCACGGCGATGACGATCGCGACGCCGTCGGCGGTCTGGCCTTCGGCGAAGACCTTGACGTCGCTGAAGAGCCGGCGCTCCATCAGGTTGCGGATCGCGCGCGCGACGCCGTCGGAGGTGACCGGGTCACCGACGCGCAGGCCGGAGAAGTTGATGACGGCCGACGGTGACGCCGACGTCGTCCCCTCGACGCGGAGCTCGCGAATGCGGGGCGCCGGGGGTGCTCCCGTTGCGGGACCGGTCGGCCCCTGCGCAAGCGCCGGAGCGGCGAGCGCGAGCATCACGAGAAGCGCCGAGGCGATGCGAATCCGACGGGGGTTATGGACGGCGTTTGATGGCATCGATGAATTTCTGTACGTACGATTTCTCCGTTCGCTCGGCATCGCTGAGCTGCTCGCTCGTCTTGCCGAAACGACGCTCGCGCTGCATGTAGTCCGCAAGGGCGCTGTAAAGGTGCTCGCGTCGGAACTCCGGCCAGAAGACCGGCGCGATGTGGATCTCCGAATAGGCCATCTCCCAGAGGAGGAAGTTGCTCAGACGCATCTCGCCGCTGGTGCGGATCATCAGATCCGGATCGGGCATCGACTGCGTCGTCAGGTAGGTGCGGAACAGCTCCTCGGTGATGTCCTCCGGAGAGAGCTTGCCGCCGCGCACGTCGAGCGCGAGCGTCTGGACCGCACGGAGAATATCCCAGCGTCCGCTGTAGCTCAGCGCGAGCGTGAGCGTCAACCCAGTGTTGCCCGAGAGCGCGTCGATTGCCGTGTGCAGTTGCTTCTGCACTGGCTTCGGCAGCGCGTTGAGCTGGCCGATGGCGTTGAGACGGACGTTGTTGCGATTGAGCTCGTCGAGCTCGGCCTTCAGGTAATGCAGCAGAAGGTTCATCAGCAGCATCACCTCGGCGCGCGGACGCTTCCAGTTCTCGGTCGAGAAGGCGTAGAGCGTCAGGAACGGCAGGTGAAGCTGGCCGCAGGTTTTGACCGCCTCGCGCACCGACTCGACGCCCTGGCGATGACCTTCGACGCGCGGCAGCCCACGCTCCTTCGCCCAGCGGCCGTTGCCGTCCATAATGATCGCCACGTGTCGCGGAAGCGCGCCGTTGGCCATGAGCTCGGCCTGAAGCTCCCTGTCGCTCTCGGATTGTTCGGAATGCCAGGTCACTCGCGCCCCGTCAAAACGTGATTCTGCTGAGATTGAAAGGCGGCCAATTTACCGGAACCGGGGCCCAATAACAAAGCACGCAGGTGTCGGCCGTGGTGCAAGTATGCCGGGGACGCCGTCGCCGTCGCAAGGGAATTTGCCCTCGGCCGAATGCTCCAGTGAGGCTCGAACATTCTTTCCTGTTTGCGAAGGGACGCGGAATGTTCAAATTGTGACCTGTTCGGCCTCCGTCCCGGCCGATCACCCCGCTCGTCTCTACTCTGCCTGCCGCGCACGCGCCGGCCCCAATCCACTCAAGACGGCATCGACCATGAAACGCCGCACGTTTCTCGAGACCGGCACGCTGGCCGCCCTTGCGGGCTCGCTCGGCGCCACGTCGCTCTCAGCCTCCCCGAAACGCCCAGCGCACCGAACGAGCACCGGCGCCGCCCTGCTCGCGGCGGGAGATCTGACGCCCTACACACCGAGCGCGGAGAAGCCGTGGGACGCCCGCCGGGCGGCTCATCTTCTGCGCCGCGCCGGCTACGGCGGCGACTGGACCGCGGTCACCGCGGCCGTCGCGTCGAGCCCCGCGGCCGTCGTCGACGCGCTGCTGGCGCCGGCTCCCCTGCCGGCCGCTCCGGCGGCCTGGACGTCGCAGCCGCCGTTTCCTTCACTGACCAACCAGGCGGTAGTGCAGTACTCGACGTGGGTGCGCGATCTGTCGGAGTGGTGGTTCGCGCAGATGGCGACGCCGGCCGCGATGCTGCGCGAGAAGATGGTGCTCTTCTGGCACAACCACTTCGTCAGCGAGTTCCTCACCGTCTACGTCACGCAGTACCTCTACATCCAGAACCAGCTCTTCCGCGAGTTCGCCTTCGGTGACTTCCGCGAGCTGACCAAGCGCGTCGCGGTCGATCCGGCGATGCTGATCTACCTCGACGGCAACGAGAACAAGGCGGGCAATCCCAACGAGAACTTCGCGCGCGAGCTGCTCGAGCTCTTCACGCTCGGCGTCGGCACCGACAGCGCGGGACGACCGCACTACACCGAAGCCGACATCGTCGAGCTGGCGCGCGCGCTGACGGGCTGGCGCGTCAACGAGCTCTCCAGCGAGTTCCGCCCCGCCCGCTATGACGGTGGCATGAAGACGATCTTCGGCCGTACCGAATCCTTCGGCCTGACCGGCTCCGCGACGAACGTCGTCAACGTCATCTTCGAACAGATCGACGCCGATCATTCCCGAGCTCGCGCCGCGATCTTCCTCTGCGAGAAGCTCTATCGACACTTCGTCGCGCCGGTCGCGGACATGACGATCGTCGCGGCGATGGCCGGCACGCTCCAGGCGAACAACTGGCAGGTCGGACCGGTGCTGCGCGAGCTGCTTCTGAGCGAGCACTTCTTCGACGAGAACGTGATGGGCTCGCTCATCAAGAGCCCGGCCGACTATGTCGGTGGAGCGATCTCGACGCTGTCGCTGACGCCGACGATGGCACGCGCGAACACCGACGTCGCCCGACCGCAGACGCATGATCCGTTGACCGCGATGGCGATGCTGTCGCAGCGGCTGTTCTATCCGCCGAACGTCAAGGGATGGATCGGA
The DNA here is from genome assembly GCA_035539855.1 of Kapaibacterium sp. (SeqCode). Classification (GTDB taxonomy): domain Bacteria; phylum Bacteroidota; class Ignavibacteria; order OLB7; family OLB7; genus DATLHO01. The sequence goes on along the minus strand of DATLHO010000275.1, from coordinate 4,610 downwards.
GCGCGCGAGTGGATCAGCAGCGCGACGCTGCCGCTGCGCATCCGCTACGCGAAGTTCTGGATCGAGCCGATCACGGGCGCCCTCAACTACGAGTTCGACCCGGTCGCGTTCGTCAAGAGTCTCTCGAAGCCGAACGACGTCAACGCCGTCGTCGACGACATGATCGCGCTGCTGCTTCCGATCCCGGTCAGCAGCGGCGAGCGCGCGAACCTCAAGAGCGCGCTCACCGGAGGCGGTCCCGACTACGAGTGGAGTGCCGACGCCTCGAACGCGTCGACGCGCATCCGCGCCTGCCTGATCCGCCTGACCGGCCTCGCCGAATTCCAGCTCATGTAAACGCGATCATCGAGGAGACGAAGAATGCAACGCCGTCAATTCCTGAAGCGCACGCTGCAGGCCGGAACGATTCTCCCGCTGATGAGCGCGGGTCTGGTCGCGCGGCCTCTGGGCGCCTCGTTCTTTCCCCGCGCCGCCGCCGCCGGCGATCGCGTGCTCGTGCTGATCAATCTCAGCGGCGGCAACGACGGACTCAACACCGTCGTGCCGATCGATGACGCCGCGTACTACACCGCGCGGCAGTCGCTCGCGATCGCGAAGGCGAGCACGCTTCCGCTGCAGAGCGGCCTCGGGCTGCATCCGGCGATGACGAAGGTGCGCGAGCTCTACGACCGCGGCGAGTGCGCGATCGTGCAGAGCGTCGGCTACCCCGACCAGGATCGCTCGCACTTCCGCTCGACCGACATCTGGCACAGCGGTTCCGACGCCGCCGAGGTCCTGTACACCGGCTGGCTCGGACGCTATCTCGAGAAGATCCATCCGGAGTTTCCCGACGAGCTGCCGAGCGCACCGTTCGCCGTGCAGATCGCGTCGAGCCTGTCACTGGCGCTGCAGAGCGACCAGGGCAACATGGGCATCGCGATCGACAACCCCGATCGGTTCTACAACCTCGCGAACGGACTCAAGGTGCCCGACGACCCGGTGCCCTCGACGCTTGCCGGACCCGAGCTCACCTACGTCCGTTCGATCGTCGAGCAGTCGAACCAGTTCTCGACGGGCATCAACCTGGCGATGACCAACGGTCAGACGAACGTCAGCTACGACGGCGACTCGCTGTCGACGCAGCTCAAGGTCGTCGCGCGACTGATCAACGGCGGACTCAGCACCGGGATCTACGTCGTGACGCTCGGCGGCTTCGACACGCACACCGGCCAGCTCACGCGCCACGCACAGCTTCTCGGCCAGCTCTCGAGCGCCGTCTCGGCGTTCCTCGCCGACGTGGCCGCCTCGGGCAACGGCGATCGGGTGGCGGTCGCGACGTATTCGGAGTTCGGCCGCCGGGTCAACGAGAACGGCTCCGCCGGCACCGACCACGGCGCCGCGGCGCCGCAGTTCGTGTTCGGACGGAAGGTGCTCGGCGGAACGGTGCTCGGCGGAGTGCCGAACCTCACCGACCTCGACGCGCGCGGCGACATCAGGTTCGTCAACGACTACCGGCAGATCTACTCGAGCATCCTCGAGGACTGGCTCGGACTCGACCGCGCCGATGTCAACGACGCTCTCGGTGGCGACTTCGCGAAGCTGCCGCTCTTCGCCTCCTCTCCGGGATCGGCGACGCGCGAGTCCGCCACGTACGCCGGACTGCTCCTCGAGCAGAACGCGCCGAACCCCGCGCGCACCGAGACGACGATCGGCTTCTCGCTGCCGCGCATCGGACGCGTCTCGCTCGAGCTGCGCACGGGCGACGGACGCCTCGTTCGCCATCTCGTCGATCGAACGCTCGACGCCGGCGCGCACCGCGTGGCACTGCCGGTCGGCTCGCTGGCCTCCGGACGCTACCTCTACACGCTCGCGTTCGACGGGTATCGGATCTCGCAGTGGATGACCGTCGTGCACTGACGTCGGAACGGACTACGCACGGCGCGTAACGATCGGAGCCGGCCGCATTCGCGGCCGGCTCCTTCTGTTTGTCGGGCGGCCTGACGGCGTCCTCAATGGACGACATCCAACGCCTGTCTAGTACCCGGAGCGGGACTCGAACCCGCACGCCGCTTACGCGGCAGCAGATTTTAAGTCTGCTGCGTCTGCCGTTTCGCCATCCGGGCGGATTGCGATCGTCATGCCTCAAACAGCACGCGCCTCAGAACGAATGGCTGCGGCGCGTGCTCGTGTTCAGTCGTGCAGAGGTTGCCTAGTTCGTCGGCTCCTGTGCGTCGGCACCGGTCTCGTCGCTCGATGCGGCCGCCGGGGCATCCTGCGAGGGCTCGTCGCGCTTCGGCTCGTCGCCCTGGGCCGGCTGCTCGGGTGCAGTCGGCTGCTCGGGTGCCGCGGGCTGCTCGGGCGTCGCCGGCTGCGTCGCGTCGACCGACTCCGAGGCGTCCGACGGAGCTGCATCGGTTGCCGGCTCGACCGGCGTCTGACCCGACTCCTGACGATCGCTCTGCGGGGTCTCGACCGGCTGCTCCGATGCGGCAGGCGATCCCTGCGCAGCGGCGTCGACGGCAGCATCCGGCGCCCCGGCCTGGGCCTGCTCCGGCTGCTGCGGACGCTCGGGCTTCGGAGCGCGCGGCTCGCGCTTCTCCTCCTTGATCCCGAGCTTGCTCTTGATCTGGTCGCCGAGAAGGTCGCCGAGCGAGAAGCTCGAGACATTCGAGGCGGACTTGATTTCGTCGGTCGGCTTGGCCGGAACAACGGGGCCACGATCGCGATCGCGCCGATCGCCGCGGTCGCGACGCTCGCCTCGATCACCACCACCGCCGCCGCCGCGGGGACCACGGTCGCCACGCGGCTGACCGCCACCGAATCCGCCGCCCTCGCCGCGGCCGCCGCCGCCGAATCCGCCACCCTCGCCACGGCCACCGCCGTGTCCTCCCTCGCTGCGCTCACCGCGCTCGCTCGTATCGGCGCCGGGCAGACCGAAGATCAGCGAGTTGCGCGCGGCATCGACCTCGATGACGGTCACCTCGAGCTCTTCACCCTGCTTCATGTCGGGCAGGCGCTTGGCCTCGCGGCCCATGCGGCCGCGCGGCAGGAAGCCTTCGACCTCGCCGATGTCGACGACGACACCCTTGTTCGAGAGCTCGGTGATGCCGCCCTTCCAGGACGTTCCCACCGCGTACTTCTCGGCGATCTGCGGCCACGGATCCTCGATCGCCTGACGGTAGCTCAGCGACAGGCGCTGGCGACGTCCGGAGACCTCGAGCACGCGCACGGGGATCTCGGCGCCCTTCTTCAGAATGTCCTTCGGTCGCTGCACCCGCTTGGTCCACGACAGCTCGCGCATGCGGATGAAGCCTTCGATGCCGGGCTCGACCTCGACGAACGCGCCGTTCTTGCTGAAGCCGACGACCTTGCCTTCGACGGTCGATCCCTCGGGATAGCGCTCCTCGACCTGATCCCACGGGGACGGTCCGAGCTCCTTCATGCCGAGATAGATGCGCTCGCGCGTCGGGTCGATCTCCTTGACGACGACATCGACGTCGTCGCCGATCTTGACGAGCTCGCTCGGGTGACGGCCACGCACGTGGCTGATCTCCGAGGCGTGCACGAGTCCGTCGACGCCGCCGAGATCGACGAAGATGCCGAAGTCGTGGATCGAGGAGACCTTGCCCTTCATCCGCTCGCCGACCGCATGCGTGCCGAGCACGTTGTGGCGCAGCAGCGCGCGGCGTGTCGCGGTGACGCGACGGGCGTCGGTATCGAAGTCGGTGATCTCGAGAATGTTCGCCTGCACCGTGCTTCCGACCTTGATGTCGCCGGGCTCGGCCGAAGCGTGACGCTCCAGGCTCCAGTGCGACATCGGGACGAAGACTTCGAGGCCGCGATACTGCGTGACGACGCCGCCGCGATTGTGGCCGACGACCTCGAGGTCGATCGACTCACTCGCCTGGCTCTTGGCCTGCAGCTCGTTCCAGATCTCGCGCATCTCCTCCTTCGTCAGTCTCGGAGGACGCCACGAGCGCTGTCCGCCACCGCCGCGGCGACCGCCGCCCTCGGCAGGTGCGCTCTCGTCGCCCTCGGCCTGCGGAGTCTCGCCACCCTCGGCCGACGCAGTCTCGCCACCGGCCGCGGCCGGATCGACGGCGCCCTCGGCCGCGTGCGCGATGTCGGCGGAGCCCGACGCCTCGGCGCCTGGCTGCGATGCCGATGCATCGCCGGCCGGCTCGGAGGCCGTCTCCGCGCCGCTCGACTGCGGTGTCGTCTCCGCGACACTCGGCTGCGGTGCGGCATCCGCGGTCTGCGACGTGGTCTCGCCAGCGCTCGCCTGTTCGGGCGCGCTGAGAGGACCGCCGCCGGTGCCGGTTTCCTCGACGCCGGACTCGCCGGCGGTCGGAAGCCCGGCTGAAGTCTGCTCGCCGACCGCGGCATCGGATGCCTGCGACGCGCCGCCAGCTCCCTCGGCATTGCGGGCCGCTGCGCCCGCGCCGGTCTCACCCGCATCAGCGGGTGCGGAAGATCCCTCGGACGCAGCGGATGCGTCGCCCTCGGTGGTTGGTTCCTGGGAGGATGCAGCGAGTTCGTCGGTGCCGGGAGCGTTCTGCTCCTGCGGCTCTGGGCCGTTGCCGAAGTCCGTCATGGCCGGGGTCGATTAAGTAAGTGCGTCAGTTGTTCCG
>DATLHO010000274.1:0-2013 GCA_035539855.1 Kapaibacterium sp. (SeqCode) | reverse complement strand
GCGGCGTGCGAGCTCGAGATTCGCTGCGGCACGACCTCGGGGACGCCGTCCTCTTCGATCTGGCCGTACTCGGCGCGCACGAGGCGTTCGAGGTGTACCGCCGCGGTGACCGCGAGCTCCACGGGCGTCTTCGTCACGTGCTCGAGGGAGGCCTGCAAGAACGGCGTGGGATCGCGCGCGACCACGACGAGGCCACCGCGGCGCGAGCGGCCGATCGGCAGCACGACCCAGCGCCGCCCGATCTCCGCGGGGATGGCGTCGAGCACCGACCTGTCCCGGCGCTCGAGGTGCCGCTGCATCGCGCCCGGATAGTCGGTCTGCTCGGACAGCGCGAGCGTGCCGTCATCGGCATCGATCAAGGCCCGGCTGATCAGCATCGAGACGAGGCGCTGGCGTGCGGCCGGCTGCTGCTGGATCGTCTGCGTGAGGACCCACGGATCGAGCACCTCGCGCAGGAGCAAGATCTCGCCGATCCGCATCCGGGACGTCACGCGTCCTTTATACTTCAGGAATATGTGCGAGCTGCTCGGGATGGAGTGCAACGTCCTGACGGATATCGTGTTCTCGTTCTCTGGCCTGTCCGGACGTGGGGGCAAGCACGGTCCGCACGCGGATGGATGGGGCCTTGCGCTTTACGATGGACGTGTTGCGCGCGTCTTCCTCGATCCGGGCGCTGCGTCGGAGTCACCGCTCGCGAAGTTCGTGCGTGAACATCCGATCAAGACCCTGCTCGCGATCGCGCACGTGCGGCGTAAGACGCGCGGAGGCGTGAGCCTCGCGAACACGCATCCGTTCGTGCGCGAGCTGTGGGGACGGCACTTCGTGTTCGCGCACAACGGCACGGTGAAGAACGTGCGGCGCCTCAAGCTCGGCAGCTTCCAACCGGTCGGCCAGACCGACAGCGAGTACGCCTTCTGCGCGCTGCTCGCCGGACTCCAGCACGAGTTCGGCGCCAAGCGACCTTCGCACGCGGCGCTCTCCGATGCGGTCGCGAGTCACGCCGCGCGCATCGGTCGTGACGGCACGTTCAACTTCCTGCTCGGCGATGGTGACCAGCTGTACGCGCGATGCTCGACGAAGCTGCACTACATCGTGCGGCAGGCGCCGTTCAAGAAGGCGACGCTCGCCGACGAGGACGTGTGCGTCGACTTCTCGGAGGTGACGACGCCCGAGGATCGCGTCGCGGTCGTCGCGACGATGCCGCTGACCCGCGACGAGACGTGGACGACCGGCGTGCCGAACACCATGTGGGTGTTTCGCGGCGGCCGGCTCGTCAAGACACTGGCGTCCTAGAGGATGACGATCGGCGCGCAGGTCGACACGCCGGCGCCGACGATCGTGCGGCCGGGCGCGTTGGTCTGGCCCTTGAGCGAGCCGTTCGAGGCATCGATCTGGTACACCGTCGTGTTCGAGTCGTCCTGGCTCATGAAGAACACCCAGAAGTCGCCACCCCAGAACGCGAACGCCCACGCCGCCGGCTCCCCGACGAGCGAGCCGCTCAGCGGGTAGGTGGTCTCGGCGTTGCCGTTGCCCTTGTTGATCTTCTCGATGCGCGAGCCCGACGCGGACGGGAAGAAGCCCCACAGCTCGGCGTTGCCGGTGCCGGTCAGCTCGGGCCAGCCATCCACCGTGCCGATGTTGAACGGCGTCATCGTGCTGGTGTTGATCGTCGACAGGTTCGACGTCGGCGACGACAGCGGATCGCCCGAGCCGCCGGCGACGAACAGCGTCTCGGCGTCGCCGCCCGCGGCGTCGGTCGAGAAGCCCATACCGAACAGCGTCAGCTGCGCGGGCCCGTTCCAGCTCGTCGGCTCGCACGCGGCGGTGTCGGTGTTAACCTTGAACAGCTCGCCGGAGTTGTAGAGCACCCACGCGGTCGGCGTGCGGTCGATCGCCATCGAGAACGGTGTCGCGAGGAAGTCGGCCGGGCAGTCGAGCTGGCCGATGTCCTGGAACGTCTTCGTCGCCGGGTCGAACTTCGCGAACGTGTTGTTGCTGTCCACGGTGTAGACG
>DATLHO010000273.1:0-1813 GCA_035539855.1 Kapaibacterium sp. (SeqCode) | reverse complement strand
TCGTTGACCTCGCGCACGAGTCCCATCCGCGAGAAGACTCCCGACTGCACCTGCGTGCTCCACGCTCCGCCGCTCGAGCGCGTCTGCGCGCGCTGGGCGATGTCGCGGGCGCGGCCATACATCGGCGCGCCGCCGAACTTGTTATAGCTGTCGAGGTCGAGGCCGAGCGCGATGTACACGTAGAAGTCGATCAGACTGGTCAGCTCGTCGTAGCGGTTGTAGTCGCGCTGCAATGGCTGGTTGCGCGAGTACGGAAACGACCAGCTCTCGTCGAGCACCTTCATCATCGGCGATGCCGCATCGGAGCGGTCGATCGTCCGCTGGCTGCCGACGAGCAGTTTCGCGTTCATGTGACCGTCCGAGAACCCGGTGAACACGACGTTGAAGTTCATCTTCACTTTCGCGCCGTCCCATTCGTACTCGGTCCAACGCATCTCGTCGACATACCGGCGCAGGTCCTCTCCGAACCCGGCGACCTCGTCGCGGAGGGCCGACGGAAGCTGCTCGGCATTGACCGTGACCGTCGCCTCGACCTCCTGGGCGCGAGCCGCGACGGTTGTGAGGAGTGCTGCGAGACAGGCCGTGGCAAGTGTAGTCGGCTTCATGGAGCGGGATTTCGTCTGTCGTTGAGTATGTTCGCGATCGATGCCGAAGAGTCCCCTCCGAGGGGGCGCCGGAGCATCACGGCGGGAGTGCGAGGCCGTCAGGGCTGCTCGGGATCAGCGAGCCCGGCATGGCCGATAGAGTTCCGACGATTCGGACGCGCGATTGGTTTACCGTCCGCGAATCGGGCACCGGTGTCATGGCCGCCGATTGTTCGACTTGTGGGGGACCGGAGACGATCGCCGTCGTCTCCGTGGGTCGCCGTCGCCACGCCAAGATAGCGCACACCGCCCTCGTTCGCAGCGCCGCCCTGCCTCCGCCGCCGGATCTCGATCCGGAGCGCCGCTGCGTCACCACCCGATCACGGGTATCTCGGAGACAGAGATGGAACGGCCACTGAAGCCGCTCCTGGCAACGGCCATACTCGCCGTTGCCGCACTCGCCGCGCCCATAATGGGCCGGGCACAGGAGGCGTCGTGGGGACCCGTCGCGCTCGGGCTGGCCGGGTCGATCGTCGCCCGGAATGCCGAGCGATCCATCCCGTCCGCCGCAGAATCCAAGCCTGCCCCCTCGCGAGCGCTCGTCGCGTCATCGACGATCTCGGCCGGTGGGCTTGCGGGTCTCGTCGACGGCTCGATCGAGGCTCGCTTGTCGATCGACTCGACGCGCCGGCTCGCTGCATCGATCGGCGGCGTGAGCTATGGCTCCTATCGGCTGTTCATACTCGGCGCCGCGATGTCGATGCCCCTCACCGCCGCGATCAAATCGACCGTGGGGATGCGGATCGAATCGCAATCGATCGACGGGTACGGAGTGGCCGCGGCGATCCTGTTCGATGCCGGCGCGACCGTGAGGCTGTCTCCCGCGCTGTCGCTGGGCGCCGCTGCACGCAATGTTACTGGCTCGCGGCTGCGCGGGATCCCGCGGGCGCAGTCCGTTGCTCTCGGCACGCTCCTCGCGCTCGAAGATTCGGCCGACGTCTCGTTCGACATCGAGCACGTCGCGGGGCGCGGCATCGTCGCAGCATGCGGCGGCTCGCTCGCGGTCGCACCGGGACTGGTCGTGCGCGGCGGCGCGCGTCTCGACGGCTCGATCGTCTCCGCCGGGTTCGGGTTCGACGACGGCGGGATGTTTGTGGATGTCGCTCTCGCCTGGATCGACGCCCTCGGCGCGCAGTGCGCGGCCGGAGTGGGAATGCGATGGTGATCCG
>DATLHO010000272.1:0-25070 GCA_035539855.1 Kapaibacterium sp. (SeqCode) | reverse complement strand
CCGGCGTACCAACCGGCGTGACGGGCGCCTTCGTCGCGACTCCCGACGCGCGCGGCTGCGCTACCGGCGTGCGAGCCGCGCCCACATCGACGCGCACCGCTTCACTCGAGCGTTGCACGGGCTCCGGCGTCGGGCCGGGACCGGACTCGGCACGGGCACCGTCGCTCGAGCGTCGCGCGGGCTCCGGCGTCAGGCCGGGACCCGTCTCTGCGCGGACGCCTTCGCTCGTGCGCCGCGCGGGCTCCGGCGTCAGAACGGGCTCCGTTTCGACGCGGATCCTCTCTCCCGAGCGCTTCGCGGGCTCCGGCGTCAGGCCCCTGTCGGCGTCGGCGCGCACGGGCACTGCATCGTGCGCCGGGGTCGTGACCCGCACGAAGTCGGGCGTGAGAATCTCACCCGCGCCAGCGCGATCACCGCCGGCAGGCATGCGCTCGGGCTCAGGCGCCAACTCGGGCGTAAGCAGCGGACCGCCCGACGTCGGGATGCGATCACCTGCCGTGCCCACGCCCGTCGTTCCAGGTCGCGTCGCCGGCACGCCCGTTCGAACTCCACCTCCGGTCGAGCCACCGACATTCAGACCACCCGATCGCGGAGTCGCCGCGGTGCCGCCCGAACGTGAGGTGCCGGGCTGCGTGGCGGCCGTGCCGCCCGATCGCGTCGAGCCATCCATCGGAACGGGAACGTAGATCACTTGCGGATATCCGTACTGCGGATAGCCGTACGAGGGATAGCCGTCCGTCGGCTGGCCGTACGGCGGGTAGCCGTATGGTGGATAGCCATACGGTGGGTAACCACCTGACGGGTAGCCGCCTGTCGGGTAGCCACCTGATGGGTAGCCGTACTGCGGGTAGCCGCTGGTCGTCGCGCGGCCGGCGCAGCAGGCGGCCGCGCAGCTCGTCGCGGCGACCTGCTGTACCGGCGCCGCCGGAGCTGCCGCGGTCAGTGCCGATCCGCGATCGGGGGTAACGGTGTTCGTGATCGTGACACAGCCGGTGAGCGCCGCGAGCGCGGCGCCGAGGAGTGCTGTACGCAGGATGATTCGCTTCATGTAGTTGTCATCATCCGCAACACACTCATTTGCGGTGCGGCTTCCGCTGCCGGCGCGTTCATCACGCCGGGGGGCCGCTCTGTGCCCACTGCGCCGGTCGCCTCCGACCGGACCACCATGGAGTTGAGCCATGAAGCGAATCATCCTGCGTACAGCACTCCTCGGCGCCGCGCTCTCGGCGCTCACCGGCTGTGTCACGATCACGAACACCGTCACCCCCGATCGCGGATCGGCACTCGCCGCGGCAGCTCCGGCGGCGCCGGTACAGCAGGTCGCCGCGACGAGCTGCGCGGCCGCCTGCTGCGCCGGCCGCGCGACGACCAGCGGCTACCCGCAGTACGGCTACCCATCAGGCGGCTACCCGACAGGCGGCTACCCACCGTATGGCTATCCACCATACGGTTACCCGCCGTACGGCCAGCCGACGGACGGCAATCCCTCGTACGGCTATCCGCAGTACGGCTATCCCCAGGTGATCTACGTTCCCGTTCCGATGGATGGCTCGACGCGATCGGGCGGCACCGCCGCGACGCAGCCCGGCACGTCACGCCCGGGCGGCACCGCGGCAACTCCGCGATCCGGTGGTCTGAACGTCGGTGGCTCGACCGGAGGTGGAGTTCGAACGGGCGTGCCGGCGACGCGACCTGGAACGACAGGCGTGGGCACGGCAGGTGATCGCATCCCGACGTCGGGCGGTCCACTGCTTACGCCCGAGTTGGCGCCGGAGCCCGAGCGCATGCCTGCCGGCGGTGATCGCGCCGGCGCGGGCGAGATTCTCACGCCCGACTACGTGCGGGTCACGACCCCGGCGCGGGATGCAGTGCCCGTGCGCGCGGACGCCGACAGGGGCCCGACGCCGGAGCCCGCGAAACGCTCGGGAGACAAGATCCGCGTCGGAACGGAGCCCGTTCTGACGCCGGAGCCCGTGCGGCGCACGAGCGAAGGCGTCCGCGCCGAGACGGGTCCCGGCCTGACGCCGGAGCCCGCGCGACGCTCGAGCGACGGTGACCGTGCCGAGTCCGGTCCCGGCCCGACGCCGGAGCCCGTGCGACGCTCGAGTGAAGCAGTGCGCATCGATGTGGGCGCGGGTCGCACGCCGGTAGCGCAGCCGCGCGCGTCGGGTGTCGCGACGAAGGCGCCCGTCACGCCGGTTGGTACGACGGCGACCGAGAGAACGAAGGCCGACGGTTCACCGTCGACCAAGGTCGTGCAGACCGACGCCGCGCCGATGACCGTGGCAGTGTCGAGCTCCGCCGACAAGGCGAAGGCCGATGCCGAGCCCGCGCCGGCGACGGCAGATGCGGAGGCGACGATCGAGCCGGCGGTCGTCGAGCGACGCGGCGCGCAGGAGTAATGAAGTGGTGTGGTTCTCCGCCACGCGGTGATCTGCTTCGGGGCAGACCGCCGGCACGTCCGCCCGCGCAAGCGGGCGGACGTGTTTGCCGGGTGCCCGTAATGACATGGCCCCGGTCGACGGATCGACGCGGGGCCACGCTGTTGGTCGCTCCCCCCCGAGCGCGACCAAACAAGTCTTCGGATGTATGTCCAGGGCGACCGGCTGTCAGAGAAGACCCAACAGACCGCGGTCGGCGGCGCCAGGCGGCGAGGGACGATGATGCTCGCTCGCGTCCTTGCGCAGCGACCGCGGCCGATGGATGTCGTGCCCATACAGTGCGGTCTCATCGAGCTCGACCCGTCCGGCCGAGCGCGACGCTCGAAGCGTCGCCGGGTGCGACTTGTCGCCGGAGGCCGCGAGGCGCTCCGGCGCCGGCATGCAGTGCCGGTCGCAGATCTGCATCAGGAATCGAACCGCGGTTGCGATCCGCTTTCCGTAGACGGGGATCTTGTCGATGAGCGTCAACGCGGTGTCGAGTCGCAGCCGGACTTCCCAGTACTCGGCGCTCAGTTCCGCCTCGCTCAGCGTGCGACCCTCGGCCGCGAGCGGTCGCCCGATGCGCTCGCGGAGAATTCGGTCGATGTCGTCGAGCGCTGCAAGCGCCTGTCTATCGGTCGGCATACGTTCCCCACACCGGTTGCACGTCCCGGAGTGAGCCTCAGCCTTGCCCGCTGGGGCGGTTCGTGCGCCGGGTCGCTTGGTGAACCGGATGCAATATGCGGGCGTCGTCGCGCGGGACCACTACGTATTTACTACGTACATGCCTACCCGGCGACCTCGTCGCGCTCGCCTCGCTCGCCATGCGCGCCCAGCGCGGCCAGGAACGCCTTGAGGCTCGCCTCCTTCGGCAGATCGAGCTTCCGCCGGATCTTCAGACGGTGCGTCTCGGCCGTGCGCACCGACATGTAGAGCATGCTCGCGATGTCCTTGTTCGAAAGGTTGATCGACGCCAGCGAGCAGACCTTGAGCTCGGTCTGCGTCAGCGTCGGATAGCGCTCGGAAAGCCTGCGGATGAGATCGGGGTGGAGGACTTCGAGCTGTTGCTCGAAGACCTTCCAGTTGGCGTCGGCGGCACGGTTCGAATCGATCTCGGTCAGCAGCCGGTCGACGACGCCGTTGTCGCGGTCGCCGCCGAGGCGAAGCTCCCGCAACTGCGCCTCGAGCGTCTCGAGCAGCTCGTCCTTCTGCACGAGGTTGAGCGCGAGCGAGAGAAGCTCGTTCTGCTTGCGCTCGTTCTCGCTCTCGAGCTCGGCGGCGCGGGCGCGCAATTGCTCGCGCTCGCGGGCGGCCTGCTCGACCTCGAAGCGCACCTGCAGTTCCGCGATCGCCTTCTGTCGCTCCTGACCGGCGAGCTCGTTGCGCAACCTCGCGAAGAGCTTGTGATGCTCGAGCGCCTGGGCCGGCAGCGCGAGGTCCTCGTAGACCTGCGATAGCGATTCGTGGAGCTGGTATTCGAAGCGTGGCTCGTCGATCTCCTGCGAGATCCTCAGCGCCTGTTCGAACATGAACAGCGCCTCGTTGTAGGCACCGGTGATGCGGTAGATGTTCCCGACGCTCGCGAGGATCGAAACGTGCAGTCGCTCGTCGACGTTGTCGCCGAGCAGTCGCATCGCGCGCAGGTAGCAGTGCAGCGCGGCGTCGAGGTCGCCCTGGCGCTCGTAGATGTTGCCGACGGTCACGAGGCTCGCTGCGGTGTGCAGGCGATCGTCGAGCGCTTCGTAGATCGTCACGGCCGTCAGCGAGTACTCGAGCGCGGTCGCGAGCTCGCCGCGCGAATAGAGGATGCTGCTGAGGTTCGACAGCGCCTGCACTTCGAGGTAGCGATTGCCGCTCTGGCGGAACGCGACGAGCGCGCGGTTGGCGTAGCTGTAGGCCTCGTCGTGGTCGCCGCTGAGCGCATACGTGGTGCCGATCGCGGCGTACGTGACGCCGATCGCATCGGGATCGGCGTCGGCCTCGTGCAGCGACAGCGATTCGAAGTGGTGCTCGAGCGCGCGCGTATAGTCGCCGAGGCCGGAGTACAGGTGGCCGAGCGCCTCGAAGACCTTGATCTTCGCGCTCCGACTCGTACAGTCGACGCACGCGTCGAGCGCCGCCAGATACCAGTGCAGCGCGCCGGCGGCGTCGCCTGCGGCATTGGCCAGCTCACCGAGCGTCAGCGCGAGCGACGTCGCCAGCTCGGCCGTCGCGGGCGTGCTCTCGCGCGACGCGCTGAGCATGATCGACTCGTAGGCGTCGTTGAGGTCCCGCACGGCGGCGTCGACGTCCTGGAGCCGTTGATGGGCGAGTCCGCGATGACGCAGCGCGTCGGCGATGGCGAAGCGATCGCCGAGCTGCACGGCGATGCGCGCGGCCTCGGTCGCGTACTCTATGGCGACCTCTGGTCGGTCGTACGCCTCGGTGGCGAGGAACTCCAGCATGAGCGCAAGCCGACGCGCTCCGTCGCCGGAAGCGCGCAGCCGAGTGCGGAAGCGCTCGAGCTCCAGATCGAATTCCGTTGCCGTCGACTCAATCGCCATCACGCCTCACGCCTGCCAGTAGGGAAATCCATTCTCGCCATCTACTTTTGCGCACCCCCTCGCAATTCCGCGGCGGTTCGAGCGGAACTCCCGCCCGGCTCCTCCAGGTCCATACAACTCTAGCTCCCATGCAGCACACAGCAATCATTGGCGTCGGCCTGCCTCCGGTCGACATCACCTTCAACTGCTCCGACCCGACCAAGAGTGTGTCGGGCACCTACGGACCCGGCACCTACACCGACCCCGACTCCTGTGCCTCGTCGTTTCTTTCGGCAACCGTCGCCGGAGTGACGATCGACGCCGGCAACTCCGCGAACGTTCAGATCGGTCCGCTGACTGCGGTCGCGACCGTCGAGACGACCGATCAGGGACGACACATCACCGTGAACGTCGAGTTGTACGTCGGCGGAAAGTAACTGACGCACCGACATCATGAATGCTCGAGCGACGCCGCACGCCGTGCGGCGTCGCCGTTTCCGGACGTCTTTGACGCGATCACTTCGAGCGCTTCGGCCTCGAGCTCCCGGTTGATCGGCTCGCGTCCGCGGATCAACGTCAGCGCCTCGTCGGCGAGCCGGCGCGCCGTGCGGAGATCACCGCGCTCGCGCTCGATCGCGGCAGTTCGCACGAGGGGAACCTGTCGCTCGAGCTTCGACGGATCGCCCGTCGCGTCGGAGCATTCGAGCACATCGCCGAGAATCGACAATGCGCGATCGAGCTCTCCCCGGCGCCGATACAGCTCGGCGAGCGACATCATCACTGCCAGTCGCTCACGGTTCGTTTCCGCCTTCCGCTTCGATGCCCAGTCGGAGGCCGACAGCAGGTGCGTCTCGGCTTCGTCATAGTTCTCCAGATGCAGCGCGATCTCGCCCGTCTTCACGACGAGGGCGAACCACATCGGATGACCGACGCCGATGCCGGTCTCGACGATGGCGAGCGCTTCGCGCGTGACCGATCGCGCCTCGTCGAGCTTGTCCAGGTGTCGCAGCGATTCGCCGAGGTTGCCGAGGCAGGCCGCGACGTTGGGGTGGCTCGATCCGAACGTCCGACGGAAGATCCGCAGCGCGTTACGGAAGTGAGGCTCGGCCTCGTCGTAGCGTTCGAGCGTGTTGAACATGACGCCGAGCTGATGATAGCTCTGCGCGGTGTGCGCGTGCTCGGTGCCGAGGATGTGCTCGCGGATCTCCAGCGCTCGACGCAGATGCGATTCGGCCTCGGCGAAGCGACGGTTCTTCGTGTATAGGTAGCCGAGATCGCTGAGCGTCGTCGCGGTCTTGGGATGGCTTCCGCCATGCACCTTCTCGTCGATCGCGAGCACGCGGAACAGCAGCGATTCGGCGATCGACTGCTCGCCGCGATCGCGCAGAATCGCCGCGAGATTGAACAGCGCCTCGGCCAGCGCGGGATGCTCCGGACCATGCACCCGCTCGCACGCCGAGACCGCGCGTCGCGCCATCTCCTCTGCCTCTCCGTAGCGGGCTTGGTAGTGCAGCGCGTCGGCGAGCATCGTCAGCGCATCGATCATCATCGGGTGCGTGTCGCCGTGCGCCGGCGCGAGCTGCGCGATCATCGACTGGCAGCGGTCGACGCTCTCGTCGTACGAGCCCATCTCGAGCAGCGCCTGCACGTGATGCTTCGCGATCTCCATCGCGCGCGGATCCGACGGCCCGAGCTCGCTCTGCGAGATCTCCACCGCGCGACGCAGCAGCGCGTCACCGCGATCGTACAGGCCGGCGTGGAAGAAGAAGCGACCGAGGCGATCGAGCACGAGAGCGAGGGGAGTCGGACGCCCCGGCGACAGCTCGTACGTCGCGAGGCTCGCCTCGTACGCATCCGCCATGTCCTCGAGTGAGCCCAGCCCCGTCCAGAACTCGAGCAGCTCGTACTCGGTATCCTCGCGCGAGAGCTCCATGAACATGTCCACCGACGCGATGGAGTCCCGGAGCTTGCGACGGTTGCCGGCGCGCTGGAGCTGCCAGGGCTCCTCGGTCGCACGTCGTCTGGACATCGGCATCGCGCCGAAATACTTCGCGAGCGTCCGGTGCGCCGCGCGCGCGGCGACGCCGTCATCGAGTCCGTAGTGGCTCGTCACCGCGTGGCGCATTCCCTCGTGGAAGAACGTGAGCACGCCGTCACGGGCGATCAGATGAAAGTCGAGCGCGCCGAGGAGGTTGGCGAGGTCCTCCGAATCGGCAGAGATCAGCAGCTCCAGATCGTTCGCGTTGAGCCCGCGCCGCGATGCCCACAGCATCGTCATCAGCGAGCGGACGAGCGCTTCTCCGTGCGTGCGCTCGAGGCGCTCGAGCACGCGCTCGAAAAGCTTGTCGAGATCGCCCGCGCCGAGCAGGCTGTCGATGCGCTCGTTGAGCCGGCCGGCCGGCCCGTGCGCGCGCAGCTCTTCGAGACGGATGCGCAGGAACAGCGGGTTGGCGTTGGTCGATTCGCTGGTGACCCGTCGCAACTGCTCGCCGGTGAGCATCCGGCTGCGCTCGCCGAGGAATTCCTTGGTCATCGTGCGCCGCTCGCTCAGCGTCAGCGGCTTGAGCCGAAGCTGACTCCAGCCCCGCATGCGCAGACGCGTCGCGACCGGTCCGTCCGAGGCCGAAGCAATCAGGCGAACCTGCGGCGGGATGTGCCGCGGGAGCCACTCGAGATCCTCCGACATGCGTGAGAGCTGGTCGAGCCCATCGAGCACGAGGATGAGCCGCTCGCGCCGGACCTTCGCCAGCCAGATCGGAACGCCCTCGACGATCTCCTCCGGCGTCGACGGCACCTCATCCTTCAACGAGTAATGCTCGCGGATCTCGACCATGATCTGCCGGAGCATCGCGAGGTGGTCGCTGTCGGAGCCTGTCGCGCCGGCATACTGCGCGATGATGAACGCGTCGGGTTGGCGCGAGCGGTAGCGGTCGGTCCAGTTGGCGAGCAGGGCGCTCTTGCCGGCGCCGGTCTCGCCGGTGATCAGCAGCGGCGCGCCATCGGCGTCGACGTGCTCGTCGAGTCGCTCGCTGTAGCCGCTGACCTCGACGTACGCCTGACGACGGCTCGCCGCGAACGACTCCTGCGCGCGGCGGACGTGCTCGAGCGGCGATGGCGGAGGCGCGTCGGGGAGCAGTTGATCGACGAGCGAGACGAGCTCCGCGCAGAGGCGATCGGCGAGCGCGCGTCGATCGTCGCTGCCGGCGACGACCGTCACGCCCGCGCTGCGCACGCGCTCGGCGAGGCGAACGAGCGGATCGACGGGCCGGCGCGATTCGCGGCGCTCGGCGGCGGGTTGGCGGATCGACGCGACGACGCGACCGGCCATGAGCGGATTGCCGAGGACACCCTCGAGCACCGCGATCTCGGCCAGCGACAGTCCCTCGTCGGCGAGGTGCTCGAGCCACGGGTGACGGCTGAGCAGTCCGCGGCTGCGCAGCACGCGCGCAGGGACGGCGACGCCACGGACGCGACCGAGGAGGGCAACGACGATCGGGCGGTCGCGACGCAGGACGTCGAGCACGGCGGCGACGTGATTGGCGGTGAGCTCGCGCGCGGTCTCGCTGCCGGTGACCAGCTGCGACTCGCTGAAGCCGATGTTGCGGCCTCGGCAGTGACGGCGGACTTCGGGCAGACAGAATCGGTCGACGAGATCGCGGTCCTCGGATGCGTCGGGTCCTGTGGCGATGACGGCTATGCGGACATCCTGTCCTGTGGTGATGCCACCGGATGCGGCGGTGGCACGACGGAGTACGGCCATGGATGGCGTTCCGAGTGGGTGTCGATGGAGCGATTCACGAAGGTCCCGACGGGCGGTCGATCGATGCGCGAGGGGGAACAGGCAGGTCGCGCCATGAGGTCCGCGACGATGCCCGGGATCGGCGCCGGATGCTTGGACGGCCCAATATACCGACCGTTGCCCGACTGCACCAGCGTCGTAGATTGTGGATTCTCCGGCGCGGTGGCGCCCGTCGGAGCCGCTCGGGCCCTGCCCGATCATGGGTCGTGAAGGTCCGCGAGCGCATCCCTCCGAACGGGCTGCGCTCGGTGCGCCACGGTGAGTTTCAACCACACGTGGCGCCATGTTTCCGTCGATCCTCCGCCTGCTCGCGCTCGTCCTCGTCGCGGCAACTGCCGTCGCCCAACCGACGACGATTCGCGTCGCCACCTACAACATCCTGAAGTACCCGAACTCCGACTCCACCCAGCGCAACGCGGCGCTGCGCACCGTCGTCGGCGCGATGCGGCCGCATGTCATCGTGGCGCAGGAGGTCGAGAGCCGGATCGGTGTCGAGCTCTTCCTCAACGGCGTGCTCGACCCGGTTTTCGACGGACGCTTCGAGTCCGCGCCGTTCGTCGATGTCTCGACCGACACGGAGGGCGCGTTCTTCTATGACTCGACGGCGGTGAGCTATCTCGGCATGGAGGTGATCCGCACCGAGCTCCGCGGGATCTTCGGCTACCGATTCGCGGTGAACGGAACGACTGATACCATCTGGATTTACACGGTCCACCTCAAGGCGCAGGATGGTTCCGAGGAACGCGTCAAGCGCGCCCAGGAGGCCGGTCATCTGCGCACGCACCTCGACAGCGCCCGCGCCGGTGGTCATGTGATCGTGGCGGGCGACTTCAACGTCTACAACAGCTCCGAGCCGGCGCTGGCGGCCCTGATGGGCGAGCAGGGGAATGCCGCCGCACGCCTGATCGACCCGCTGGCCAGCGTGGGCGACTGGCACTCGAATGCCGAGTTCGCGGCGATCCACACGCAGTCGCCGCGGACGACGCAGTTCGGCGGCGGCGTCCACGGCGGTCTCGACGACCGCTTCGACCTGATCCTCGTGTCCGGCTCGCTCTCGTCGGTGATCGACCGTGCGACGTACACGGCGTTCGGCAACGACGGCCGGCACTTCAACAAGGCGATCAACGACGGAACCAACACCGCGGTCTCCGCCGACGTCGCCCAGGCGCTGCACGACGGCTCGGATCATCTGCCGGTCTTCGCCGACTTCCGATTCGGTTTCGCCTCGATCGCCGCCGACCGAGCTGTCGGAACGCTGCGCGTCTCTCCGAACCCCGCGGCCGATGTCGTGCACTTCGAGATCGACGGCCTCGGAGGTGCGGGCATGCTGACGATTCGTCGCGTCGACGGCGCCGTCGTCGCGCGGCTGGATGTCGAGCCGGGTGCGCGCCGTGTCGACTGGCGATGCGGCGATGTCGCGTCGGGGCTGTATACCTATTCGCTCGAGGCGACGAACCGCCGCGCGGCGGGGACGGTGGTGGTGGTGCGGTAGGAGGTGTGCTGGACGTTGTCTCTTTTTCCCGAGTGATACGCGTCCTCGTCATCCTCGCAAAGCGGGGATCTTTCTTCCGCGGTAGCGGTACCGTTCGGCACGGCTACCGCCGAAGATAGATCCCCGGACGCATACGTGAATATGACTCGCTTCGCTCGCAAGGATGACGAGGTCGCAGACCAAGAGAGAAAGAAAGAAAGAACCCTACGACCCCGCCAACCCCTTCGCCTTCGTCACCAACTCGATGAACTCCCCGCGATACCCTTCCAGGTCCGCGCCCCTGGCGCCGCGGGCGAGGTCGAGCACCTGGCTGTACGATCCCGCGCCTGCGTGCTTCGAACTGCGCAGGAGCATCCCGAACTCGGCGACGGCGGCGGAGAAGCGGTAGTTCGCGCTCGCGTCGCGCAGGGCCGTGCCGCGGTCGATCGCGGGGTGCGTCAGCAGTCGGCTCGTCGTGCCGGTCGGCTCCTTGTAGCGCAGTCGCACCCGCACGAGCTGGTCGCGCCAGAACTCCGCCGGAAGGTCGAGCGTGTCGAGTCCCTTGCGCGAGCGTCCCGCGACCGCGCCGGACGGAACGATCTCGTAGATCGCCGTCACCGAATGCCCGGCTCCGATTTCACCCGCATCCTTCGTGTCGTCGTCGAAGTCGGCGTTGGCCAGAAGCCGGTTCTCGTAGCCGATCAGTCGGTACTCGCGCACGAGCGACGGGTTGAACACGACCTGGATCTTGACGTCCTTCGCGATCGTGTGGAGCGTCGCGCCGATCTCGGTCATGAAGACCTTCTTCGCCTCCGTCGCTCCGTCGATGTACGCGTAGTGACCGTTGCCGTGGTCGGCGATCGCCTCCATCTTCGCGTCCTTCAGATTGCCCATGCCGAAGCCGAGCACCGAGAGGAAGATCCCCTTCTCACGCTCGCGCTCGATGAGCTTCACGAGGTCGTCGTCGCTCGAGATCCCAACATTGAAGTCCCCGTCGGTCGCGAGGATCACGCGGTTGCTTCCGTTGCGCATGAAGCCGGCGGCGGCGAGCTCGTAGGCGCGCTCGATGCCCTCGGCTCCCGCGGTCGAGCCGCCCGCTTCGAGATCCTCGATGGCTTGGTGGATCGTGCGCTTGTCGGCGCCGGACGTGGGCTCGAGCACGACGCCCGCAGCGCCGGCATAGACGACGATCGCGACGCGGTCACGCTCGCTGAGCTGATCGACGAGCAGGTGGAACGACTCCTTGAGCAGCGGAAGTTTGCCGGGCGACTGCATCGAGCCCGACACATCGATCAGGAAGGTGAGATTGCTCGGCGGTAATTGCTCGGCCTGCATGCGCCGACCCTGCAGTCCGACGTGCAGCAGGCGGTGCGACGGATTCCACGGACACTCGCCGACCTCGGTGGTCACCGAGAATGGATCGGCGCCGGTCGGCTGCGGGTAGTCGTACGCGAAGTAGTTGATGAACTCCTCGACGCGCACGGCATCCGGAGGCGGAAGCATGCCGTCGGTGATGAACCGGCGCGCGTTGCTGTAGCTCGCCGCGTCGACGTCGATCGAGAAGGTCGACAATGGCTCGTCGGTCGCGGGCACGAACGGGTTCTCGATGATCGACGCGTACTCCTCGATCGACATCGCCGTGTCGGCGATCGCGCCGATGTCGTTCGAACCATCGGCACGCACGGCGATCTCCGCGGTCGCGGAGAACTCGTTCAGATACTGCGCCGAGGGCGCGCGCGCCATCTGCGTGTTCGGAAGTCGGGTGCGTGCGGCGGCGCGTGCGCTGTCGGCACTTGAGCGATCGGGGCTGGAGCACGAGACGATCAGCGAGGACAGGAGTGCGCCGACGAATAGGGCTGCGAGCGGACTGGTGAAACTGGACATGAGCAGACCCCGCGGTTGAGTGATGACACATGCGGTTCCTGCGGCAGCGGTGCGATGGGGAGGGACTCGCGACCGGTGCCGGCATCGGCGGCGCGCGAAGCGACCGACGATGGGAGGTACACGTCATCGACGCGGGGCGTTACAGCATGTGACCGATCCAGCGCCGTAGGAACGCGACGGCGCGCGCCTCCGACCAGTAGCGATCCCACCGCTCCATGAACCCCACGTGCCCGCCATGAGCCGGGGCTTCGAAGTGGAAATGCTCGCTGGCGCGCGCCTCGTCGAACGGCATGCATTGCGGTGTGAGGAACGGATCGTCGAGGGCGTTGACCAGCAGTGTGGGGCGGCGGATGCCGGCGAGCAGCGGCCGGCTCGACGCGCGAGTCCAGTAATCGGGACCGTCGCGGTAACCGTGGATCGGTGCGGTGTAGCGGTCGTCGAATTCGAGGAAGGTGCGGACGCGATCGATGCCCTCGAGCGATATCGTCGGCGGCATCAACGATGCCTTCGCGAGCATCTTCGCGCGCAGCGTCGTCAAGAAGCGGCGCATGTAGATCGCGTTGGCGCGCTCGGCCAGGCGATGCGCGCTCGAGGCGAGATCGGCGGGCACGGAGAACGCGACCGCCGCACGCACGAGCGGGTGCGCTCCGTCGCCGGTCTCGCCCAGGTACTTCAGCGTGATGTTCCCGCCCAGGCTGAATCCGACCAGCGCGATCGCGTCGTAGCGCTCGAGCGAGGCGACGTGCTCGATGACGACGCCGAGGTCGTCGCTGGCGCCGCTGTGGTAGGAGCGCAGAAGCCGGTTGGGCTCACCGCTGCAGCCGCGGTAGTTCCAGGCGAGGACGTCGAATCCCGCGTCGCGCAGCGCTCGCGCCATGCCGCGAACGTACGCGCGCGACGAATTGCCCTCGAGGCCGTGCGACACGATGACGACGCGGCGACGAGCGGAGCGAACCCAGTCGAGATCGAGGAAGTCGCCGTCGGGCGTCGCAATGCGCTCGCGCTCGTAGGCGACGTCGTCGACGCGACGCACCACGCTCGGGAGAATCGTCTGCAGGTGGCCGCCGCGCAGGTACGGCCGCGGCGAAAAGGTGGAGTCGAGAAGGGGCATCAGACCGAGTACTTCTCGACGATGAACGCGGGAATCTCCTCGGGCCGTCCCGACGAGGTGTTGATCATGACGTAGTCGAACCAGCCGACGCACGCGCTCGAGCCGTCGCCGGCGCGCTCGATCTCGAAGCGCACGATGACGCCGAAGCGCTTGAGCTCCTCGATCCACGTGCGCACGACGAAGCGATCACCGAGCCCGAGAGGCCGCTTGTACTCGACATGCGCGATGCGCACGACCCAGCCGAAGCCGAGCTTCAGAAACTCCTCCATCGACATCCCATAACACCGCTCCATCTGGTCGTAACGCGCGGCGAGCACGTAATCGAAGTACGTGCTGTTGTGCACGTGCTGGAACATGTCGATGTCGTCAGGGCGGACCTGGAAATGCGATTCAAATTTCGTCGGCATGGGAATTCTCGTTGAGCTCTGTCACGAGGCAGGACGCCAGCGACCGCATTATACTCGACGGCGTAGCTTTTCGGCGATCCACCGGCCGAGCCGGCGCCCGTGCGTGTATGCTGGATCCTTCGTAGAGTCGTCGGACCTGCGCAATTCGCGGCGTGCGAGCGCACGCAGTGTCCAGCCGATGAAGAGCGCTGTCGCGGTGACCTGAATGAGGATCGTAGGAAGTACGGACCACGTCAGGGTCCCACCGGCGTAGTGACTGCCAAGCGACAGGACCAGGAACCAGGCGAACATGCGCACGGTACCCGCTCCGAAGACCGGCTCGCGCGCGATCCTGGAATACGTCATCGTTTCTAGCTCGTCGTGGACACCTTCGTGGCGCTGGAACCAGGTCTCCGCGCCCAGCGTTGCGAAGACGACGAGACCTATGGCGCCCTTAATGACGAGGTCGTCGGTATAGAAGCTCAGAAAGGCGAAGGCCACGAGCAACGCGATCATCGCCACGCGAAGCGTCTTGTGCGAGGCCGCGTGCAGCCTGGCGCGCTGACGTTCGTCGAGCTCGCCGACACTGTTGGGAGAGTCCTGGAGTTCCAGCGGTTGAGGGTGGGTCGCGAGGTTCATCGTCAGCTCCGGGATTTGGCGGACGCGCCGTGTGTCAGGTAAAAGAGATCCTCCACGACCACCCCGAGCACGTCGGCCAGCTGCAGTGCCAGTCGCGTCGACGGGCAGTACGTTCCCTGCTCGATGTAGTTGATCGTCTGGCGGCTGACCCCAACGAGCGCGGCCAGCTGTGCCTGCGTCAGAGAGCGATCCTGGCGCACCGTGCGGAGGTTCGAGCCGATCTCCTGGTCGTTGTCGGGCATCGAGGGATGTAAAGTATACTTGACACCGCAATCTATGGCGAAGCCTCGGTAGCCACAAGCGCGGCCGCCGAAAACAAGCGATGGCGGAACCGCTCGAGCAGTCCCGCCATCCTTGTCGTGGTACCGGCGCGCGAGCGCTCCGGTGGGAAGAATTGTCGATCAGTCCGCGCAGTTCGCCGCGCTCACGGTGAGAGAGCGTGTGACGGAGAATGAGTGCGTCGTGAGCGCCTCGACGCCCTTGATGGTCGCGCGCACCTGCACGTCGTGGTCTCCGGCGGGTACGTCGTCGATCGCGATCGAGAACGTCTCGATGTCCGCGCCGTCGTCGTCGTTGCCGGGATGCGTGTCGTTGAGGAGAATGGAGGCGACCCAGCCGTCGTACAGGTCAGTGTTGCCGGCGGTCTTGACGTACTCGATGTCGTCGACGTGACCTTGGGTCGCGGAGATCGACGTCCACGTCGCACCGCCGTCGATCGAGTAGGCGAGGTCGGTCACGCGGCTCGTGCCGTCCTCGTTGCGGAGCGAGAACGAGTACTTGCCGCCACTGCCGGTGCCGTCGTCGCCGATCGGGTGTTGCGCGTTCGCCATCCACGACTCCCCGATGATCAACCCTTCGAATTCGAGGTCGACTGTCGACGTGGTCGACGACGTGAGATCCCATGCGGTCTGCGCGGCTACAGGCGTCGAGCTGGCGGGAGAGATGATGACTCTGTTCTTACCACCACCAACGGTGTCGCTTCGCAGCGCGCCACCGCTCCAGAACGTGCAGCGCTGCTGCCGCGCGGCGTTGCGACGCTGATTCGCGTCGCCGCCGGTGAAGTACGCGGCCGCTGCATCCGCGTCGAACTGGTAGATCGCGGTGTCGTGCACTGCGATCGCATCGTCGCCGCTGATGGCGAGCATCGCCGACTGTGCAGTGGTCGCCGATCCTTTGTTGACGGAGCCGGATTGGGGAGTCGTCGGGGAGGGCTCGTCGCATCCTGTCGTCGCGAAGACGAACGATGCCACGACGATGCCGACGTACATGATGGGTGTGCCCTTCATTGCCTTTCCTCGGAGGTTGAGGTGTGCTTACGCTGGACGGGAAGGGGGGGTGGGACGCTCCGCGAGAACCTGTTGCTGCGCCCTGATGCGGCGCGGTCCTCGCTCATCTTGCAGTAAGAGTCCCGACGCCGGACGAGGTCACACTGGCCCAATGGTTGCGCCTATCGGTGTCGAACGACAACCGGGCAACGTCATGTCACTGAAGGAGTATCGTCGCAAGCGCGACTTCTCGATCACGAGCGAGCCCTCGGACTCTGCCAGGGCGAAGCGGCACAGGAAGCCGATCTTCGTCGTCCAGGAGCATCACGCGACGCGGCTGCACTACGACTTTCGGCTCGAGGCCGACGGCGTGCTCAAGAGCTGGGCGGTGACGAAGGAGCCGACGCTCGACACGAAGATCCGCCGGCTCGCGATCGAGGTCGAGGACCACCCGCTCGCGTACGCGACGTTCAGTGGAGACATTCCCAAAGGACAGTATGGCGCCGGTCACGTCGAGATCTGGGACACCGGCACGTATGCGTTCGTGCCCGACGACAAGGACGACGCGACGACCGTGACCGAGGCGATCGACGCCGGCCGACTGGAGGTCGAGCTCGACGGTAACAGGCTCAAGGGGCGCTTCATTCTCATCCGCACCGGCGAGCGCAGCGGCAAGAACCAGTGGCTGCTCATGAAGCGACGGGACGAGTTCGCACTCAGCAGTGACGGCGAAGAGATGGCCGACCCCGGCAACAGTGCGAGCGCGCGCGCAGACTCCGGCACGGCACGCGCAATACCGCGCAGCGGTCGCGTCAGTCGGAAGGGCGAGGCGCCCGACGAGGTGCGCACGACCAACGAGGCGAAGGTCATGTTCCCCGACGCGGGAATCACCAAGGGAGAGGTGCTTGCGTACTACGAGCGGATCGCGCCGCTGATGATTCCGCACCTGAAGGATCGTCCGGTCACGCTCGAGCGCTTTCCCGATGGGCTGGGCGAGGGCAGGCCGAGCTTCTGGCAGAAGAACACGCCGGCATACACGGCGTCGTGGATCCCGCGCGTCGAGCTGCCGAGCGAGTCCGGCAAGCCCGTCAACTACGCGCTCGTCAACGATGTCGAGACGCTGCTCTACCTCGCCAACCAGGGTGCGATCACCTTCCACGTCTGGATGTCACGCGTCGGCTCGCTCGATCGGCCCGACGTCGTACTCTTCGATCTCGATCCCGGCGAGCGCCCATTCTCCGACGTCATCACGGTCGCGCGTGGACTGCATGAGATTCTCGTCGAGCGGGATGTCGAGTCGGCGGTGAAGACATCGGGCAGGAGCGGACTGCACGTGCTCGTGCCGTGGACGCAAAGGGGGGACGACGATGCGGCGCGTGAGTGGGCGATGGAGATCGCGGAGACGCTCGTCGAAGCGCTTCCGGACCTGGCGACGGTCGAGCGGAGCAAGGCGAAGAGGAAGGGGCGGCTCTACGTGGACGTCATGCAGAACGTGCGCGGGCATCACATGGTCGCACCCTACACGCTGCGCGCGACGCCACAGGCGACGATCTCGATGCCGATCGAATGGAGCGCGGTGAAGAATGGATTGTCGCCGGAGAAGTACACCCTGCGAAGCGTCTTCAGGACGCTCGCGCGGCGCCGGTCCGATCCGATGGCGGTCTTGTCGGGACGATCGAAAGTCACTTGAACACGATCAGCATGACGGAGGCGCCCATCAGCGCGAAGCCCGCCATCTGGCGTGAGCTCATCGGCTCGTCGAGAAACAGTCGCGAAACGAGCGCCACGCAGATCACCCCAGCCGCCAGGTGGATCGCTGCAATCTGGCCGGCCGTGAACTCCGGGCGTCCCCATCGTGCCGCGAAGACGTTCAGGATATACTCCGGCAGCACGATCAGCCAGCTCAGCAACAGAGCCGTCATGAAGCTCCAGGCCTTGAACCGAAGGTGGCCGATCCAGGCGAGCGACATAAGGGCGCCGGAGACCGCGGCCATGAGAGGAACAAGGAAGTACTTCATCGACGGTGTGGATTGCTGCGAGGTCTACATGAAGCCGAGGTGCAGTCGCGCGGCGTCGGACATCTTCTCCATCGACCACGGTGGATCGAAGGTGATCTCGACCTTCGAGTCGGTGACGCCGGGTATCGCGCGCACCTTCTGCTCGACTTCGACCGGGAGCGTCTGAGCCGCCGGACAGCTCGGCGCCGTGAGCGTCATCGTCACGAGCACCGCACCATCGTCGCTTACCTTCACGTCGTAGATCAGACCGAGCTCGTAGATGTTCACGGGGATCTCGGGATCGAACACGGTCTCGAGCGCGTCGATCACCTGTGCCTCGATCACCAGCGCGTTGAGCGAGTGCGGCACGACGACCGGCGCGTGCGGATGCTCGTCCTGACAGAATCCCTTCGCGGCCTCGTCAGCGGTGCCGTCGTGGCGCTCTTCGGTTCGCTCACTCATGGTGTCTCCACTCGTGGTGCTGGGTGTGACAGGTTCGATCCTGTTGTCCTTCTTCCAACGTGCCATGCTCGTTCTCAGCCAGTCCTTCATGACGTTCGGATCACTCGGTCGAGACCGTCTCGCCGCCTTCGAGCGCCGTGTGCACGGTGTGCCACGGCAGGCTCGCGCACTTGACACGCGCGGGGAATTCCGAGACGCCGGAAAGCACGGCGAGCTTGCCGAGCCCCTCGATGTCGACGAACGTGCCCGCCTCGCGCGTGAGCATGTCATGCACGCGCTCGAATAGAGTCTCGGCCTCTTCGCGGGTCTTCCCCTTGAGCTCCGCCGTCATCATCGAGGCCGAGGCCTTGGAGATCGCACAGCCGGAGCCTTCGAACGAGACGTCGACGATGCGCTCGCCCTCGAGCTTGACGTAGATCGTGACGTTGTCGCCGCAGAGCGGGTTGTGTCCGTGCGCGAGGGCCGTCGCGTCCGGCATCGCGCGGAAGTTCCGGGGGCTGCGGTTGTGATCCAGGATCATGTCCTGGTAGAGCTCGCTCAGATCGGACATCAGCCGAATACCTCCTTCACCTTCGCGAGGGCCGCGACGAGCGCGTCGACCTCCTGACGGGTATTGTAGATCGCGAACGACGCGCGCGCCGTCGCCGCGATGCCGTAGCACTGCATCACCGGCTGCGCGCAGTGATGACCGGCGCGGATGGCGATGCCGTCGAAGTCGAGAATCGTCCCGATGTCGTGCGCATGCACTCCCTCGAGAACGAACGACAGCACGCTCGCCTTGTTCGCGGCGCGTCCGATGATCGTGACGCCGGGGATCTGTGAGATCTTCTCGGTCGCGTACGCGAGCAGGTCGGCCTCGTGCGCGGCAATGCGCTCGATGCCGATGCGCTCGAAGAAGTCGATCGCCGCGCCGAAGGCGATCACGCCCTCGATGTTCGGCGTGCCCGCCTCGAACTTGTACGGCAGGACGTTGTACTCGGTCTTCTCGAACGTGACCGAAGCGATCATGTCGCCACCGCCCTGGTACGGCGGCATCTTCTCGAGCAGCTCGCGCCGTCCGTAGAGCGCGCCGATGCCGGTCGGACCGTACATCTTGTGGCTCGAGATCGTGTAGAAGTCGCAGCCGAGATCCTGCACGTCGATGCGCAGGTGCGGCGCCGCCTGGGCTCCGTCGACGAGCATCACCGCGCCGTGCGCGTGCGCCATCGCCGCGATCTCCTTGATCGGATTGATCGTGCCGAGCGCGTTCGAGACGTGCACGCAGGCGACGAGCTTCGTGCGCTCGGAGAGCATCCCGGCGAGGACGTCGAGGCGCAGCTCGCCGCGGTCGTTGAATGGGATCGTCCGAAGCGTCGCGCCGGTTTGCTCGCAGACCATCTGCCACGGGACGATGTCGGAGTGGTGCTCCATCTCCGAGATGACGATCTCGTCGCCGGCGCCGATGAAGCTGCGTCCGTAGCTCTGGGCGACGAGGTTGATCGCCTCGGTCGCGCCGCGCACGAAGATGATCTCGCGCTCGTCGGCCGCGTTGACGAACTCCCTGACCTTGCGGCGCACCGCGTCGAACGACTTCGTCGCGCGCTGGCTCAGCGTGTGCACCCCGCGATGGACGTTGGCGTTGTCCTCGTAGTAGTACCGCGCGATCTCCTCGACCACCTGACGCGGCTTCTGAGTCGTCGCGGCGTTGTCGAGGTACACGAGCTGCCTGCCCCGCACCTGCTGGTCGAGCACCGGGAACTCGGCGCGGATCGCCTCGATGTCCAGGGCGGTCGCGCCGGCGTCGGTTACACTAGTGGTATTCATTCCCTTCGAGCTTCGAGAGTACGATCCTGTCCATCTCCTCGCGCAGCACGTCGTTGTCGATCCGGTCGAGCGCCTCCATCGCGAAGCCGTGCGTCAGCAGCACCTTCGAGACCTCGGCGCTCATGCCGCGGCTCTTCAGGTAGAACAGCGCGTCGGGGTCGAGCTGCCCGACCGTCGCGCCATGCGTGCACTTGACGTCGTCGGCGAAGATCTCGAGCATCGGCTTGGTGTTGACGCGCGCGTCCTTCGACAGCAGCAGGTTCCGGTTGGTCTGCTTCGCGTCCGTCTTCTGGGCATCCTCGCGCACGAGCACCTTGCCGCTGAACACGGCGCGCGACGACTCGGTGAGGATCCCCTTGTAGAGCTCGTGGCTGTTGCAGTGCGGAACAGCGTGGTCGATGAACGTGTGGTTGTCGACGTGCTGCGTGCCGCCGACGACGTACAGTCCGTTGAGCCACGACTCGATTCCCTCGCCGGCGAAGCGCAGCGTCAGGTTGCTGCGCGTGAGCGCTCCGCCGACGACCAGGTTGAACGACTCGAAGCGGCTGTCGCGTCCCTGCCGGGCCTCGAGCGTCGCGATGTGGTAGCTGCTCTCGCTCTCGCGCTGCAGCCGGTAGTGCTTCACCGAGGCGTTATCCTCGAGCACGACCTCGGTCACCGCGTTGGTCAGCGAGCGACCGCCGGCGAGCGAGACGTAGCTCTCGATCACGCTCGCGGCCGACGAGCGACCGCCGACGATGAGCACGCGCGGATGGCTCGCAACGCCGTCGACGCCGGTGCTGACGAACAGCAGGTGCAACGGCTCGGAGATCTCGACGCCCGCAGGGATCTCGATGAACGCGCCGTCGTGCACGAACGCCGTGTTCAGCGCCACGAACGCGTTCTCCGACGCGTCGATGACGCTGCCGAGCGTCGCCTCGAGCGCTCCGCCACGGCCCGCGAGCTCTGCGATGTTGCCGACGGTCGCGCCGCTCCAGGCCTCGGTCCGCGACGAATGCTCGCGCGAGTAGCGACCGTCGACGAAGACGAGACGGCTCCACTGGCTCGAGCCCGGCAGCATCGCTGCGATGCGATCGGGTCCGATCGACGGCGCGGCGCTCGCGGTGCGGAACGTTCCGTCGGCGATCGCCTGCACGTTCGTGAAGCGCCACTCCTCGTCACGCGTGGTCGGGAAGCGCGAGTCCGCGAAGCGCTCGATCGCCGCGGTGCGAAGCGCGGTGAGCCACGACGGATCCGAGGCCGCGCCGTTTCCGGCGAACGACTCGTAGTCGGCGAGATACTGATCCTTCCTGTCGGTAGTCTGCATGGTATAGGCGCAAAGAGCCAGCGTTGATGCCGGGCGACGGTGGCCGCCCGCGAGATGTTCGACGACGCTTCGATCCGCTTACGCTGCGATCTCGTCCCGGACCCAGTCGTAACCGCGGGCCTCGAGCTCCATCGCGAGCTCCTTGCCGCCGGACTTGACGACGCGGCCGCCGACGAGCACGTGCACGTAATCGGGGATGATGTAGTTGAGCAGCCGCTGGTAGTGCGTCACGACGATCGCCGCATGGTCGGGCGAGCGAAGCTGGTTGACGCCGTTGGCGACGATGCGAAGCGCGTCGATGTCCAGTCCCGAATCGGTCTCGTCGAGGATCGCGAGCTTCGGCTCGAGCACCGCCATCTGCAGGATCTCGTTGCGCTTCTTCTCGCCGCCGGAGAAGCCCTCGTTGATCGCGCGGTTCATCAGCGTCGGCTCCATCTCCACGACCTTCATCTTCTCCTTGAGAAGTCCGAGAAACTCCATCGCGTCGAGCTCCTCCTCACCACGATGCTTGCGCTTCTCGTTGAGCGCGGCGCGCAGGAAGTAGGCGTTGCTGACGCCCGGGATCTCGACCGGATACTGGAACGCCAGGAACACACCCTCGCGGGCACGCTCCTCGGTCGACATCTCCAGCAGGTCCCGGCCGAAGTACAGCACCTGGCCCTCGGTGACCTCATAGTCGTCGTGGCCCGCGAGCACCTGGGCGAGCGTGCTCTTGCCGGAGCCGTTGGGACCCATGATCGCGTGGATCTCGCCGGCATTGATCGTCAGGTCGATTCCCTTGAGGATCTCGGTGCCGTCGACACTGGCGTGGAGGTTCTTGATTTCGAGCATTGTTGTCAGAGGTCAGATGTCAGAGGTCAGATGTCAGATGTCACGAGGCGACTGGGTTGGCGTTAGCCTACGCTTCCTTCCAGGGAGATGCCGAGGAGTTTTGTCGCCTCGACGGCGAACTCCATCGGGAGGTTCTTGAAGACCTCCTTGCAGAAGCCGTTGATGATCATCGAGACGGCGTTCTCTCCGCTGATGCCGCGCTGGCGGCAGTAGAAGAGCTGGTCTTCGGAGATCTTCGACGTCGATGCCTCGTGCTCGACGCTGGAGCTCTCGTTGCGCACGTCGATGTACGGGAACGTGTGCGCGCCGCATCGGTCGCCGAGCAGCAGCGAGTCGCACTGCGTGTAGTTGCGCGCGTTCTCGGCGTTCGGTCCGATGCTGACCAGGCCGCGATAGGTGTTCTGGCCGTTGCCGGCGGAGATGCCCTTCGAGATGATCGTGCTGCGGGTGTTCTTCCCGATGTGCAGCATCTTCGTTCCGGTATCGGCCTGCTGCTTGTGGTTCGTCAGCGCGACCGAGTAGAATTCGCCAACCGAGTTGTCGCCCTTGAGGATGACGCTCGGGTACTTCCAGGTGATCGCCGAGCCGGTCTCGACCTGGGTCCACGAGATCTTCGAATTGCGACCGAGACACGCGCCGCGCTTCGTCACGAAGTTGTAGATGCCGCCACGGCCCTCCTTGTCGCCGGCGTACCAGTTCTGCACGGTCGAATACTTGATCGTCGCGCCCTCGAGCGCGATGAGCTCGACGACCGCGGCGTGAAGCTGGTTCTCGTCGCGCATCGGAGCGGTGCAGCCCTCGAGGTAGCTCACGTAGCTGCCCTCGTCGGCGATGATCAGCGTGCGCTCGAACTGGCCGGTGTTCGCGGCGTTGATCCGGAAGAACGTCGAGAGCTCCATCGGGCAGCGCACGCCCTTCGGGATGTAGACGAACGAGCCGTCGGAGAAGACCGCGGAGTTCAGCGCGGCGAAGAAGTTGTCGTTGATCGGCACGACCGATCCGAGGTACTGCCGCACGAGCTCCGGATGGTTGACGACCGCCTCGGAGAACGAGCAGAAGATGATCCCCAGCTCGTAGAGCTTGGCGCGGAAGGTCGTCGCCACCGACACCGAGTCGAACACCGCGTCGACCGCGACGCCGGCGAGCGCCTTCTGCTCGTCGAGCGGAATGCCGAGCTTCTCGTAGGTGCGCAGCAGCTCCGGGTCGACCTCGTCGAGACTCTCGAGCTGCTTCTTCTGCTTCGGCGCCGAGTAGTAGATGATGTCCTGGTAGTCGATCTTCGGGTAGGAGACCTTCGCCCAGGTCGGCTCGCCCTCGGCGGCGTCCATCTTCAGCCAGGAGCGATAGGCCTTCAGCCGCCACTCGAGCATGAACTCCGGCTCGTTCTTCTTCGCCGAGATCACGCGAATGACGTCCTCGCTCAGGCCCGGCGGCAGCGCGTCGGCCTCGATGTCGGTAACGAATCCGTACTTGTATTCCTGATTCGCCAGCGTTTCGATCGTGCTCGTTTCAGTTGCCATCGCTCTCGGGAATCCTCCACGGACCGTCGTCCGGGTGCTTGACTGGAAATGTGTGCTGTGTCGTCGCTCGAGAAAACCGCGCGGTCATCGGACGAATGCCGACGAAAGAGTCATGTATCTGCGCCGAAGAACAGGGAGCCGTTGATGATCCTCAGCGACTCGGGCGCGATCGGAGCCGGCGGAACCGCCTGACCGCGCAGGAGCTGCGAGATGCTGATGCTGTCGAGCAGGCCGTGGACGTACCCGGTGATCCCCTGCCAGATCGGCAGGATCCGACACGACCCCTCATGGATGCACGTGTCGCGGTCTCCGGTGTGCTTCGTGCAGATCTCGTCCCACGTCTGGCGGCCGTCGAGGGCCCGCGAAACGTCGCCGAGCGTGATCTGCTCGGCCGAGCGGGCCAGGGCGTAACCGCCGTTGGCGCCGCGAATCCCGTGGGTCAGGCCGGCCTTTCCGAGGATTCGGAGGAGTTTTTCGGCATACGCCGCCGAGATCCCCTCACGACGGGCGATCTCGCCCACCGTCATAGGGGCTCCGGCCGGCTGTGCCGCGAGCTGCAGGATGCACCTGAGCCCGTATTCCTCCTGGGCCGATACTTTCACGAACGTCCCTCGATCATACCCGACCAAATGGTAGGGATTCCCTCAACGTAGAAAAACGGCGCGATCTCCACAAGATCGTATACCGACCGTTACCCTCGCGACGCACCTGTCGCGCCCGAACAATGACGATTCGGGCCGCATTCGAGTGCCCGGCACCGCGTTTCGGCCGTCGTTCAGCGCGCCAGGCGCTCGAACAACCGCAGATATTCCTTCACCTGGTGCTCCCATGACCAGTCGGCGGCCATGGCGTTGCGGACGATGCGGCGCCAGTGCGGCTTCTGGTGGAAGGCCGTGATCGCGCCCTCGATCGAGCGCCGCAGCGCCGACGCCTCGTAGCGCTCGAAGACGAAGCCGTTGCCCCTGGCGGTCGCCGGATCGTACTGCTGCACCGTGTCCGCGAGGCCGCCCGTGCGGCGCACCACCGGTACCGTGCCGTAGCGCAGCGAATAGATCTGGTTGAGTCCGCACGGCTCGTAGTGCGACGGCATCAGGAAGATGTCCGAGCCCGCCTCGATCAGGTGCGCGAGCTCGTTCGAGAAGCCCTTGTAGAACGTGAGCTTGCCGCCGGAGCTCGCCTGCAGTCGCTCGAAGAATCGCTCGTACCGCGTCTCGCCGCTGCCGAGCACCGCGACGCGGACGTGGTGCGCCTGGATGACCGGACCGAGCGCGTCAGGCAGCAGGTCGAATCCCTTCTGCGCGGTCAGGCGCGAGACGATCCCGAGCACCGGGACGTTCGGATCGTAGTGAAGGCCCAGCGTCTCGAGCAGCGCGCGCTTGTCGAGCTCCTTGCCGGAGAGGTCGTCGGCCGAAAAGCGATGGGGGATGTGCCGGTCCTTCTCGGGCGACCACTCATCGTAGTCGACGCCGTTGACGATGCCGACGAGCGCGCCGGATCGCGAGCGCAGGATCGAGTGCAGGCCCGAGCCGTACTCGGGCGTCTGGATCTCGCGCGCGTACGTGACGCTGACGGTCGTCAGGACGTCGGCATAGAGGATTCCCGTCTTCAGGTAGTTGACGATCCCGGCGCGGATGTCGTCCTGGTGGAACATCTG
>DATLHO010000271.1:0-4837 GCA_035539855.1 Kapaibacterium sp. (SeqCode) | reverse complement strand
CGACCAGTTCTTTCGGGTCGAGGAGGGCGAGGGAGTGATCGTGATGGACGGGAAGGAGACGGCGATCGAAAGCGACACGGCGATCGTGGTGCCTGCCGGCATGCTCCGGCGGCGCGTAGATCGTGTAGAGCTTGAGCGCCTTGCTGCCGGTGTTCCGCACGTTGTGCCGCATGCCGGCAGGCACCACGATCGCCGTGTCGCTTTCGATCGCCGTCTCCTTCCCGTCCATCACGATCACTCCCTTGCCCTCCTCGACCCGAAAGTACTGGTCGGTGTGCTCGTGCACTTCGGCGCCGATCTCCTCGCCGGGCTCGAGCGACATGAGCACAAGCTGCATGTTCGGACCGGTGTAGATCACGTGACGGAAATCCGGGTTCTTCTCCGTGCGCTCCTCGATGTCGGCGATGAAGCCTTTCATGGTGGTCTCCGCGTCGATGGTGTGTGCATGTGCGCTCACGGGTCCTGACCGCATTCGCTCAGGACCCGTGGGTATTGATACTGCACAGGTTAACCGATCCCAAATCGTGCCGGTATCGGGAACTCCCCGATCCACGCACACGCTGCCACCGCAACTCGATCGCGCGAGAGGTCGCTAGTTCCGCACCGGCAGCCCCGCCGCGGCGAGCACCGGTCGCTCGGTGAACTCGGGCATCGTGCGGGCGTTCGTCTCGAGGAGGCGCATGACCTCCTCGATCGCTCGCTCGAGCTGCGTGTCGCGCCCGGCGACGTAGTCCTGCGGCGTGATGTCGACGTCGATGTCGGGGTCGGTGCCGTAGTTCTCGACGCCCCACTTGACGTCCTCGAACCAGAACGAGAACTCCGGCTGCGTCGTCACCGAGCCGTCGACGAGCGGGTTGCGCGGCCAGATGCCGACGACGCCGCCCCACGTGCGCTTGCCGATCAGCGGGCCGAGCTTCATCATCTTGAAGCCGTGCGAGAAGATGTCGCCGTCGCTGCCCGCGTTCTCGTTGGTCAGCGCGACGAGCGCGCCGCTGAGCGCGTAATCGGGATACGGCGTCGGCACGGTATAGCGCGCGAGGTTGTAGCCGAGCACGCGCCGCGCGAGCTTCTCGAGAAGGAGCTGCGAGACGTGCCCGCCGCCGTTGAAGCGCACGTCGACGATGAGCGACCCGCGGCCGACCTCGCTGAGGAACCCGCGGTGGAACTCGCTGTAGCCGAACGGTCCCATGTTCGGCACATGGACGTAGCCGACCTTGCCGCCGGTCGCCTCGTGCACTCGGAGTCGGTTCTCCTCGACCCACTCGCGATAGCGCGCCGGCTGTTCGTTCGCCAGTGTGCGGACGGTCACGGTGCGTGTCTCCTGGGCGCCCTTCGGCCGGAACTCGAGCTGGATCTCCGTGCGCGCGGTGTTCACGAGCAGCTCGTTCGGATGCCGCTTCTGCGAGACCCGCCGGCCGTTGATCGCCACGAGCACGTCGCCCTCGGCGATGTTGACGCCGGGCGACTCCAGCGGCGACCCGAAGCGATCGCTCCACGCGTCGCCGCGCACGATCTTCTTCACCGTCCACTCGCCGTTGTCGTCGAGCGTGAAGTCCGCGCCGAGGAAGCCCTGCAGGTAGGTGGGGGAGGGACGGTAGTCACCGCCCGACTCGTACGCGTGCGACGTGCCGAGCTCGCCGTGCATCTCCCAGATCAGATCGCTGAGCTCCGCTCGCGTGCCGAGCCGCTCGACCAACGGAGCGTAGCGATCGTAGATCGCGTTCCAGTCGATGCCGAGCATTCCCTCGGTCCAGAAGTAATCGCGCTGTAGCCGCCACGCCTCGCGGAACATCTGACGCCATTCCGCGCCCGGCACCACCGGGATTCGCGGACGCGCCAGGTCGAGCCAGCCGCTCTCGCGTCCCGGCGCGTCGCCCGGCTTGACCTCGAGCCGTCCGCGCGTGCTCACGACGCGGAGCCGGCTGCCCGAGCGATACACCAGCGCCGAGCCGTCGCCGGAGAGCTCGAATTCGTCGACGCCCGCGGCGACCTTCTCCTGCTTGCACTGCTCGAAGTCGTAGGCGTCGAGCGTGCCGCTGGGCTCCTGCTTTTCGCCGAACGATGCGTCGAGCGTGCCCTCGATCGGGTTGTTGATGAAGATCGCCTTGCCCTTGATTCCCCTGATCTGCGAGTAGCGTCCCTCCTTCACGGGGAACGGAACGATGCGTCGCGCGATCCCATCGAAGTCGATCTCGACCTGCGGCGGTTTCTCGGCGTCCTTCTCGTCGGATTTCTTCACCTCCTCGACGATGCTCTCGAGCGCGAGCTTCTCGGTCGCGTCGACCGGAGCCTTCGGCTTCGGTAGGAAGGGATTCGGAGTGTCGCGTCGCAGCGTCACGAGGTATGGACGGACGCCGCGCGGAAAGCCGAGGTCGAAGTGGAGGTTGTCGTAGACGGGATTGAACTCGCGGTGCGAGATGAAGTACAGGTACTTCCCCTCCGGATCGAACGCCGGATTGCGATCCTCCAACAGCGGCTCGGTCACC
The DNA here is from genome assembly GCA_035539855.1 of Kapaibacterium sp. (SeqCode). Taxonomy (GTDB): domain Bacteria; phylum Bacteroidota; class Ignavibacteria; order OLB7; family OLB7; genus DATLHO01. The sequence goes on along the minus strand of DATLHO010000271.1, from coordinate 2,351 downwards.
TGGTGGCGCTCGCCGGTCTCGGCGTCGGCGATCATCAGGTACGACGTCTCCGGACCGTCGGCGCGATTGAACGCAAGCCAGCGTCCGTCGGGGCTCCAGGCGATCGCCGCGCTGTGCAGCGTGACGCTGCGGTCGATGACCTTCACCTCGCGCGTGGTCAGATCGACGATGAGCGTTTCGTTGCGCTGGTTGCTGATGGCGATGCGGTCGGCGGTCGGGCTGACGGCGAGCTCGACCGGTCGGCCGATGTCGAGGCCGTCGAGGCGCTGCTCCGACTCGGCGCTGTCGGTGTCGATGATGACGACCGTTTCCTCGCCGTCGTGATCGGCGATGGCGACGAGCCGGCGGCCGTCGTTGAGGTAGCGCGCCAGGCGGTAGCGCACGCCGTGCAGCTCACCGTGCTGCACGACCGGGCCGCTGAACGCTCCCATCGTGATCGGCTTGCCGCGCATCGTCAGCACGACGGAGTGTCCCTGCGGGTGCAGTCCGAAGCTCTGCAGGTAGCGGCTGCCGTCGACGAAGCGGCGGCCGCGCTGCGTGCGGGGCGAGGGATACTCGACGTCGATCGTCGTGGTCGTGTCGGTGGCGGGATCGTAGAGCCAGAGATCGGCGCCGGCATGATAGACGATCCGCACGCCGTCGGTCGACGGGTTGCGGGCGTAGTACTCCTCGTGATCGGTGTGCCGTCTGAGGTCGCCGCCTGCGGCATCGGTGCTGTAGAGATTGCCGTGACCCTCGTGATCGCTCACGAAGTAGATGCGCTGGCCGACCCACATCGGCGCTGCGAGGTTGCCGCGGACCGAGAGCAGGCGACGAAACTGGCCGCCGCCATCCGGATCGACCCACAGCTCGCCGGCGGTGCCGCCGCGATAGCGCTTCCAGCGCGCCGGGTCGGCGGTGTTGCGTCCGATGACCACTGCGCCGTTCGGTCCGAACGAGATCGAGCTCGCGGGTCCGACCGGCAGCTCCTCGTAGTCGCCGCCGGTCGGCGCGATCGTGAAGACGCGAAGGATGTTCGGGAACGGCTGGCCGTGGTTGGTCACGAAGACGATACGCGATCCGTCCGGAGTCCAGCCGACCGGACGGGTGATCGCGCCGAAGTAGCTCAGGCGCACCGGCTCGCCCCCGGACGCCGGCATGACGTACAGCTCGTTGTGGCCCTCCTCGCGCGCGGCGAACGCGAGCCATGTGCCGTCCGGCGACAGCGTCGGTCGCGAGGCCTCGCTCAGGCTCGATGTCAGCCGGTGCGCAATGCCGCCGGAAGTCGCGACGGCCCAGAGGTCGTCCTCGCTCGCGAAGACGACGGTGTCACCCTGGACGGTGGGGAAGCGGTAATAGCCGGAGTGCATGGGATATCCGATTGCGTAGTCCGTGAGATATCAAGGTGCGGCGGAGAACTCTGGGGGGCGAGGGTTCGACACAGCGCCGAATATACTGCCCACCGGCAGAATCTCGCCGGCTTGAGGCATGTTCGCGGAGACACGTTTGCATTTGCGCGGGTGTACATCGCGCTACATCTTGACGGGTAACCTTTCCCACCCGTTCGGGTTCCTGAGCACACATGACCGAGAGCGCGCGCAATACATCGGTCCGCGATGAAGATCTGATGGAGCGGTTCAAGAACGGTGACGAACGTGCGTTCGTCGCCCTCTATGAGCGCTACAAGCGGAGAGTCCTCGCGTACTGCCTCAAGATGGTCTCCTCACGGGAGCTCGCCGAAGATGTCTTTCAGGAGACCTTCGTGCGCGTTGCCCGCAAGGCCGAGAACTTCAAGTCCGGGAACTTCGCCGGCTGGCTCTTCGCGATCGCGCGCAACCTCTGTCTGAACGCTCTGCGCGACAACGTCCAGCATGTGTCGCTCGAGGAGGTCCAGGATTCGCTGCCCACCGAGGAGGAGCCGGAGTTCGAGATCAGCTCGGAGGTTCTGCGTGGAGCGATCGATCAGCTACCCCCTGATCTTCGCGAGGCGCTGGTGTTGCGTGTGTACAGCGGATTCAGCTACAACGAGATTTCGGAGATCACCGGCACGAAGCTGGCCACGGTCAAGGTCCGGATCTTTCGAGGCAAGCAGAAGCTGCACGAGATTCTCTCTCCCTATTTCGCCGACAAGGTATGACAGCCGAAGAACTGATCATCGGACACTACGAGAAGTCGCTGACCAGCGAGCAGGAATCCCGCCTGGCCTCGATGGTCGACGCGTCACCGGACGTCCGAACGCTGTACGAGCAGCATGGCAACATCCAGGCGCTGATGATCGAGGAGGCCGAGACGATCGAGACGTCGTCGAAGCTCGACAAGATCGTCCTCGGCGCCGCGCTCGGCACGATCGCCGAGATCGCCGGACACGGCAT
>DATLHO010000270.1:0-5844 GCA_035539855.1 Kapaibacterium sp. (SeqCode) | reverse complement strand
ACCCCAACCGCCGCGCCCGATGCTTGATCGCCGAATACCCGCGACCCATCAGCGCGGCGACCTCGCGTGGGGTCATCGTTCCGTAGAGATCGCGGAGCCGGCGGTCGTCCTCGGGTGTCCATCGTCTCGTGCGGCCGTAGTGACTGTCGTCCGGCGATAGTCCGATCACGGCCGCGTGGGCGTAGACGGCGTCGCGGTTGCGGCCGACGTGGCGCGCGATGTCCGGCAACGGCATCGTCGGCCAGTTGTCGCGCAGGAACTGATCGTCGGCGGTCGACCATCGATCCTGCCGTAGCTGCTCGGGATCGACGCCGTGGTCGTGCGCGATCTTCGAGACGCGGGCTTCGAAGATGCCGAAGCGCTCGCCGATCGCCGCGAGCGACGCGGTGCCGATCAGCGCGACGATGGCCACCTCCTCCTCCGGCGAGATTGTGCGGTAGCTGGTCGACAGGCCGATCTCGCTCGCCATGTTCCGAACGGCTCCGCCCGAGCGGCCCAGGAGTCGAGCGAGCTCGTGCGACTTCATGGTGCCGTAGTGTTCCTTCAGGAACGCCATGTCCTCCGGGCTCCACGCGTTCGACTCGCGGAGCCCGAGGTTGCGCAGGCGCACGCGGACGGCGACGACGGTGCGCCCCAGCTTCGACGCCAGCTCGTCGGACGTTCGCTTCAGGTGGTTGCGGCGCAGGTAGGCGTCGTCTCGGGCACTCCAGAAGACCTGCAGTTCGGCGATGCCGATTCTGCTCGCGCGGATCTTCACCGCATTGGTGGAACGACCGAGCAGCCGCGCGCAGTACGCGATGCCGTAGCGGTTGTAGTAGGCTCGGAGCTGCTGGTCTTCGACCCGGCTCCAGATGTGCCGCGATGCGAACGGTCCGATCTTCGGCATCGGCACACCGTCGGGCCATTCGCGCTTGCGAAGGACCTCCGCGGCCGGGTGTTTCGCACGGGATGGTTTCCTTGTCGTCATCGCTCTCGAGCCTCGTTGTCCGGAGTGCGCGCTGTGCCTCCGGCGTGGTTCATTGCTGAATGTACGAACCCGATCGCGGGGACGGAGGATGCGCGCGATATTGCGCCGGCGCCCGCCTTCAGGACCTCAACATTCCGAGACCCCCGCCATGTCCGACAGACCATCACGCGAAGAGCTCCGGCGTTTGATCCATGCGGCGGTGGCCTACCGCGATGCCGCGCCGTGGGAGGGCGCGGACTCCGAGGATATGCTCGTGATCGAGAATCCCGAGACCGGTCAGGTCGGGTTTCTGGAGCCGTCGGCAGGCGTCGAGAGCGTGCATCCGGGCGCCCGGATTGCGCTCGACGCCGAGACGTTCGAGCTGCTGAATACGATGATCGACAGACCACGGGTCTCGGCGGCGAACCTCTTGATGCAATGCAACCTCGTCACGCTGCTGCTCGAGCCGGCGGACGAGTGCGATCCCGACGGTCTCGCGATGTATGCCGAGGCTCGCATCGACGTTCCCGGCGATCGCGTGCCGCTGATCTTCCGAGACGTGCCGCGCAGGCTGCCGCCCGATCTCGACGCCGCGGCCGCACGATTCGCTACGCTCGCGCTGGAACAGGCCGTGCAGGGTCTCACGCGGTACAATCCGCGGACGGACACGATCGCCGTCCGCGTGCTGCGTGACGGCGTCTGGCGCGACGAGGCCAGGGGCGCGGAGGATGTCTTCGGCGTCGAACGGCCGGACCCGCCGGCGCCACGCGCGGAGTGGAGCGGTCTCGCCGCGTGCTTCCCGAAGCGGGAGTCCGTCTGGGAGCTCGGCGCGATGTTCCTTCCCGGTCCGGTCGACGCCGATGACGACGAGCTCCTCTGCGCGCACCTGGTGGCCGATGCGGGCGGTCCGTTTCTCGAGTCGATCGGTCGGCGACGCGATCCGGAGGGACTCTGCGCGCTGCTCGTCGAAGCGATCGAGCTGCGTCGTGCACTGCCGAAGGTGCTGCTCGTCTCCGACCCCGCGGTCGATCTCGAGCTGATGAACCTCACCATGAGCGCGGGTATCCAGACGGAGATCGTTCCGACGTTGACCGTGATCGATGCGCGCTATGAGGCGCTGATCCGAAGTGTGCTCGAGGCGCACGGGATAGGCATCGCGGCCGAGCCGCCCTCGGCAGGCATACGGACCATCGAGATGCCCACGGGATTTCGGCATCGCGCGCTCGTCGTCGACTTCGATCGCACACTATCGAAGTGGTACGACGAACTGCCCGGCGACGACGCAGATCGCATTCAATCGGTCGCACGGCTCGCGCTGTCGCAGCCGCGCAAGGGCGTGAAGCAGTTGCGCGCGCTCGTCGAGGAATTCCCCGAGCATATCGAGCTCCGCTCCGAGCTCGCGCACGCGTGTCTCAAGGCGGGCTGGCCGGTGAAAGCGATCGAGGTGGTCGTCGACGCGATCCGCGAGATGCCGGCATCGCTCTCGCTGACCATCTTGCACGCCCAGGTGCTCGTTTCGGTGAAAGGTCCGGAAGCGGCCCTCGAGGTGCTCGGCGGTGAGGAGCTCTACGACATCGTCGACGAAGGAACGCCGGTCGGCATCGACGACGTTGTCGGGTTCCATCTCATTCGCGCAATCGCTGCGATTCAACGCGGCGACTATTTCGGGGCCCGCCGTCATTTCGCGGTGGTCCAGAAGCTCCGGCCGGACGATCCCATGGTCAACGCCGCGCTCGCGCGCATCGATGAAATGTTCGACGAGGACTATGACGACGACGGCGATCCGGTGGAGATGCCCGAGCCCGAGCGGATCATCCGCATGCGCATCGAGCTCGACAACATCGAGCCGGCGATCTGGCGCCGGTTCGACGTGGCGTCGAACTGGACGTTCGAGACGCTGCACGTCGTGATCCAGGAGGTGATGGGCTGGGAGGACGCGCACCTGCACGAGTTCAGGGTGGGGAACACGAAGATCGTGATGGAATTCGACGACGAGCCGAGCGACGGGGAGATCGAATACGAAGTGCGCCTCGACACGCACATCAAGCGCGCCGGGATGACGCTGTCGTACGACTACGACTTCGGCGACAACTGGTCGCACACGATCGTCGTCGAGGCGATCGCCGCGCCCGAGCCCGGCGTACAATACCCCCGTGTGCTTTCCGGCGAGCGAGCGTGTCCGCCGGAGGACTGCGGCGGATTCCCGGGCTACTGGCGCCTGCTCGCGGCACTCGCCGATCCCTCGAACGACGAGCACGAGGAGATCCTAGGCTGGCTGGGAGACGGCTTCGATCCGGAGGCGTTCGACCTGGAGGAGATCAACGCGGAGCTTGCGGAGATGGCGGCGTCGTGACGCGGGCGCCGACGTTGGCATTGGGCCGGTGACTCCACGACTTGGTCGAAAGAGGATGCGTTATAATGTTCGCCGATGACCAATACAAGCATTCTGAGAAAGCATGGAAACCGAGTATTCCTACGACGACCTCCTCGAGTTCCTCGACCATGCCGGCCAGCGCGGGATCATGCCCGCGGCGTCGGCGGGGGCGCTTGCATCGGCGGCACGCAGTATCCTGGGACCGCTCGAGCCTCAGGAGCGCGCCAACCTGAGGAGCGTCAACGTCGACGCGGCGATTCGACGCTTCACCACGAAGCGCGCGAAAGACATGACGCCGTCGTCGCTCAAGGTGTACGGTCAACGCGTGCGAAAGGCGTTGGACTACTATTTCAGCTGGCGCGATGACCCTGCCGGTTTCGCGCCGGCAACCCGTGCGTCCAGTGAATTGAAATCACGTCGAAGCGGTGCCAGGCTGAACGACGCGGCGACACCTGCCGAGGACGCCGCGATCAGCGACGTGCGGTCGCAGGTGCTACCGGTCATCACCGGCCTCATGCCGAACGCCTATCAGACGTCGCTGCCCATCCGTCCAGGCCATGTCGTCACGATCTCCAATATCCCTCACGACCTCACGGAGGCGGAGGCGCGCCGTCTCGGCGAGTTCGTGCGACTTCTCGTTGTCTCCTGAAGGCGTACCGCAATACGGCGCCTATTCCTTCCCGCAGCACTTCTTGTACTTCCTTCCGCTTCCACACGGGCAGGGGTCGTTGCGGCCGATCTTCGTAGCGGCGCGCGTGACGGTTGCGGGAAGTGGCGCCGCCTCCGCGTTCGCCGCAAACTGACGGAGATACTCGTGACGCGCCTCGGGAGTCACGCGCGAAGTGATCGAGCCGGATTTCTTATCACGTCGATTCCGTTCCGCGAGCCTGCGGAGATATCGATCGTAGTCGAGGAAACGATGCGTCAGCATGACGCGCGGGTCGATGCGCTCGCGTCGCCTCGGGCGCCCGAGATAGTCGTCGCGGTCGCCGGGATCGAGCTGGGCATCGTCACCGACGCGATCGAAGTAACCGAGGATCGCGGATTCCAACCGGGGGTCGACGAGCTCGAACGCGGCGTCGACCCACATGGACGAGATCGCCCATCGCAGTTCACCGATCCCATTGGACCTCACCCGCGCATCGTTGGCGGGGTCACTGATCCTCGGAGCGACGAAGCGGACGAAGGTCTCCAGTGCGTCCGGCGAGGCGTCGGCGAGTCGGCTGGCCGCCATCGACAGCAGGACCAGCTCGGTGTCGGCGGCCTCGTCCGGCGGCGCTGACTCGAGCTCCTCGGTGCGCGCGATGATTGCCGGAAATGCACCGGGTCCCAGCGCGGCCAGGGCGAGCGGGACGGCGTCGTTCATCCACTCCCGCCCGTCGACGATCGCCTGTCGCAGCGCCGCCATCAACAACGGCACATCCTCGAGCGAGCCGAAGAGTCCGAGCAGAAACGCCGCGGAGATCGGAAGCCCATTGCGGATCACGCTCTCGGAATCGACGCCGCGCACGGGTGTCGACGTCAGCGTCTCGCGCAGCATCGCGACGAGCTCGGGCGTCGTCTCGACGGTATCGATGGAATCCGGATCGAACGGACCCGAGCCCTCGAGCAAATGTTGGAACAGTTCGGACTTCGTCATCGGTGGTCGGTGATTGATGCAGCAGGAGGTCAGTCGGTCGAGCCACCATCGCTCAGCCGCGGCGGCTCGTCGCTCACATCGAGCTGACGCAGCACATCCTCCGCGAGCGCGAGCGACAGCTCGCTGACGAACGAGCGCGCCTGCGCGTCATCCACCGGCCGCAGCTCGAGCAGCAGCTCGGCGGGATGCTCGAGCACGAGGCCCGGCGCGTCGGGGTTTCCGGTGAGCTCCTCGAAGGCGCGCAGGTCGGCAGCGGTCAGCACGAGCGCGTCGCGACGGCGCCATCCGCGCCAGACGCGTCGGATGTGAGCGCCGGCGATGCCCGCCAGAGGAATCGCGACATCGCGGATCGGCGCAAGGTCGCGGTCGGTACGAATCTCGCGCCCGACGCGGCTGACCTCGCGCGTCGACCGCCACTGAATCAGCAGCCGGTCGCCGTCGAGCCGAAGGAGCCCGTGCAGCTCCTCGCGCGTCGAGGTGATCTCGTGAGTGCCCACGACGCCATGCTCACGTCGAATGACAAAGGGAAGGGAGGCGGAGTGAAGCATGGGCCAAATCTACGCCGCGCGCGAGGAACGGCTAATGATCGGTCGTTTCGGGCCGAGAGATTGACGGCAACCCCGAAATCAGCTGCCGGTCGTTTGGTTGCTACGCGAAGTGGCCCGATGTTCCGAATCGGGCCACTACCGGGTGAATCGGGCCACTACCGAATCATTCGAGCCACGACGGAGAGCAATCCATGCCTCGAGCAGTTTCGCACGACGACTACGACGAGATCCTGCGCGCTGTCGCCCGCCATGCGGGCGGCGCCTCGATCAGCGACCTCCTTGCTGACGACAAGATTCTCCACTCTCGCCGCACCCTCCGGCGCAGACTGACCGATCT
>DATLHO010000269.1:0-3093 GCA_035539855.1 Kapaibacterium sp. (SeqCode) | reverse complement strand
GCACATCGCGTGGCGCGGCGACCTGTCACGCATGCCGGCTCGCTTCGCCGTGCACGATTTGCTCGGCCGACTTGTCGCGCACGGCAATGCCGACGTCATGCGAGGCGAGGTGCTCTGGAACTGCGACCAGCGACCGGCCGGCGCCTATCTGCTCTCGATCTACGACGCTAGAAGCGCCATCATCGCAACGGCGACCATTATCAAGAGATAGAGGAACACGCTCGCGGGAAACCCCACGCCGGCTTCGTCTCACCCGACGTCGTGCACCATCAACAGATGTTCATCCGAAGAGCAACAGATTCCCGCCTCGATACCACGAACGGTGCTCAGATGAAAATCCCCTCGATATCCAGGACAACGTTTCCGAGCGTCTGCAGCATTCTGTGGCTCGCGATCGGCGCAGTTTCCGCCGCGATCCCCCTCGCCGCACAGTCGCCGGCGATAGCACCCGATGTCGGCGCCGGTCGTGGCATCCTCGCCGGAGATGCAGCACAGCCGGTCGTGCCGACGGCCGCGACACCGGACAACGAGCAGACGCTGCCATGCGTCGTGCTCTGCTTCGTCGCCGACAGCGTTGCACCGGGTCCGCTCGCCGCGCGCTTCGCGAGGCTTGCCGGCGGAAGCCATTCGCTCAACGATGCAGAGCATGACCGCTGGCGCAACTACGCGGCCGAGCAGCGATACGAGCGCGACAGCGTTCCCGCGGGCGCGACGATCGCCGAGGGTATCGTGTTCGACGAGAGTGATGGACAGTCGCGCGCTGCGGGGTTGTTCGGCGGCGGCGCGATCGAGCTGGTGCTCGTCGGCCATCTCGAGGAAGCCGAGATGCCGCAGGCGCACCCGGACTCGACCGTGCTCTGGGTCGATGTCGTATACGCTGGCGTGCTCTCCACGTATGCGATTCGCGCGCGCGAATTGCTTCCGCGGAGTCCGAGCGAGCGACATGAGCGATATCAGCAGGTGCGCGTTCGACTCGACTCGATTCATGGCGATCCCGCGCTGCCGCGTGTCCGCGTGCGTTTCGCTGGAGCGGCGACGGTCGCGCTCAACCGCATGGAGCTGCGCGCCGTGCCCGCAAGTCCGGATCGGTGAGCGACGCCGGTGGTGCCGCGTCGCGGTGTGACGTGAAGCTCCGACTACTGCGACCGCAACTTCAACAGCCTGGCGTTGATCGCAACGATGATCGTGCTCAGCGACATCAGCACGGCGCCGACCGCTGGGCTCAGCACGATGCCGTACGACGCGAGCACTCCAGCCGCGAGCGGGATCGCGACGGCGTTGTAGCCGGTCGCCCACCACAGGTTCTGCACCATCTTGCGATAGGTCGCCCGCGCGAGCTCGATCGTCGAGACGACGTCCTCGGGATTGCTTCGGACGAGAATCACATCGGCCGCCTCGATCGCCACGTCGGTGCCCGCGCCGATGGCGATGCCGACGTCGGCCTGCGCGAGAGCCGGAGCGTCGTTGACGCCGTCGCCGGTCATCGCGACGATCAGTCCGCGCGCCTGCACCTCGCGCACCTTCGCGGCCTTCTGATCCGGAAGAACTTCGGCGAAGTACTCGTCGAGGCCGACCTCGGCCGACACGGCCGCGGCGACGTCGCGGTTGTCGCCGGTGAGCATCATCGTACGCACGCCCATCGCATGCAGCCGCTCGATCGCCCCCTTGGACTCCGGACGGACGACATCGGCGAGCGCGATCGCGCCGGCGAGCTCGTCGTCGACGAGCACGTGGACGACGGTCTTGCCCTGCGCCCGGAGCGCGTCGACCTGCGGGTCGTTCGAAGCAATCCCATGCTCCCTGAGATAGCCGGGACTGACGACGACGACACGCCGCCCGTCGACGACGCCCTGCACGCCCTTGCCGGTGATCGACTGGAAGTCGCGCACCTCGGGCACGTCCGCAACCTCTGCGACGATGCCGCTCGCGATCGGGTGCTGCGAGTGCGCCTCGACGGCGGCCGCGAGCCGCAGGAGCTCGGCGCGATCGATGTCGCCGTGGGTCACGACGTCGACGACGCCGAAGCGTCCCTCGGTCAACGTTCCCGTCTTGTCGAAGATCAGCGCCTGGATGTTCCGCGCCGACTCGAACGCGCCGCGATCGCGAATGAGCAGGCCGCGCCCCGCCGCGAGTGACGTCGACACGGCGACGACCAGCGGCACGGCGAGTCCCAGCGCGTGCGGGCACGAGATCACCATCACCGTCACGGCGCGCTCGACGGCGTACGCGAGCGTCGTTCCCGGAACCGACAGCCAGACGATGAACGTGATGATTCCACCGCCGATCGCGATGATCGTCAGCCACAGCGCGGCACGGCTGGCAAGATCCTGCGTGCGCGATTTGCTCTCCTGCGCCTGACGGACCAGGTCGATGACCTGCGACAGGAACGAGTCCGCGCCCGTGCGTCGCACCTCGAGCGTCAGCGATCCCTCGCCGTTGACCGAGCCGCCGATCACCTCGTCACCGGTCTTCTTCGAAACCGGATTCGACTCGCCCGTCAGCATCGCCTCGTTCACCGATGACGCGCCGTCGACGACGGTTCCGTCCGCGGGGATCTTCTCCGCCGGCCGGACGAGAACCCGATTGCCGACGGCAAGCCGATCGAGCGGCACATCGACGATCGCGCCGTCGGGGCCGATGACGTGCGCGTCGGAGGGCATCAGCTTCGCGAGCGCCTCGAGCGCTCGCGAAGCGCCCATCACCGAGCGCATCTCGATCCAGTGGCCGAGCAGCATCAGGTCGATGAGCGCGGCGAGCTCCCAGTAGAATCCCTCCCCCTCGAGACCGAACACCACGGCGGTGCTGTAGACATACGCGGTCGTGATCGCCACGGCCACGAGCGTCATCATGCCGGGCGTGCGGGCGCGCAGCTCGTCGACGAGCCCCTTCAGAAAGGGCAGGCCGCCGTAGACGTAGATGATCGTCGCGAGCGCAAAGAGGATGTACTCGTCGCCGGCGAAGCGCAGCGAGTGGCCGAGTCCGGCCCACATCTGCAACATCGGCGAGAGCACGAACACCGGCACCGACAGTACGAGCGAGACCCAGAAGCGGCGCCGGAAGTCGTCGACCATGTGCGCGTGCCCGGAGTGGCCG
>DATLHO010000268.1:0-29380 GCA_035539855.1 Kapaibacterium sp. (SeqCode) | reverse complement strand
TGACGACGCTTCCGATCGCGGGCAGCGATACGCTGCTGATTCACCTGAGCAAGAGCGACGACGGCAGAGAGTACTTCGCGCAGATGCGCTTCAGCGGTCCGGGCGGCGACTCGACTCCGCGCATGAAGATCGCCTACACGTACGGCGGCTACGGGTGGATCCAGCGCTTCCTCGTCGAGATCGACGGCAGCTTCCACGTGCTGCCGTTCCAGTACGTGCTGCCGGCGTACCGCGAGCGCTCGGACACGACGCGGACGTTCGTGTATCTCGATCTCTTTCGGTGGTTCGAGACCGACGAGAACACCGGCCTCGGGCGCTTCTTCCGCTTCGGCACGAACCGCTTCACGTCGCAGTCGTGGGATCGCGCGTGCTCGTTCTGCCACGTCAACGGCTTCGGCCTCGCACGGCGGATCACTCCGGCAAACGACACGGCGTACTATGCGTCGTGGGTGGGCAGGGGAGACGACTCGCTGCTGCAGGACGAGAACATCAGGATCGGCTGCGAGAGCTGTCACGGACCGGGCTCCGATCATGCGGCGACGCCGACGAAGACGAACATCTTCTCGCCCGGAACACTGCCGCGCACGCGCGAGGCTACCGACCTGAAGCTCGATGTCTGCAACGCCTGTCACACGCGCGTGAAGTCGAAACCGAACGGCGTCTACACGTTCCCGTACGATGAGACGGCGAACAGGCCGTGGACGCCGGGCGAGCGTGTCAGCGCGTACTTCCGGCATCCGTTCACCGACGCGCAGTTCTGGCCGGACCGCGTCACGTCGTTTGCACATCACCAGAGCGGCCAGGACTTCTGGCGCGGCGATCCCTACGAGAAGCACGTGTTCGCCGACGGCTGCTGGGACTGCCACGCGGTGCACTCCAATGGCGCGCCCGGAATGCCCTACCAGCTCAGGAGGAACTACTACTCGACGACCGATGGCGAGGGCTGTCTCGAGTGCCACGGCTCGAGCGCTCCGACGCGGACGCCGGCGATGGAGGATCTCACGACGGTGGCGACGTACAACGGCCGGGTCGTCAACGCGCATTCGATGCACGAGACGGCCTCGAGCGCGTGCGTCAACTGTCACTTCACGAAGGCGGCGACAATCTCCTTCGCCAACCTCCCACGCAAGCCGTACTTCGAGTTCAGCCAGCACGACTTCCGCGTGGTGCGTCCGATCGCGACGCGGCAGTATTCCGAAGGCATCAACAAGGGAATGATCAACACGTGCGCCGCGAGCTGTCACCGCAACGGCCGCGGCTCGCGGAACACGCCGGATTCGCTGCCGGCGGCGCCGTCGTTCGGCATCACCGATCGCTCGATCGACTTCTGGCGCGAGCCGACCGACCTCGAGCTCGCCGACTCGCTGTGGTTCCACTACCAGCGCATGTACGCTCGCTATCTGTCGAGCGTCCGCGACGGCGACGCGCAGGGAGCAACGCTCGCGATTGTCGGCGTCTCCCCGAATCCGACGAGGGACGCAACGACGATCCGCTACTCGCTACCGCGCCGCGCGGACGTCACGCTCGAGATCCTCGACAACCGCGGCGGCCTCGTGCGCACGCTCGTGCGCGCCACGCACGACGCCGGCACCTACGCGGAATCGTGGTCCACCATCGACGAGCTTGGCGCGCCCGTCGCCGCCGGCATCTACCACGCCCGGTTGCGCACCGGGCGTACTGTGGTCACCGGGAAGCTCACCGTGCTGCGCTGAGCACAACGCTGATCGAACATCCCACAACGCAGAAGCCCCTCCCGTCGAAGGGGAGGGGCCTGGGTTGCCAGAGCTCGCCGGGGATTTACGTACCCACCGTCACCACCAGGACCTTTCTCGCCGCGTCGTACACCGACGGGTACACCTGTACCGGGCCGAACGGCACTGCCGGTCCGGACTGCGGCTCGCCCTTGAGGTTGAACCGCGAGTCGTGGCCCTGGCCGCCGGTGCAGTAGAGTCCGGTGCCGTCGTAGGCGAGCGGGAACTGCGAGTGCGTACACTGCGTCGACATCGCCTTGAAGGTGCCGCTCGCAAATCGGGCGACGAAGATCCTCTTGCGGTCGGGTCCGCGCACGTCGGTCATCAGCCCGGTGCCGTCGGCGGTGATCGCGCTCACGTCGATCTCGACGGTCCTGCCGTTGCCGGTGCCGGGCGTCTCGCCCGCGCTGTTGATGTGCGTGAACTCGCAGCCGCTCACCAGCGGGGCAATCCCGGCGATCGCGATCCCTGCCAGGGCGCAGCCGCAGGTGCGCAGGAACTCGCGCCGCTCGCAGGGAGTCTCCTTCTTCGCGTTCATGTCGTTGTGATCGTGTTCTGTCGTCATCGGGTCGCCCAACGAATGCCGTCGTGCCGCATCGCTATCGTGACCGCTCGCGGCCGACGATTGTCACTCGAATATCGCACCACCGATCGTCGCGAGGGAGGCAGTAGGCGGCCCGGCAACGTTTGTTACGCTTTGCAAGCACGGCGCGGGGCGGCCAATAAAGGGGGTGCATCCGTGTAACGGTCGCGTACATTTGGTGGTCGTATCGGTGGACCTCGCCCCATTTCCCTGTACCCCTGATGACCCCTCTTGACAGACGTACGTTTCTGAAGATCGGCGGCGCCGGACTCTTCGGCGTCGCGATCGCGCCGTTGATCGCGGGATGCGAATCGGTCGTCGAGCCCGACCGCACGCTCGAGGGATTCACGCCGTTCATCACCCCAACCGATCGATTCTACGTGCAGAACGGTGGTCAGGACACGATCGCCGGCTGGTCGATGCCCGACATCACCAGGGAGACATGGCTGATGCAGATCAAGGGCGAGGTCGCCACGCCGGCCACGCTCACCGTCGGAGACCTCGAGGCAGCGGCGGCCGCGGGGCAGGAGCGCACGATCCTCAAGACGATGCGCTGCGTGCTCGACGGTCACCTGCGGCCCGGCGCGCTCGGCTGGACCGGCAACGCGTTCTGGACCGGCGTGCCGCTGCGCTACTTCCTCGAGCGCGCGGGACTCGATCGAGCCAACACGAAACGCATCAACTTCCGCGGCGCCGACGGCTTCACGAACAACATCACGCTCGATCGCTACGGCTCCGCCGATCTCGGCGCAATGGAGCCGCTGCTCGTCTATCGCATGAACGGCGAGCCGCTGACCCGCGAGCATGGTGGCCCTGTGCGCCTGCTGCTGCTGGAGACCTACGGCTACAAGAGCATCAAGTGGATCACCGAGGTCAACGCGAGCATCTTCAACACGCCGACCGGACAGTACCAGCGCGAGGGCTTCGTCGACGACGGCGTCATCCGCGTCTCGAGCCGGTCGGAGAACGTGTCGGAGAATCTCACGGTGCGCGCGGGCCTGGTCGAGATCACGGGCTTCGCCGTCAGCGGCTACGGGGCGGTCTCGCGCGTCGAGGTGAGCATCGACGACAACCCATTCGCGGCCGCCGAGATCGAGCCGCTCGAGCGCCTGCTCCACGCCGTCGTGCTGCCGCCGACGATCGTGCAGCTTGCCGATCGCAACGCCTACCCGTATCGCGGCGTCTGGACGAAGTGGCGCATGCGCTGGAACGCTCCGGCCGGCGAGCACACCGTCGCGATCCGCGCGATCGACAGCGCGGGCAACACGCAGGAGGAGGACGATCTCGAGATCCGCGACGGCCAGACCGGTGTCGTTCGCTACACCGTGAGGGTCAGCTGATGAGCGCCGCAACGACGACGTCCATCGTGCGACGCCTCGCACGGACGATGCGTATGACGATCGCCCCGGCGATCCTGATGCTCGCGACCCTGGGGGCGGGGTGCGGCGAGTCCGCGTCGGAGCTGCTGGTTCCGAAGCCCGACACGACGATAGGGCAGGGGACGACCGGCGCGAGCCTGTATCGCTACCACTGCTCGGCATGCCATGGCCTCGAGGGTCGGCCGCTGGTGGCATCGTCGAGCGACCTGCGCGACTACGACTCCTCGTTCGCGGTCTTCGACTCGGTGCTCTCGACCGGACCGGGACTGATGCCGCGCTATCCGGAGCTCGACGCGGGCGCGCGGCAGTTGATCTACGATCACGTGCGCGCCTTCACACGCTAGAAGATTCCAACCGACTCGCATCACTACTAGAAAGGTTCCGGCGGGTGCGCCGCGAACCGTCAATCGACACCTCATGGCTACTACTACCCGTTACCTCATCGTCCTCCTGCTCGCGATCGCCGGTGTCACGGCGATCGGGATGCAGCTTCGCTCCAGCGAAGCGGGCGCTGATCGTACCTATGTGGGCCAGGAGACGTGCATGACTTCCGGCTGTCACGCCGGAGCCTACCACGACTCCTCGGACTACCAGGGCGCGGCGGCGTTCCGACAGACGATGCATCAGCAGATCCACCTGCGGCCGTCGCCGCAGTCGGTGGTGATCGACAACTACTTCGAGCACGACTCGGTGCTCAAGTCGCTCCTGCCGACCCGCTACGCGCCGATCCCCGGCAAGGACACGCTGATCGTCGAGTTCAGCAAGAGCGCCGACCGCAAGGAGTACTTCATCCAGATGCGGATCTCGAACCAGCCGGACTCGACCGGCAGGATGAAGGTCGCCTACACCTACGGCGGCAACGGATGGATCCAGCGCTTCCTCATCAACATCGACGGAAGCCATTACATCGTCCCGTTCCAGTACATCATGCCCGGCTACCGCCAGCGCAGCGCGGTCGGCGGAACGTTCTTCTTCCTCGATTACCCGTACTGGATACGCACGGACTCGAACACCTCCGAGGCCCGGTTCATCGACAAGTCGTCGAACACGTTCCGCAGCATGTCGTGGGACAAGAACTGCGCGTCGTGTCACGTCAACGGCTTCGACGTGGTCAAGCGCGTGCGCGGCACCGACACGTCGTGGAATGCGCAGTGGGTGGGCGTTGCCGAGGAGGACTCGACGCTTATCGACCAGAACATCAAGATCGGCTGCGAGAGCTGCCATGGCCCGGGCTCCGAGCACGTCGCGAACCCGTCGAAGACGAACATCATCGCCCCATCGCAGTGGCCGATGACCGTCGCGGGAACCGACCTGAAGCTCGACCTGTGCAATCAGTGCCACAACCGCGCCCCGAGCACCGGCCGGACGCATCGCTATCCGTACGACGAGACCAACGGCCGCCCGTACATCCCGGGTCAGCCGCTGAAGGACTACGTCGCCGACATGTTCTCCGGCATGAACGTGTGGCCCGATCGCGTGACCTCGTACGCGCATCACCAGACCGGCCAGGACTACATGCGCTCGCCGCAGTACGCGTCGCACGTCTACAAGAACGGCTGCTGGGACTGCCATACGGTCCATCAGAACAAGGAGGGACTGCCCTACCAGCTCAACAAGAACTGGTACTCGCTCAACGATGGCGAGGGATGTCTCGGCTGCCACGGCTCGACGGCCGGACAGCAGACTCCCGTGCAGGAGAACCTCGTCGGCACGACGACCTACAAGGGCCGCACGGTCAATGCGCACTCGATGCACTCGCAGGAGATCAGTCAGTGCGTCAACTGCCATTACTCGAAGGTCGCCTCGATCGGCTTCCTCGATCTGCCGACGAAGTCGCTCTACGAGTTCACCGATCACAGCTTCAAGGTGATCCGCCCGAGCGCGACGATCGCGTTGAAGGGAACGGGCATCGGCATGGTCAACACGTGCGCCGAGTCGTGCCATCGCAACGGCCGGGGCTCGCGCAACTACACGCCGGAGATGGGTCCGGTGGCGCCGGCGTTCGGCACGACCGATCTTCCGAACCGCATCGGCACCTGGAACGACGCCGCCGACGTCACGCTCGCCGACAGTCTCTGGTTCCATTACCAGCAGATGTTCTCCGAGTACGTGTCGGCTGCGCCGGAGACGGGCGTCGCGCCGGTGGCGCTGGCGGTGACGTCGATCGCGCCGAATCCGTTCTCCGCCGCCACGAAGGTGACGTTCACGCTCGCGCGATCGTCGTCGATCGAGCTTGCGGTCTACGACATCCGCGGTCGGTTCGTCCGCACGCTCGCCGGAGGCCAGCACGGCGCCGGCGCGTTCAGCGTGACGTGGGACGGCACCGGCGAGCTCGGCGTCCAGCTCGATCCGGGCACGTACGTCGTGCGACTGCGCGCGGGGGCGGCGACCGTGTCGGAGAAGGTCGTCCTGGTGCGCTAGCGCCGGGTCGATCGAGGGCAGATCGAACGCGCCGAAGGGCGGGCCTGCAGCCCGCCCTTCGGCTTTTTGCTAACTTCGCCCGCCATGGCCAATCCCCTCCGTCAGACGCTCGCGGTTGCCCGCAAGGATCTCCAGAGCGAGCTCCGCAGCCGCTACGCCCTCAACTCGCTCGGCATGTTCGTCGTCGTCTCGGTCTCGGTGATGGCGTTCGCCGCCGGAACCGAGCGCATGAGTCCCGGAGTCGCCGCCGGCCTCATCTGGGTGACGATGTTCTTCTCGGCGACGACCGGACTCGGCCGATCGTTCGTCAGCGAGGAGGAGCGCGGCACGACGCTCCTGCTCCGGCTCACCGTGGCGCCGACACCGGTGTACCTCGGCAAGCTGCTGATCAATCTCGGGCTCGCCCTGGCGACGAACCTGCTGATCGCGCTGATGTTCCAGGTGATGATGACCGGCGTCGTCGTGCAATCCGGCGTCTCGTTCCTCGCGGTCGTACTGATGAGCAGCCTCGGATTCGCCGCCGCGCTGACGATCATCGCCGCGATCATCGCGCGCTCGAGCTCCAAGGGCGCGCTCTATCCCGTGCTCGGTTTCCCGGTCATCCTTCCGCTGATGATCCTCGGCACCGACCTGCTCGAGCGCGCCATGCTCGGCGACGCGATCTCGAGCCTCGCCAACGGCCTGGGCATGCTTGCACTGTACACCGCCGCGATCATCGCCGTCAGCTGGATCCTCTTCGATCTGCTCTGGAAGGAGTGATCGTTCTCTGGATTGGTCCGGGTCATGCTGCGAACACGCGCCTCCGTGCCCGTCGCGTGCTCGTGAGGCTCGGGGCGGCGTCCGGTGCCGAGAGGCCTTCTCCCGGCGGGCGTAACCCACTGATACATCGCCGCCGCCACACCACGCCTTCATTTATGGTCTAGATTAGGGATGCCGGGACATGGCGATGAAAACATGACGCGGATCATGGTCTTCAAATCCGGTCCAGTCTAAATTCGTCTTCAGAGACACTCAGCGGGAAGCAGGCATTCAGGGGACCCGGTCTCCAATCAGGGGAAACGGGCCTCGCGACGACATCTCCCAGTCTGGACTTCCCAATCGCGCCCTCATCTGCATCGAGGGCCCCCGGTCGCTTCAACACTTTCGCGTGGTGTACGGATGAAAGGCCTTCTCATCGGCGGCGCAACGGTTCTCTCGATCATCCTCGGCTTCTGGCCGGGGGGGACCTCGCGTCCGAAGCCGACGTGGTGGCGGATGCTGACGATCGCCTCGATGCTGGCGTTGTTCGTCCTTGCGCTCGGGATCCCGACCGCGGGCAGCTTCAAGATCGGCGCGGCCGTCGCACAGAGCCGCGAGAACGCCTACTTCCCGATCCGTGCGATCGTCGAGTCGGTCGAGACCGGCGCCGTCACGATGCGTGATCGCATGGGTGACGTCCAGCGCGTGACGCTGACCGGCGCGGCCGCGACCGAGGGCGCGAAGAAGGGAGAGGATGTCGTTCTGGACATGCGCTTCGATCACGCCGGAGGCTTCGTCGCCGAGCGTGTCGTCGCGAGCGAGCCGATCTTCACTCTGCCGCTGATCCCGGGTCTGGAAGAGCGCGCACGCAACCTGTACTTCCACGTGCCGACCGCATGGATCGCGCAGCTCGCGTGGTTCGTCGCCCTGTTCTACGCCTTCATCTACCTGCGCAAGCGGCGTCTCGAGGACGATGCGCGCGCGGCGACGGCGGCGGCGCTCGGCGCCCTGTTCTGCATCCTGGCGACGACCACCGGGGCGGTCTGGGCGAAGTTCAACTGGGGCACGTTCTGGAACTGGGACCCGCGGCAGACCTCGATCTTCATCGTCCTCGTGATCTACGGCGCGTACTTCGCTCTGCGCTCGGCGCTCGAAGGCGAGGATCAGCGCGCGCGGATCTCGTCGATCTACCTTGTACTGCTCGCGGTGCCGGTGATCTTCTTCATGTTCGTTTTCCCGCGCATGAGCGAGTCGCTGCATCCGGGCTCGCTGCAGGACGTCAAGGCAGGCAACATCGGTCCGGTGCTCTCGCCGCGGGAGGAGGACCTCGACCCGATCAAGCAGGTGCTCTTCGCGCTCGGCTTCTTCTCGTGGGCGATGCTCTTCTTCTGGATGCTCAACGTCGGCGTCCGCGCCCAGCTTGCGGAGCTGCGACTGCGCCGCCGGCGCATCGAGCACGAGGAGCGACTCCAGACCGAGGCGCTCGAAGCCACGACCGCGTAGCCAATCGAACCCGCGCACATCAACCGAAGCACAACGATGCAGTTCCTCGTCGACCACTCGATCTACGTCACCCTGATCATCGCCACGATGATCCTCGTCGGCCTCCTCGTCTTCGTCAGCCGTGTCGACGCGCGCGTGCGCAGGCTCGAGCGCGAGACGGAGCTCGAGAAGTCCGCGGCCCGATAGTCCGAACATCGATCGCACCGTATATCGATCGCACCGTAGCACGTCCCCGGAAACACTCACATCGTCCTGAACCGACACGACAACCGAATCAGCCATGAAGCCCAAGTACATCATCGGAGTCGTCGCAGCCCTCGCACTGATTGCGACCGCGGTCTTCTCGGTCGAGAACACGAAGATCGAATACATGGACTTCGTCGCCGCCCAGTCCTCCGGCCGCCAGGCGCAGATCGCCGGCACGTGGGTCAAGGAGCAGGGGATGAACTACGACGCTGACCTCAACGAATTCCGCTTCACGATGGCCGACGAGAAGGGGACGAAGATGCCGGTCGTGCTGCACGGCGCAAAGCCGAACAATTTCGAGATGTCGGTCTCGGTTGTCGCAACCGGCCGCATCGAAGAAGGCGCATTCCACGCAACCAACGTCCTGACGAAGTGCCCGTCGAAATACGAGTCCGGCGGCGAAATGCTCAAGCAGTAACCCGCCCGTGACCTCTGACTGTTGACATCTGACATCTGACTTCTGACATCTGACATCTGACATCTGAATCCCTCAGAGCACACCATGTCCCGCAGAGTCCTCTTCACGCTTGCCTTCTTCGTCTTCGTCGGCGTCATCGTCTGGTACGCGAGCTCGATGGTTCGCTTTCCGGAGCTGACCTTCAACGAGGCGGCGAAGACCGGCGATCACAAGACCAAGGTGATGGTTCCTACGAAGGTCGTCAAGGGACGTGACATCACGCCCGAGGGCGAAGGCCTCGTCTTCTACGCGGTCGACCGTGAAGGCACCGAGTCGAAGGTGACCCTGGAGACCATCGATAAGCTGACGGGGTCGCAGCTCGCGAGCGCGGCCGAGAAGGGCGCGGAGATCTCGATCGCCGGACACGTGTGCGGCGATGGGTTCAAGGCGAGCAACGTGTATCTGCCGGCGTACTAGTCGCGAGCGACCACTCGCATCCTCCCGTACCGGCGACGTCGACGGGCACGGCCGATGGCCGGCCCTGACATCGCAAATCTGACTCAGACCGACCATGCTCGGATCCATCTTCATCTCCCTGGCCTTCGCGGCGGCGATCCTCTCGATGATCGCCTATGCGTTGGTGCTGCGCGGTGCGAAGCCTTCGGTGCTGAACATCGCCCGCGTCGGCTTTCACCTGACGATCGTGAGCTTCCTCGGCGCCGCCGCGACGCTGATGTACCTGATCGTGACCCACCAGTTCCAGTACGAGTACATCTGGGCGCACTCGTCGACGAACCTGTCGACGCCGCTGCTGATGGCCTCGTTCTATGCGGGACAGGAGGGGAGCTTCATGCTCTGGACGCTCGGCGTGGCGATCATCGGCGTGTTCATTCTCGGCTACACGCAGCGCGTGCGCTACGAGGCTCCGGTGATGATGGTGTGGATGCTCGTGATGGCGGCGCTGCTGGCGATCCTCGTCGTCAAGTCGCCGTTCGAGACGATCTACCAGGCATTCCCCGAGCAGAACATTCCGGCGGGCTTCATCCCGGCCAACGGCAAGGGACTCAATCCGCAGCTCGAGAACATCTGGATCACGATCCACCCGCCGATTCTCTTCATCGGGTTCGCCGCGATGACCGTGCCGTTCGCGTTCGCGATGGCCGGCCTGATCAAGCGCGACTACCAGCGGTGGATCTCGGTGTCGCTGCCGTGGACGCTGTTCGCGTCGGCGTCGCTCGGGTTCGGGATCATGCTCGGCGGATGGTGGGCCTACGAGACCCTCGGCTGGGGCGGCTTCTGGGCGTGGGATCCGGTCGAGAACAGCTCGCTGATTCCGTGGCTCGTCTGTGTCTCGCTCGTGCACACGATGCTCGTGCAGAAGCGCACCGGCGACACCGGCGGCCGCGGCGGAACGCCGAAGGTCGGTGGCCTGGTCAAGACGAACTTCATTCTCGCGATCCTCGGCTTCGGAACGATCCTCTACTCGACGTTCCTGACGCGCTCGGGCGTGCTCGGCGACACGTCGGTGCACAGCTTCGTCTCCCCGGGCAACTTCGTCTACGCCGTGCTTCTCGGCACGATCATCCTCTTCATGGCGCTCGGCGCGGTGATGATGATCATCCGCTGGCGCGAGCTGCATCAGGCGGCGCTCGAGATGCGGGTGATGTCGCGCGAGAACGCGCTCGGCCTGGGCTCGGCGGTGATCCTCGCATCGGCGACGGTCGTGCTCATCGGCACGAGCTGGCCGATCATCCTGCCGCTGTTCAACAAGCCGAAGGTCGCGATCACGCCCGACTTCTATAATGGCATCCACCTTCCGATCGCGCTCTTGATCGTGCTGCTCAACGGCATCAGCATGAAGCTCAAGTGGAAGAACACGACGCCCGATGATTTCCTCAAGAAGATCTCCATTGCGGTCGGCATCGCGCTGCTCGGTACCGTCGGTCTCTTCGCGCTCGGCATCCACGACCCGATCTACATCGGTCTCGGCTTCGGCTCGCTCCTGGCGATGGTCGTCAACCTGCAGATCGGCGCGCAGGTCATGCGCGGCAACCCGCGGTTCGTCGGCGCCTACGTCTCGCACTTCGGCGTCTCGATGATGATGCTCGGCATCATCTTCACCGCGCGCTACAGCGTCACCGACGCGGTGCAGCTGGCGCAGGGACAGACGAAGACCGTCTTCGACTACCAGATCACCTACCTCGGCGCCGAGCAGATCGAGAAGGACAAGACCGATCGCGAGAAGTTCGCCCATCGCATCGAGCTCAAGCGCGACGGCTCGACCTACGAGGCGCGCCCGGTGCTGTTCTGGAGCGACTTCAACAACCGCGAGTCGGCGTTCCTGGAGCCGGGGATCATCTATTCCGCGACGAAGGACATCTACGTCTCGCCGAAGGCGCTCGAGCAGAAGGGAGGCGATCCGGAGGTGACCGTCAAGAAAGGCGATCGCTTCCCGATGCCCTTCGACAGCTCGATGACGGTGCGCTTCGAGAAGTTCGACATGACGCGCGCGGGCACCGAGGGGATGCAGGGCGCGGTCGTCGAGGTCAGCAAGGGCGACTCGGTCTGGTACCTGACGGCCGTCCGCTCGATGCGCGACGGCAACGCGACGCCGGTCTCGATTCCGACGACCGATGCGACCGTGGCGATGGTGGGACTCAACAGCGACGCGGAGAACCTCTCGAACTCCGAGGCGATCCTGAAGTTCTCCTCGGCATCGCATCCGCCGGGACCGACGACGCCGGTGATCACGCTCGACGTCTCGATCAAGCCGTTCATCTCGCTGGTCTGGATCGGCGTGATCGTGATGGTCGGCGGTTTCATCTTCGCGATCATCCGCCGCCGCGGCGAGGTCGATCAGCACGTGCCGCCGCCGGGCGACGGCCATGGCCACGGTGAGCCCGCGCAGGCGAAGCGCCGGGTGCGCGCGCCGCGAGCGACCGCAGCGGTCGACGAGTCGGTCGCCGCGGCCACGGCCGCGCCGCGGTCGTGAACACCATTACGGGGGCGACGATGATTCAGCACGACGCAGAGGTTCTGGTGAGCCAGGAGGATTCAATGCCGACGCTCAGGAAGGGAAAGGAGGATACGGAGACGAAGGAGCTCCATCAGGAGGACCGCATCCTCAACGATGAGCAGAAGAAGATGGCGATGGAGATCTTCGCCAAGTTCCTCGCCCAGGGTCACTACCGATCGACGAGCGAGCGCTTCAAGGTGCTCGAGGCGGTGCTGACGACGCTCGGGCATTTCAATGCCGACGAGCTCTACGCCTCGATGGTGCTCGGCAAGCAGCGGATCAGCCGTGCGACCGTGTACTCGACGCTCGAGCTGCTGGAGAAGGCAGGGCTGATCACCAAGCACAACTTCCGCGGCGAGCGCAGCTACTACGAGGTGGGCTTCGACGAGCCGCATCACGATCACCTGATCTGCGTGCGGTGCGGCCACATCACCGAGTTCGTGCATCCACCGTTGCTCGGCATTCGCAAGCAGATCGCGGAGAAGGCAGGCCTGAAGGTGGTCGATCACTCGTTCCAGATTTTCGCCGAGTGCCCCGACCCCGCCAACTGCCAGCACTCGCACGGCTCCTGATCGATTCGATCGCCCGACATCATTCCGAAACCGCGAAGCACACGCAAGGATCCCGAGCGATGTTCACAAAGCACGTCTGGTTCGACCGCCGGCACATGGCCGAGGTCTTCATCAATGAGGATGGAGTCGTCAGCGGCACGATCGTCGCGTACGAGGGCGCCGTCGCGCTGATCAATCCGCGACCAGAGATCCTCGCCTCGCTCTATCACGAGGCGAAGCTCAAGCGCATCCTCTCGATCAAGGCGGTGATCCTCACCGACAACACGATCGAGTTCACGCGCGGACTCTGCGCGCTCGTCGGCTACTCGCGCGGGCTGCGCCGCCGCACACCGCTGACGGTGATCACGCGAAAGGAGTCGAAGATCTCGACCGACTTCCTGAACTCCTGCTGCGCGCGTCTGCTCGAGGACCAGGCCTTCGAGGTCGACATCGTCCCGATCGCGACCGGCCAGCCGCACCCGCTCGGCGCCGGCACGCTGCGCTTCGTGCGCACGTCGCGCGAGAGCGCGACCACGCCGTACCTCGTCGTCAAGACCGACAAGCGGACGCTGCATTACTACGACGAGACGCACAAGGGTGAGCTGCCGGAGGATCCGTCGGCGCGTCGCGCGCAGCCGAACGTCGTCATCAGGGCGGCGGAGATGCCGAAGGTGTCGGGGGCTGCGGTGCCGGAGCTTAGCCCGCGGGGCGACCTCACCCCCCCGGCCCCCCTCTCCGAATACGGAGAGGGGGGAGGGTTCAGAGGATAGCTGCGGTTGGCTACACGGGCGGGTGGCTGCAAGGGCAGTCGGCTGCGTCGGTGGCTGCGACGAATAATGCTGCGATGGTGTAGGGTCTCCGCGTTGGTGCGGGGGCCCTTTTCTTTTGGCCGGCGCGTGGGGTTGCGATGGGCGGGAGGCGGGGTTATTATCGGCGCTGATGCAGCCTCCGCCGGGTTGTCGATGCGCTCCGAGTCGCTCGGATGCGGATCGGCGTGTTCACCACACACCGTCGGAGGAGCCCATGCCGTTCGAACATTGGTTGACGACGCCCAAGGAGTGGTATCGTCTGCGTCCCATCGCCCAGGCCCGTCGCCGCTATCCGGCACCACAGGTCGCCGCGCTCTGGGAGCGTCTGCGCCGACGTCAGATCCACCGTCTCGAGTTCCGCCGGCAGGAGGCCATCAGCGGGTTCCTCGTCGACTTCTTCTCCTACGGCGCGCTCCTCGCCATCGTCGTCGACACGCCCGACCTCAGCGGCCACCTGCGCCCCGGTACGCATCGCACGCGCGCGCTCGACGAGCACGGCATACTCGAGCTGCGCTTCACCGCCGACGAGATCGACAGCGACCTCGACGCCGTCGTCGATCGCATTGCGGCCGCCGCCCTCGAGCGCCGGCGCAAGCTCCGCATCATGCGCGCCCGTGAGCTCTCCGCGCCCGCAGGCACCACGCTCGAAACCGGCACCAGCACCGTCTGCGCAACCGCAGACTCGACGGACTTGCCTTCAGACGCCAGAAGGCACTCGGCGATTTCGTCGCCGACTTCTACTGCAGCGAAGCGCGCCTCGTGATCGAAATCGACGGCCCGATCCACGACGACTCGAAAGCCCGCGACGCCGCCCGCACCGAGCGCCTCGAGGCAATGGGCCCGACCGTCCTCCGCTTCACAAACGACCAGGTCACCACCAACCCCGAATCCGTCCTACAAACAATCCAAACCAATGCCCGCCGCAAGTCCCACTCCCCCCTCTCCGTATTCGGAGAGGGGGGCCGGGGGGGTGAGGTAGCGCGTGCACCGGCGTGCCCGATATGAACCCTACAGAAACGCCTCCAACTCCGCCTCGCTCTCGAGTAGCACCGCGCGCGCCTTCGATCCATCGAACGGCCCAACCACGCCTGCCATCTCCAGCTCGTCGATGATCCGTGCCGCGCGCGAGTACCCGACCTTCAGCCGTCGCTGCACCAGCGAAACCGAGCCCTGCTGGTGCTGCACGACGAGTCGTGCGGCATCCTCGAAGAGCTCGTCGCGCTCGCCGCCCGGGTTCGCGCTACTCTTGCGGGTCTTCTCGAGGACAGAGGGGAGCTCGTACGGCGTCGTGTAGCCGACCTGCCGTCCGATGTGCTCGCAGATGTCCTCGACCTCCTCGGTCGAGACGAACGCGTTCTGCAGGCGCATCGGCTTCGGCATGCCTCCGGGCAGGAACAGCATGTCGCCGTTGCCGAGCAGATACTCCGCACCGTTCATGTCGAGGATCGTGCGCGAGTCGATCTTCGAGGCGACCTGGTAGGCGATGCGCGCCGGGAAGTTGGCCTTGATCACGCCCGTGATCACGTTGACCGACGGACGCTGCGTCGCGACGATCAGGTGGATGCCGATCGCACGCGCGAGCTGCGCGAGCCGGCATATCGGCTCCTCGATCTCCCGCGAGGCCGTCATCATCAGGTCCGCGAGCTCGTCGAGAATCAGAACGATGTACGGCAGCTTGACGTGGTCGAAGTCCGTGCTGGCGGCGTACTTCCCTTCGGCGACCTTCTGATTGTAGTCGAAGATGTTCCGCTGTCCGACCTTCGCGAGGATGTCGTAGCGGCGATCCATCTCCATCTCGAGCGACTTCAACGCCAGAACAGCGTTGGCGGGCTGCGTGATGATGTCCTCGTCGATGTCCGGACAGCGCGCGAGGAAGTGATCCTTGAGCGCCTTGTACTGCGTCATCTCGATCTTCTTCGGATCAATGATCACGAGCTTCAGATCGCTCGGGTGCATCTTGTACAGCAGCGACGTCAGGATCGCGTTGACGCCCACTGACTTTCCGGAGCCCGTGGCGCCCGCGATCAGCAGGTGGGGCATCTTCGCCAGGTCATCGCAGAAAACCTCGCCCACGGTCGTCTTACCGAGCGCCAGCGGCAATCGGAAGTTGTTCTCGCGGAACTTCGCCGTGTTGAGCACCGAGCGAATGCGCACCATCGCCGGCTTGTGGTTCGGAATCTCCACGCCGACGGTGCCCTTGCCCGGGATCGGCGCGATGATCCGGATGCCGCGCGCCTTCAGCGCCAGCGCGATGTCGTCGGCCAGCGACTCGATGCGTGAGATCTTGATGCCCGGCGCGGGCACGAACTCGTACAGCGTCACCACCGGTCCCGGCGTCACCTGCAGGTCCTCGATCTCGATGTCGAACGTCGCGAGCTTCTCCTGCAGGATCCTGCCGTTCTCCTTGAGCTCCTCGTCGTTGACCTCGGCCTGCTCGCCCTGTGGCTCGAGCAGATCGATGGGCGGCGGGATGTACTTGATCTCTTCGTTGCGAAGCTTCCCGATGAGCGCTCCGCCGTCGCCGGTCTCGATGTCGGCATCGGTCTCGACGTCGCGCACGTTGAGCGTGAGCTTCGCCGCCGCGCGCACCGGCTCCGGCTGCATCGTCGTGTCGTTGTGCGTGATCTGCACCTCCGGCTCCGGCCGGCGCTCCGATGCGGGCATCGCGCGCTCGAGGTACTCGTCGACGAGCGGCCTCTGCGTTCCGGACGCCCCTGCGCCCGCGGAATCGACGTCGAGCCTGCGATCGACAGACCCATCAGCCGGTGGGGGAGGGGGGGCCTCGAACATCGGCATCGGCGGCGGCTCGGGCCGCCGGATCTTCGGCTCGTCGCGCGTCGGCGTTTCGTCGGCCGGCATGCGCATGCGACGCATCATCCGCGCCGGCTCGTTCTCGAGCTCGGAGTCGACGGCGCGATCACCGCTCGCGACGCGATCACCGCGCGAAGCGGTATCACCATTCGACGGGCGCACTCCGTTTGAAAGTCCGACACCGCCCTGACCACGAGCGACCGACGGCGGGTCGTCGAGTCCGAGCCGCTCGGTCATCGCCCGGGGCGCCCTTGCATTGCTTGATCGATCGGCGCCCGCGGCGAGACTCTGCGCGGCGTCGCGAGCCATGCGCGCGTCGAGATGCGTCGACGCCGATGCGGCGTCGAGCTCGGTGTCCGCCGGCGGCGCGATCGTCTTCTCGGCGATCACGCGGCGTGCGTTCGCTGCATGCTCGCCGGCGCTTGCGGCGATCACGCGCAGCCTGGCGACGATCTCGCGCACGTCGAGGTTGAGCGCGTAGACGAGCGCGATGCCGATCGCGGCGACGATGATCAGGAGCGCGCCGGCGGTGCCGAGCAGTCCCGAGAGCAGGGTCGCGATGAACGCGCCGATGCTGCCGCTCCACTCGTGCGTCGGATGCGGCATCCACGTGATGAGCTGGATTGTCCCGAAGATCGAAGCGACGAGCGTCATCAGCAGCGCCGCGTAGCTCGTCAGGCGCGTCTCGCGGGCGTAGTCGCGACCGCGGTAGACGGCGATGCCCCAGACGCCCATCAGGAACGGAAGGGCGAGGGTCATGTAGCCGACCGTGCCGTTGATCAGGAAGTTCGCCAGGAAGGCCCCGAGCAGCCCGAGCCAGTTCTCGGTCGTGTCCGCGCGCGCGGCGACGACCGGATCGTTCGACATCAGGCCGAAGAGATCGCGGACGCCGACGTCGGCGTTCGCCTGGTCGTGCGCGGTGTAGCTGACGAGCGCGAGCAGCAGGAGCACCGCGCTGAGCTCGATGAGCACGGCGGTGATATGGCGAATGCGGTCGTCGGGCTCGACACCCGAGGGCTCCGGCTCGCCCTTGGCCCGCTTCGCGACGGGCTCCTCGGCCGCCGCTGCGGTCTTGCGGACGCGGCGCGGCGCCGGGCGGTCGGGATCCTGCTCGCGAGCGGAGCGCAGCAGGGTGACTTCGGACGGATCGGCCATGGGAATGCTATGGATGGGGGATGCCCAGTGTGAGGATATCGTCTCGAGAGCAGTCTGCGGCCTGTGATCCGGACGAAGGGTTCATCCGTTTCGGAACCGACCGCCTACCGTGACTCGCGGACCTCTGCGAGCCTGATGGTTGAACCGATGAGAGCGGGAACGGGCGCGGACTCGATGTCGAGCCGGGCGCAGAAGTCGAGATCGTGCGCGAAGCCGAGCTCCGCAAGTGCGGCGCCGTGATCGCCGCGCGCGAGGGCCGAGCGCAGGTCGTGCCGCTCGCGATCGAAGAGCACGACCGAGGCGCGTGCGCCGTCGTCGAGCGCGACGCTCGAGGTCGCGAACTCCGCGACGGCCTCCACGATCGCGCCGGCCGCGAGCGTGTCCTCGAAGGAGAACCGCCCGTACGTTCCGGCGCAGATGAGTACCACATCGTCCTCGCCGCCGGCGACGATCTCCTCGGCGACGGCGCGCGCGTTGAGCAGCGCGCCACAGAGCACCCGTCGGGCATGCTGCGCCTTGAGCAGGGCCTGGGTGCCGTTGGTCGTCGTCAGCACGAGCGTTTTCCCTCCGACGACCTCGCTCGTATATTCAGCCGGCGAGTTGCCGAGGTCGAAGCCCTCGATCCGCAGCGAGGCGCGCTCGCCGCAGAGCAGCGTGCGCTCGGTGCCGAGCCGATGTGCGACGGCGGCGGCATCGGCCGCGGTCGCTACGGGGATGACTTCCCTCGCTCCCGCCATCAGCGCCGCGACGATCGTGCTGGTTGCCCGCAACGTATCGATGACGACCGCCGTCCGCTCTCGGACGTCGCTGTTTGATTCGATCATCGCGGGGGTGAACCTGACCTCGATCTTCATGCCCTGGCTCCAATGCACCGGCGTCACGCACAGGGCCAAATATGTCGGGATCGACCGCGAATTCAAACGAGAAACTCGTTGAAGTGCGGTCGCGCGGACTTCGAGCGACACATGAGGTGTCGGGGTCCCGAGCAGTTCAACCGCCGCGCATCGACCATCGTCGCCGCGCGTCGGACATGAGGAGCGGCGACGCGATTCGTGCGTCGGCACGTGCCTGCAGTACAGCTTGAAGCGAGGCTATACCCCCGTGATCGATCTCCGCAGCGATACCGTCACCAGGCCGACCCGCGCGATGCGCGAGGCGATGCTCGATGCCGAGGTCGGCGACGACGTCTACGCCGAGGACCCGACCGTCAATCGTCTCGAGGAGCGCGTCGCGGCGATGCTCGGCAAGGAGCGCGCGCTGTTCGTGCCCACCGGCGTGATGAGCAACCAGCTCTGTCTCAAGGCGCACACGCGACCGGGCGACGAGGTTATCGTCGGCACCAACAGCCACATCTTCAACTACGAGACCGGCGCGCCGGCGCTGCTGTCGGGAATTCAACTGCACACGATTCCCGACGCGCCGGGATGGCCCGAGATCGGCGAGCTCGACGAGGCGATCCGCGAGGCCGCGTACTACCTTCCGCGCACGGCCGTCATCGCGCTCGAGCAGACGCATAACCGCGCCGGTGGCACCGTCATCCCGATCGATGCGATGCGCTCGATCGCCGCGTTCGGCCGCGAGCGCGGCATCGCCATGCACCTCGACGGCGCACGCCTGTTCAACGCCTGCGTCGCGAGCTCGATCGCGCCGCGAGACTACGCCGAGCCGTTCGACACGGTCTCGATCTGTCTGTCGAAAGGACTCGGCGCGCCGATCGGATCGGTGCTCGCCGGACCGGCCGCGCTCGTCGAAATCGCCCACAAGTTTCGCAAGGTCTGGGGTGGCGGATGGCGACAGGCGGGGATGCTCGCGGCCGCGGGACTGCATGCTCTCGAGCACAACGTCGAGCGGCTGCGCGACGACCACCGCAAGGCTACCGCCTTCGCAGATGCGCTCGACGGCCACGCGAGCGTCAGCGTGCCGGTCAGACCCCAGACGAACATCGTCCTCCTTCTCGTCGACGGCGTCGACGCCGCGCAGGTCGCAGCACGCCTGGCCGAGCGCGGAGTTCTCGTCTCCGCAGCGTTCAAGGGAAAGCTCCGCGCGGTATTCCACATGGATGTCTCGCTCGAGGACGCGCAGATGGCGGCGGCAATCATTCGCGAGGAGCTCGATTCGCTCGAGCCGTCCTCGATGGATCACGACGCAGTCCGACGCGCGTGAGCGCCGTAACCACACGACAGTCACTCAACGATCGATAATGTCCGTTCTCTGCTTCTACCATTCGCCGTGCAATGACGGCGCGGGCTCCGCAATCGCGCTCGAGCACCGCCTGCGCCGCGCCGGCATCGTCGCCCACGATCATGACCTCCGGCTCTGTCCACTGAATTACACGACCGAGTGGGACCAGCCGCTGCCGCCGGGATATCTCGAGAACGAGATCGCTCCGGATCGACCGGTCGACACGATCTACATGGTCGACATCACGTTCTCGAAAGTGAAATTCGAGCAGATCGTCGAGCATCTGAAAAGGCTCGATCGGCTCGCGGTCGAGTGCCCCAGGATGATCTGCATCGACCATCATCGCAGCGCGCTCGATCGCGAGGCGGAGCTGCGCGAGTTCTGCGACGAGACGTATATCAAGATGGGATCCGGTCTCAGCGGCGCAACGCTCGTGTGGCATTATTTCAACGAGATCCTGGGCGAGGATCTGCCGGTTCCGACGCTGCTGCAGTACATCGCCGATCAGGATATCTGGGAATGGAAGCTCGAGTGCTCGCGCGAGATCAACGCGGCGCTCAACGTGTTCGAAGGACATGCGGAGCAGATTCGTGAGGAGCTCGAGCGAAGCATGGCCGACGAGGCGGAGTGGCGCCGGCTGCGGCTGACCGAGGGACACGCGATCGTCGAGATGGTCGATTCGCAGGTCAACAAGACCGCGTGGCAGGCGATCGACATTCCCGCCGGCCGCGTCACGCTGCGTGTGCTCAATTCCGCGTCGTTTAGCAGTGAGCTCGGAAATCACCTCTCGAACGAAAGCGACCTGGCGCCGAACGTGATCGCGCTGATCTATTCGATCCAGCGCGACTGGGATGTGCGCGTGTCGCTGCGATCGATCTCCGGCGGCGCCGTCAACGCGCGCGAATTCGCCGAGCGCTTCGGTGGAGGCGGACACGACAATGCGGCCGGCTGTCGCTTCGCGAGCTTCGAGGAATTCCGCGCCGCAATCGACGAGGTCGCTCGCACGGGACTGTGATCGCTCTGCGTGGAATTCGCGGGACGTCGAGGCGATCTCGAACGGAAAACTATTTCAGACGCAGAAAGGGCGCGACCGATGATGGTCGCGCCCTTTTCTCTAGTCGGAACTGCCGTTCAAAATCACTCGAAGCAATTCGAGTTACGTCGTCAATCGATCAGGGCCGCAGCGTGAGCTCGCCCATTGCGACCGGCGTCGCGGGGGTCGTGATGTCGTAGACGATCGCGCGGTCGGACGTCGTGACGACGAGCATGCGATCGAGCAGGATCGCGTCGTGCGGGGAGATGCCGGTGACCGAGCCGATCGTGCGAGGGTTCGACAGGTCGCGCGCGTCGATGACCTTCAAACCGGCGCTGCCATCGCACAGATACACGATGCCGTCGCGCACGGCGAGGCCGTACGGATTGTCGACGTCGATGCTCCGCAGCAGCCGCGGGGATTGCAGGTTCGTGATGTCGATGACGTGGAGCTGGTCCTCGATGTCGCCGCAGCGCGTTCCGCTGCGCAGCGTGACGTAGGCGCGATTGCCCTCGACGACGACGGGGTCGCAGCCGCGGCCGTGCTCGAACTGCGAGATCGGCCGGGGCGTCTCACCGTCGTTGATGTCGACGAGGTAGACGCCGCGCTGTCCGCCGACGAACAGGGTGCCCTCGTGTGGGAAGAGCGTCTCGATCTGCCAGTTGATCGGCACGCGGTTCTTGAGCTGCGGACGCAACGGCTGCTCGATGTCGAAGACGATGACGTCGGAGTAATCGATGCAGTAGAGATAGTTCCCCGCGACCGCGAAGCGGGCCATCGAGCCGGCCGTGCCGCTGGACATGTTGTCGGCACTGCCGGGCGCGACCACCGCCTGTTCGTTTCCGCATCCGCCGCCGCAGCCTGAGAATCCGCCGGAGGAATTGTCCTCGTCCATCATGACGGGCTCTTCGACGGCCATCCGGAACAGTTGATTGAACACGCCTCGCACGGTGTCGATCGCGCGGATCTGCGACACGTTGCTGATGTCGAACAGAACGAGGTCGCGCCCGGCGTCGGCGTAGAGGATGTTGTCGACGACGGCGACGTCGTTGTTCATCGGCAGGTTGATCGACGCCAGCAACGGCAGCGTGCGGGGCTGGCGCAGATCGAAAATGTCGATGCGTCCGGCCGTGGTGTTCGAGCGCAGGAGCAGGTCGCCGAAGACGTAGATCTTCGCGACCGGGCTCTCGGTCGTCGTGAAGCCGAGCGACAGGAGGAGCGTCGCGATCAGCAGGAGAATGGGTGTGCGTTTCATGGCGCCGGCGACAGGATGAGTGGGAACCGCGACGCGCGAGGTGACGTTCGGTGCGGGGCGCGTGGCGTCGGGCATTCGACGCGCGTACCATGGCGATGCGCGCGTCACCGTAGAGACAAAGGACCACGCCGATGTAACATCAGCGCGCCGGCTCGGCGCCCGGATCGATCGGTGTGGCGACGGTCTCGCGGGGAGGAAGGCGGTAGGTGATCCCGAGCGTCGCCTGCAGCCCCGTTGCACGCGTTCCGCCGGCGGCGATCTCGTCGGTCAGCGCGATCGAGCCGGCCAGGCGCGGCACGATCGACCAGTGCCTGCCGATCGGCGCCTCGTACCAGATTGCGCCGCCGAGCGCCACCGACACGTCTCCCGAACCGAACGCTCCTGAGCCGATCGCGCGCTCCTGGCCGCCGCCGTCTACGAACGTCGCCTCGCCCGGCGAGACGATCACTTCGCGCGCCGTGTAGTCGGCGCTGCTCGATATCGAGAACGCCGGACCCAGTGCGATGATGAACGGAACCGTCGCGGGTCGAAGCGTCGCGCCGAGTCGCAGTGTCAGCAGTGAATAGCTCGTCTCCGACTGGAACTCCGTGCGCGCCGGAGCGATCGAGCCGTCGGGCATGCGCGCCCCCGCGGGATCGACGCAGGGGTAGGCCAGCGACGCGTCGCGCAGCGCGAGCTCGACGCCGGCGGTGACGCCGAGCACGTGTGTCAGCGGCAGCTCCGCAAGCGCGCCGAGGACGATTCCGCTCTCGCTGCCGTCTTCGTACGCGCCGCAGTCGGTCAACCGCGTGAGCCCGCGTGAGTCGACCGCGTACGACGCCTCGATCTCCGCGCGATGGATGCCTCCGTACACCCCGATCGCCAGGCCCTCGACGGGCGCGACGTACAGCGGCGCCGCTGCTTCATCGGGACGATCCGCGCTCGGTGCCTGCGCGAGGAGCGCGACGGGCAGCGTCAGTAGCGCGACGAGCACGGGCGAACCGAGCCGGCGCGCGAGATACCGACTCCGTGCGATCACGCGCGCTCCGATCGATGGCTTCATGAAGTGCGCTGGGGGTTACGGCACGACGAGCATCGTGCGGGTGAGCGTTCGGCGTCCGGTCGTCATGCGATAGGTGTAGGCGCCGGCGGGGAGGCCGGCGACCGGCACGTCGATGCGACGCCGGCCGGCGGGCATCCACTCGTCGAGAAGGCGGAGCACCTCGATGCCGCGCGCGTCGTGCAGCGTGATCGACACCGGTCCGTCGAACGCGGTTTCCAGCTCTATCACGCTCGACGTGATCGCAGGGTTCGGGACGTTCTGCGCGAGCGAGATCGCGCCGCCGACCGTGAGCAGCCGACCGTAGGCATCGCAGTAGTCGGCGAGCAGGAACGCTCCGGGCGTGCTCATCGATGCGATGCCGCGACGCAGTCCAACGATGACCGGCGACACCGTCGTGGCGATGCGATCGCCGCGCAGCACGTCGTAGACGACGCTGAGCAACGCGGGGCTCGATGCGATCGGAGTTCCGTCACTGGAGCTCACATGCAGCCGCAGGGCGCCGGTTGTCGCGTCGAAGTCCAGACGCTCGGCAACGATGCCCGCGGCGGACTCGATCGTGCGCGGATCCAGCAGTGTCGGCGCCGCGGTGACGACGAGCTCGAATGACGTCAGCGACGTGCGGGTCGAATCGACGTAACCGATGGGAATCCGAACAAGCTCGCCCCAGCGCGCGATCGACGTGTCGGCGCGCGCCTCGACGGCGAACCGATCGTCGGAGAAGGCCTCGAGCGCGACCACGAGGGCGTCGCCGCAGGGATGCGACGTCTCGAGCCGCAGCGACGCGCTCTGGTAGATGTCGATGTCGCGAGCCCGCAGCTCGAGCGCGAGAGAATCGCCGGGCGCGATCGTCGCGGGCAGGGGCGTGACGACCTCGAAGGGAGCACCGACGACCGCGCGCGTGATCGCGAGCGCCCGCGTCGAGCGGTTGTGAATCGTGATCGTCGTGTCGCGCGCGATGCCGTCGGCGACGATGCCGAACGAGAGCTCCGACGACGTCGTCAGCGTCGAGGTCGACGTCGCTCGCAGCGGAACGCGGATCTCCGGAAGCATCGAGTCGGTCGTGGTCAACACGAGCGTTGCGTCGACGGATTCGTCGTCGGCCAGCGGCTCGTAGCAGACCTCGAGCGCGAACCGTCCGCCAGGGAGAATTTCCGCCGGCGTGCTCAGCGGCGCGAGGCGCAGGCCCGGCGCGCCGCCTTCGATGCGCGCGCCAGTGATCGAGATCGGACCGGTGCCGACGGATTCGAGCTCGACGCTCGAGCACGTGTCCTCGCAGCGCAGGAGCTCGGCGAAGCGCAGCTCGCGAGTGTTGACGACGATCGACACACCGCCGGGAGCGATGACCGTTCCGCTGACGTCGAAGCGGAGTGTGTCGCGACAGTCGGCGTCGGCGATGACGAGCAGCTCCTCATCGATCGCGCCCGCATCCGCGGTCGCGACGTCGAGCGAGAGCAGGAGGGAGCCACCCGCAGCGATCGTCGCGGGCAGCGTCGGGCTCGTGATCGTCACGCGTGCCGGTGCTCCGATCGCCGTCGCGGTGATCGTCGCCGGAACGTTCCCTTCGTTGCGAACGGTGACCGTCGCGGTCGTCGCGCGGCCGCGCAGGATCGTGCCGAGCGCGAGGCGGTCGTCGCTCGCGAGCATGACGGCGGCGCCCGTGCCGACGACCTCGACGGTGTCGATACGATCGCACGGCGCGCTGCGGATTTCCACGAGTCGGCTGAACGCGCCGGGCCCGGTCGGTGCGACGGCGAGCACGAGGGAGTCACGGGCGCCGCTGACGAGATCGACGCCGGTGGGAGGCAGGAGAATCGAGATACCGTCGGCGGGGCCATCGATAAGCCGCGCAGCGGTGACGCGTGCCGGGGCGTTGCCGACGCTCTCGACGAGCACGCTGACCAGGCGGCGGTCGCCGACGCAGATGACGCCGGCGTCGAGGCGGCGCAGCACCGGGCGCGCAACCGCGCTGAGTCGGGCGGTCGTGACGCGGACCTCGAGCGTGCCTCGTCCGGGCCGGGGATCGTTGGTCGTGAAGCTGAGCGTCGCCGACGGCGAGCCGCTGACCGGCTCGAGGTCGACGAGCACCGGCGCGCTCGATCGCGGCGCGATGCGCAGCGGCCACGTCGCCGGCGCGACGAGCGTGACGCCCGCGGCGTCGGGTCCGGAGACGGTCGGCCTCTCGACGACGAGCGTGTCGTTGCCGTCATTGGCTATCGTGACGACCGCGCGCGCGGCGGTCTCGCACGTGATCGCCGGAAGCGCCACGAGCGAATCGGTGCGACCGTAGGCGGCGCGGCCGTAGATGCGGATGGTCAGGACGGTGTCCTGCGCGCACGGCTGGCTGCGCACGCGGAAGCGGCGCGTGAACCAGCCCGTGTCCGACGGCGTGCCTTCGAAACACAGGCGGACGGTCGCGCCGGCGGCGACCGCGATCGGGAAGCCGGTGGCGGTCGAGGCGATCGTCGGATCCGCCGTCAACGGATCGAGCGACTCGATGATCTGGTCTCCGTCGCCGGCGTTGCGGTAGTCGATGCAGCGCGCCGCGCTCTTCTGGCCGATGCGCGCCGGCGGCAGCGTCAGCGTATCGGCGCTGTAGGCCGCAACGATCGATCGACGGTAGAAGCGCATCCTCACGAGGAATGGCGAATGTCCCGGAAGCCGATCGTCGCTGTGAATGTCGAGCTCGCTCGAGTACGGACCCGGCGCGCTCGCGGTCGCGCGCACGAGCAGGCGAAGCTCGCCGCCGGGCGCGATCACCTGCGGAAGCGCGGGTCCGGCCGGACGCAGCGTGCTGCCGGCCTGGTCGCGCGCGGTGACGCTGGTGATCGTCAGCGGCGCGGTGCCGACGTTGCGAATGAGGATGGTGTCGACGACCGACGTGCCGCAGACGATCGTGTCGAGCCTCGGCGGCGCCGAGACGGCGATCTCCGGCTCGACGCCCCGACCCTTGAGCACGACGTAGCGGCGAATGCCGTTGCTGGCGACGGACACTTCGAGCAGGGCGGTCTTGACGCCGCGGCTCGTCGGCGCGAAGCGTACCGGCGCCGGCGACGAGCTGCAGACGCCGACGG
The DNA here is from genome assembly GCA_035539855.1 of Kapaibacterium sp. (SeqCode). Classification (GTDB taxonomy): domain Bacteria; phylum Bacteroidota; class Ignavibacteria; order OLB7; family OLB7; genus DATLHO01. The sequence goes on along the minus strand of DATLHO010000268.1, from coordinate 3,438 downwards.
GGATCGACACCGCGCCGGTGCCGCCGATCGCGAACTGCGCGGGATCGACGCCGCCGAGTCGCAGCGACGCGCTCGTCGTCGTCGTGAAGAACGAGCGCACGATCGCGTTGCTGTCGCGGCTGGTGGAGCCGACGCGGATGTCGCCGAAGTCGATGGTGTCGGGTGCGACCTCGATGGTCTGATCGGCGAGTCGCCACAGTCCATCGCCGACGGCCCAGCCGTGGGTCGCGTCGGTGAAGGCGACGTCGTCGAGCCGGATACCGCGGGGCAGGCCGCACGACTGGTCGATCCAGGTCGCGCCGCCGTCGGTCGTGCGCAGCGCGAGGCCTCCGTCGCCGACACACCAGCCGTCGCTCGACGAGTACCGCGTGACGCCCCACATTAGGTTCATCGCGAACCGCGTCGACGTCCACGTCGAGCCGCCGTTGGTCGAGCGCAGGATCGTTCCGCCGTTGGAGGCGCCGCACGAGCTGCCGTCGGTCGAGGCGACCAGCAGATCGCCGCCGTAGGTGATGATGTCCTCCTGCCAGCCGTTGGAGCCGGTGCTCGAGCGCGTCCACGTCGCGCCGCCGTCGTTCGAGCGCCAGAGCTTGCCACGTCCGCCGACGACGTACCAGACGCCGCCGGACCAGGTGATGCCGCCGATCGCGACGTCCGCGCTGGAGGTATCGGTGACGCTCGTCCACGTCGATCCGCCATCGGTCGTGCGGAAGAACGTCGCGACCGAGTCGATGCAGTTGCCGGAGCCCACGATGCCGGTGCTCATGTCGGTGAACCACATGCCCGTGCTGGCGCCGACGAAGCCCGGCGGCGTGATTGTCGTCCAGGTCGCGCCGCCGTCGGTCGTCTTCCAGACGCCGTCCTCACCGGAGACGAAGCCGCCGGATCGGGAGACGAAGCAGATGTCCCGGTTGCTCGAGAACCCCGCGTTCGGGAGCGTGCTCGACTGCCACGAGTTTCCGCCGTCGACGGTGCGGCTGACCGAGCTGCTCATGCGCGTCACCCAGCCGTACGAGTTGTCGACGAAGAAGACCTCGTTGAAGAAATCGTTCGGGAACTCGGGCGATTTCTGCCACTGGGCCGAAGCTGTATCTGCGAGAAGTGCGAGGGTGGCCAGGAGGAGGAGGACGTAGCGAGAGCACATGCGAAAGGCCTCCAGTGAGATCGGCATCCTTCATAATACAGAAACACCTCGACACAACCAGAGGTTTCGGCTGCCATCGTTACAGGTCGTCCCGGGAGGGTTCAAGAAGGCTGCGAATACATCCCACAGATGGGGCTTGATGTGTTGCGCGAACTGTCATTTTGTCCGGCGCTGGCGGTCGGTCAGAGATGTAACGCAATCCTTCAAAATATTCGAAAAACACGCGCAAATTGAACGAAATATTGAGACTTCGAGTGACGCATCAAACCGGACTTTTCACGTCCGATTGTGGAGCTGTTCGGACACAATTTCAGGTATGGCGTGGCGTCACAAGAAGACCGGTTCCGCTACTGCACTCACTTGCGTCAAGCCGAATCCATCTGGCGCGGAACCGGACAACCGTTCAATTCTGAGGGTGTTCGAACAATGACAACGACCGAGATGACGAGAGCCGACGAGCTGCTCAGGGAAATAGAGGCGGAGGGCGTGATGACCGCCGACGCAGCGCTCGTCGCGCCGCCGGCGGTGCAGGCCAATCCTTATGTGGGGATTGCGGCCGCGCCGTTCTCGCCGGAAGCGGCCGAAATCCTGATGGGGGGTGTGGCCGAAGAGGACATCGAGATCCGGCCCGACGGGCTGATCTACCTTCCGGAGATCAAGTACCGCCGGATTCTGAACCGGGCATTCGGTCCGGGAGCGTGGTCGCTGCTGCCGATGGAGATCACGGTCTCGCCGCAGGACAACATGCTGTACTACAAGGGTGCGTTGTTCGTGCTGGGTCGCTTCGTCAGCGAGGCGATCGGCGAGCAGCAGTACTTCCCGGACAACGACCGCATGAGCTATGCGACGGCGGCCGAGTCGGCGAAGAGCAACTGCCTGATGCGCTGCTGCAAGGACCTGGGGATCGCTTCGGAGCTCTGGGATCCGACGTTCGTCCGGGGCTGGATCGCCCGCAACGCGACCGAGGCGTGGTGTGTCAACGTGGGCAGCCGCGATCGTGGCAAGAAGAAGAAGATGTGGCGCAAGCGCGAATCGGCGCCGATCGACGCGTTTCCGTGGAAGGAGGAGGGCGGCTTCGACGCCGAGCCGGTGATGGTGAGTCGTCCTGAGCCGGCGCACGTCGGCCGTCGGGAGCCGGCGCACGGGGGACGTCCGGAGCCGGCCAACGGCAATGGCGGCGCGTCCCGCCAGCAAGCCTATCGTCCGGAGGCCCGCACGGCCGCGGTCCGGCCGTCGGCGGCGCGTCAGGAGGAGCAGCTTCCGCTGGCTCCGCTGGTGTCGGTCAAGCAGGTCGGCCGCTTCCGAGCGATCGCGCGCTCCAACGGCTGGACCGAGCACGAGCAGGCTCGACTGCTGTCGAAATTCGGATTCAGTCGTGCCGAGGAGATCACGCGTGACGCGTACGACCGCATCTGCACGGCCCTGGAGAACCCGGTGATCCTCACCGAGGTGCGCGCCGAGCTCGACGAGGAGCTGGATTTCGGTCTCGAGTAATCAACCGGGCATTCCAGCCGGACGCATGCAGCAAAACCCTGGGCCCGCCGGAAACGGCGGGCTCTTGTTGTTCTGGAGACGATTGCGGTGAGATCGACGGCAGCGGTGGTCTCAAAAAGCGATCCGCACGACACGGCTCCATCGAGCGCGGCCCCAGCGACGGTAGGTGCCGTCGGCTAAGGTAACCTTGGATGCGATCGATTGCGGAGCAATGCGTGCGGACCGGAGCTCTGGTCTCCTGGCACGGAGACCTCGGCGCCCGCGGCGGGTCAGCGCTACGGGTCGGCTGAGGCAGGCGTGGGCACGACCGTCAGCCAGTCGCCTCCGGATTGTGGGCACTCCGGAAGGCAACAGCGCGACAACCTACGTCGGAAAGATGATATGGGGATGAAGCTGGCCCCGGCCCGGGATCGTTGTTCACGATAATTGGTATTATGTCACCTAAGGAGCGGGCTGATTAGGCCGGCCTGCGCGCCAGAATCGACGCCCAGCGGCTCGGCCTCCCCCAGGTCGACTCCTCGATCCACTCGTCGAGGACGGCGAAGCCCGCCGTCTCGATCATCGCCGTCAGCTCACCATCGTCGAAGAGCTGGATGAACCGCGCCTCGTCGGCGTTGTCGTAGGAACCGAAGCGATCACTCGACGCCGACGCGTACGAGCGGACCCAGCATCTGCACGCCCGTGCGGCCGTCGAGCTCGCTGCGGATCGCCGCCAGCGGATCGGTCTGCCATCCGAGCATCGCCATCACCGAGGTCTCGTCGAACATCTCGCTGAAGCTCTCGAGGAACGAGCGCCTGCG
>DATLHO010000267.1:0-7562 GCA_035539855.1 Kapaibacterium sp. (SeqCode) | reverse complement strand
GATTTGTCGCCTCGACTGTCTCCAGGCTCCCCGCCCCGTCATCCCCGGCAGGGGATTTTTCTTAGGGTGCGCGTCACCGCAAGTCGCGATGAGAGGGATCCCCATAAGTATGACAATTGCCATGGGAGACGTTCACGGGATGCATCAACTTGTGCCGTATCAATAGGGGTCTGGAGGGAAGGATGAGTCAAACCCTCGCCATACTGGCCCTGCTCCTCTCCTGCGGCGACGTGGCAACAGCCCAGGGGCACAGCTTGCCAAACGTCTACAGGACCACGGACGGCGGCGATACCTGGGGTCTTTCCCTGGTCGGCTCTCGAGTCACCGATCTGAACGTTCGCGGCTCCGAAGTCGTGGCCGTTGCCAATCAGAAGCGTGTGTACTCTTCAGTCGATGGCGGAGAAACCTGGAGACGCGACTCAGCGGACGTTCGCGGAGCCGATATCTATTACACGGCGTTTCCCGACAGCGGCGATGCGATCATCGGGACGGCCTCCGGAAGCTGGCTTGTGTCAAACGGCATCCCATCCGTCGTCGCGCCGGAAGGCACGAGCGCAACGTCCGCGCACGTCTGGCTGGACGAGCGGTCAGGCCGCCTTGTGGTCGATCATCCGTCCGGTCAGCGCTGAGGGTGCAGCTCTCCGGACGATTCCGGTTGAGCGATAGTCACTCGTCGAGTGCCCGGGTCTTAGCGGCGACGCGCGAGTCGTCGATCTTGTCGCGTCGCAGTCGGTATTGCTCCACGTGATCTAATAAAGGATGATGATCGGCATGAACGACGACGCAGATCTGTCCGTTCGCACAATTTGGTTGGCTGTCATGTTCTTCGCCGCGCTGCTTGGGACCAGCGCCGACGCTCAACAGCTGTCCTGGGAACCCGCCGGACAACTATTCGGCGGGTCAGTTCTCTCATTGTCGAGCGACACAAGCGGCGCCAGAGTCTTCGCAGGAACGTACGACTCGGGGGTCTTTCGGTCCACCGATCGCGGCGCGACCTGGGCGGGCGCGGAACGCAGTGGCATCACCTCCAGCGTCGTGGAACTCCATTCGTTTGCCTCGGGCGAGTTCCTGTTGGCTGAGACGTATCAGGGGGTCTTCGCATCGAGCGACGCCGGCGCGACATGGGATAGCGTAGCGGCCAAGGGGCAGATCTCAATCGACGATACACGCGCCACGGCATATCTGGTGAACTCAGAGGGCTCGTTCCGTTCATCGGACCACGGAATCACATGGGTGCAGTTAGGGGACACGGTTCCTGCGTTGCCGACGGCATTGACGCTTACCGATAGCGGCGCCCTTGTCATGGCTGCCGACCGGACGCTTTACCGGTCCGAGGACAATGGCCGCAACTGGGGGCTCATCGCCGACAGCGTCGGTGGCTCGTACGGTACGATTCAGCGCCTTCTTGTCGCGTCCGACGGCACGATCTTCGGCGCCGGTTACAGGGTCGGCATCCTGCGCTCCACCGATGATGGAACCACATGGTCGAGCCAGATCGACGGGCTCGACGCGAGCTCGAGATCGTGGATGATTACCCTGGCGGGCGAGCGGCGGCTTCTAGCTGCAGGCGACAGCGGTGACGTCTATTCGACCTCGGATAACGGCGACACGTGGAGGCCGACCGGCGTGAGCCTCGGCGCCGGTCCACAAGACCTGCTGGCTCTCAGCCCGCAGGAGATTCTCGCCGGGTTTGATGATTACGGCATCGAGATCTCGTCCGACGGCGGTATGACCTTTACGTCGTCGAACATTGGGTTGACTGCCCTGGGAAACACCTCGCCGGTGATTGCCGTTGATCGCGACAATCAAATTTATGCGGCAACCTCGAAGCAACTGTACCGCGCGGCCGCTGGCACCAATGAGTGGTCTCAGCTACCTGTTCCGAAGTCGCCCCTTCCCGTGTTTCCCATTGCCGTCACCGACGACGGCTGGATCGTCGCCGGCGGTATCCAAAGCACGGACAACGGTGCGACGTGGCGCGTCGAAGTGGACGGCCTTGGGGCGTTCGGGAGGACGCTAACTGATGCTGAGATCGATAGATCAACCGGAAAGGTCCTGGCGACGACCGTCAACGGATTGTACGCCGTTCGAGAGGGAAGCACGGAGTGGGGGTGGCCCCGTCTGGGCGGCTTCGGCCTTTCAGCAATCACCGCGCACCCATCCGGACAGTTGTTCACCGGAGGAGTCGACTTCATGATGTTCCGATCGACCGACGGGGGCCTTGAATGGGAGGAGGCGGGCAACGGACTGCCCACCACAGGTGTTCGTCGCACTCATGATCTCGGGGTCGATGAACTGGGCTTCATCTACGCGTCAACCTATCAAGGCGTCTATCGGAGCATCGACACGGGAAGAAGCTGGCATCGACTTCCGGTCGGATCAGATTCGCTCGGACAGTTTGGACGTATGCTCGTCAATCCTCGCGGAGCGATCCTGGTTGTTGCCGGGAATGGCTACGAACCGCTGGCCAATCTCTACGTGTCAACCGACCGCGGCGTCTCGTGGACCGAGCAGACAGAGGTGCCCGGAGAAGTGCGGACGTTTGCACTCGACAGCACGGGTCGGATCTATGCGGGAATCCTCGGTGGACGGATCGTCAGAACCCGGGAATCGACGTCGGCGGCACCCAGTCGGCGCAACGTGCCACCACCACGCTTTGCGTTCGCAGTCGGGCCGAATCCGACTGGAGGAAGCCTGCGGGTCGACATCGACAATCCGAACGGCCAGAAGGTGATCGTACGTGTCTTTGATCTGCTCTATCGTGAGGTCGAGGTCTTCCGGGGAGCCGAGCCCGATCATCGCGGACAACAGCAGTTGACGCTCGAGCTCTCGAGCGTGCCGGCGGGGCGCTACTTCCTCTTCGCGACAGCGGGGAGCGAACGAGGCTCGACCATGATCGAGGTGGTTCACTAGCAGCCTCACCCCAGCCCGCACATCTTCACGAAGTCGTTCGCAAACACCGCCCTCGCCGGCTCGTCGAGCAGGAACGCCCGCGCGCGCTTCCAGGAGTCGACGCGTGCCGGGCCGTACATTGAGAGCACCTTCTGCGGCGAATAGTTGCCGACCTGACCCCAGTGCAGCGTGTGCGCGATGCCGGCACGCTCGAGTCCGTTGAACGTCGCTTCGAAGAAGCGGAGCGTGTCGCGCGTCTCGGCGCCGGGCAGCTCGATCGTACACGTCATCGGGAAGCGCGTGAACGCGAGCGTCGCGTCCGATCCGCGCACGAAGCGCATCGCGATGAAGCCCGCGAACGGACCCGCGGCGCGCTCGGCCTCGAGCGTCACCTCGAGCGCCGCGGCGGTGTCCTCGAGCGCGACGCCGATCTCGGTGCTCGTCGCGCCGTGGCGGACGTCGGTGCCGGAGAAGATCTCGCCGTGGGTTCCCCAGACCGGCCGCTCGGTCGTTTTGTAGAACTGGCTCGCGAGTCCGTTGATTATCGCAGGGACGGGTCCGGGCAGCAGATTGGCGACGGCGCCGATCACGCCGAGGATGTCGTCGCCCGGTCCGAACGCGGGCGCATCGGTCGATGGCGGCGTGTACGGCGTGTCGCCGGGCCGGCGGTACATCGTCGTGATGTAGGCGCCGCCGTCGATGTCGTGCGCGTTGACGAGCGCCTCGAAATGCAGCGGCGCCTCGTCCGGATGTGGCAGGCGCACGGCCGACAGATCCAGCGTCGTCAGCGCGCGCCGCAGTGCCCCGTCGATCGGCACGCGGAAGCGGCTCATCTCGAGCACGTACAGCGGCTCGGTCTCGATCACCACCGCATGGATGAACCCCATGCTCCCGAAGCTCACGACCGCCGCGTTGAAGATCGCGTCGTCGCGCACGAGCGTCGCGCCGAGACGGTTGATGAACAGCGACGAGGTCACCGGCGCGCTCGCACGCTCGAGCCAGATATGTCGACCGCCGCCGACGGCGATGTGCATCGCGACGACATAGTCCTGGATCGCACCGAACGCGTAGCGCGAGCCGTGCGTCCCGGTCGACATCGCGCCGACGATCGTCTGTCCGTTGCTGGCGCCGCTGGTCTTGAGCGAGCGTCGCATCGCGCGCAGGTCGTCGTTGAGTTTCTGGATCGACGTGCCGCACTGCACCAGCAGCAGATCGCGGAAGCTGCCGCGATACGCGCTCGAGACCATCGGCTCCGGCAGCCGCGATCGCATGCGCAGCGGCTTCGTGTTGACCACGTATCCGTCGGCCGCGGCGCACGTCGACAGCGACCACGTGCCGCCGAGTCCGCGCAGCCGCACGCCGGCGCTCGCCGCCGCGTCGATCATCATCGACAGCGTCAGTGCCGCCGCACGAAAATCCCCCGCGATGTCATTGGTCTGCGGACGATTCTCGAGATCATAGAACCCGAGAATCCGCTGCGTCACGTTGCCATGACGATTACGCCACTCCGTCAACGGACGGAAGTGCACGGGCGTCGGAGTCGGTGGAAGTGATAGCAAGAAGGAATCCTCGAATCATTTGAGGAGCGCGCCCTGTCATCCTCGCCAGGGGATCTTTCCTAGGATGCGCATCACCGCATGTCGCGATGGGAGCGCCGACGCATCACCCCACCGCCCCACATGCGGCCGTCGCACCGAAGATCCCCAAGGGGATGACAGTCGCGGGCACTATTGGTGCCGGACGTCCCCCCGTCACTCGAAATCCCGCACACTATCCTGCACCTCCGCGCATCGCCACTCGAGCGTCAGCGGCATGTAGAAGCCGAGCGTCACCACCGTCGCCAGCGCGAACGCGAGGTTCGAGTGCACGCGCACCTCGTCGAGGTTGTTGCTCGCGCACGGCGACGCGGTCACCGGCGCGGGCTGCACCAGTCCCCACGCCAGCACGTGCACCGTCTCGGAGCCCTCGGTCACCGGATCGGCGTTGTTCGTCGTGACGCGCATGTGATAGCAGCCGGAAACAAGCAGCGCGGAGAGAAGCGGGGGAAGGAGAAGGGAGAGAGCTCTCGGCATCGGGACCTCGATGTGACTTCGGGATATGATCGTGTGCGGCGCGGCGTCAATCCTCCTCGTCGTGGACCAGCCGCAGCGTGCCGGGACGCGGCTCGGTGCGGTCGTCGTCGTGCATCCACAGCCGGCGGCCGGCGTCGCTGGCGACGAACGCGCGCTGGCGCTCGATGCGCGAGTCGTTGAGCACGGACTTCGAGATGACGTAGCGCACCTCGCCGCGCGGACTCAGGATGATCGTCGCGCCTCCGAAGAACACCATGTCCGGCTGCTCGCGCGATCGGACGATGCGGCGCTGCGTGACCTCGGCGACGAGGTCGAAGACGACCTGGCCGTCGGGACCCGCCCGGCGCGACGAGCGGATCGACTCGACGACCGGCGGGTCGACGAGATCGTCGCCGAGCTCGGGGTCGTCCTCGGCGGCGAGGCCGAAGTGCGCGAGGTTCTCCGGCTGCGCGACGAACGCGCCGAGCGCGCGCGCCTGGCGTGTGAGCTCGTCGTAGCCGGCGGGACGGCCGGGATCGCCGTCGAATTTCAGACTGCCGAACGCGAGGTCGTTCTGCGCCGGCAGCGCGGCCTGCGGCCCGCGCCAGTACAGCGCGTCTTCGGCCAGCGAGTCGACGCCGCCGGGGTAGATGCCGCGCCGCGCGAACGCCTGGATGAACGCCTCGCGGTATCCCCACGGATCGTCCGCGACGACGTCGTGGTCGGCCGTGAGCACCGCGCGCAGGAACTCGCCGAACTCGAGATCGACCGGAGGACAGTAGTCGATCGAGCGGATGAGCACCGTCAGGATCTGCGACGCGAGCTGGCTCGCCTCGTTGGCGAGCGCGTCGAGCAGCGCGTCCGAGAGATCCCCCTCGGGAAGCACGCCCGTGCCGTTGGTCGCGAGCTTCAGGTAGCGCTCGGTCTTGCGCTGGAAGATCTGCAGGAACGCGTCGAAGACCGCCGAGGTGAGCACCGATCCGCGCGCGTGCGGCTCGAGCGTCTGCGGCTCCAGTCGCATCGGCTCGAGCGCCTTGCCGTCGGGTCCCGTGCCGGTGTCGATCACCGTGCGCAGCGCGTGCTGCGTGTCGGCGGCGTCGCGCGTCTGGCCGAACTGCCGCGCGATGTCGGTGAGCATCGCGGCGCGTCCAACGCTGCCGCGCGAGCGCTGCACCGCACGGCGCACGACGTCCTTGTAGCTGAAGCGCTGGAAGACCGCGACGAGGTCCGCGAACGACTCGTGGAACGCAAGGACGTCGGGTCCGCTCGGGAACGAGAAGTGCGCGCGCAGTCCGTCGAGCAGCGCGTGCGTCACTTCGTGCGCGACGATGTCGTGCGACAGCGACGTGAAGACGTACCCGCCGGGCAGGTTCATCCCGCCGACGCTCTCGGGCGCGCGGAAGTAGCCGAAGCTCAGCTCGCCGGTCTCCTTCTCGTAGTACGCGTTGCGTCCCTCGAGTCCGAACGGACGGATCAGCAACTGCCCCTCCTTCGCGTCGGCCGTCTCGCCGCGGGTGAATCCCCACGCAATCTGCCGCCCGAGCGCCGTGCGGAACGCGGCGTAGACGAGCGAGCAGACCGCGTAGACCATCTGCTGATGGAACTCCGGATCCGACGGCGACGGCGCGCGGCCATCGCTCATCAGCACGAAGTGATCCTCGAGATCGGCGCGACGATAGCGCGCTCCCTGCGCCGGATCGAGCGAGTCGACCGCGAAGAGCCGCCCGACGGGTCCGCGCGCGAGCGGCTCGTACGGCACGTTGACCGTCGCGACCGCGCCGTCGAGACGAGAGCTGGCAGGGTCCAGCGCGAAGATCCGCAGCGGACGATACAGCGGATCGCCCGGCTCGCGCTCGTATGCCTGCGCCATGCACGCGCGGAGCACGCGCGGTCCGATGCAGAAGCGGTCGCCCGTGATCGGGGGAGCCGACGGACCCGCCGCCGGCTCGTCGTCGCGTGTCTGAGCGGTAGCCGCGGCCGCCTGTGTCGTGTCGTTCATACGGCGACGGGCTCCGCCGTGCGGATGCCGCCCAGCAACAGCATCGACTTCGCGGCGGGCGGGCAGTCGAGATCGGGATGCTGCCGCGGCGATGATCCGAACGCGCTCGTGACGGCCGCCTGGAATTTCTCGACGGTCAATCCCGCAATCCCCTTCGTGAGGATGCCTGTTGCGAGCCGGGTGAAATCCCCCTGCCCGTTCTTCTCCCACGCAACCTCCCACGACTTGCACGCCGAGAACAGCACCGCCGCGTGCGGCCGCTTGGCCGCGCGTGAGCCGGTCCCCTCGAGCGTCGCGCGGAACTCGAGGTGCTTCGCCACGAGCGCGTCGCTGGCGACGATGAAGCGCGCCCGCGAGTCGTCGCCCGTCGCGCCGTTGGCGCCCGCGACGCCGAAGCGCGAGATCGTCCCCGAGTGGCAGCAGTCGATGAACAGCGTGACGTTCACGCCCGGCTTCGCGCGCGCGAGGATCGTCGCGACGTCGTCGTCGATCAGCAGGTGTCCGAGGTCGAGATCGAACGGACAGAGCGCCTCGTCCTGCTTCGCGGTACGCGGATCGTCGGACTTCTCGTCGCCGCTGACGTCCGGCACCTGCGTGCCGTGACCGGCGTACTGGAACGC
>DATLHO010000266.1:0-13081 GCA_035539855.1 Kapaibacterium sp. (SeqCode) | reverse complement strand
CCCCTCCCCCCCATCGTCCTTTCCCGCCTCCGCGGCTCCCCCTATCTTCCCGATTCTTCTCTCCCCATGAACGAGCCCTGTTAGCGTGAACGGACTGTCGCGGTCGACCATCTGCCTTCTTGTTCTGACCCTTTCGCTTGCCGCCTGCAGCGGAACCGGCACGACCGTTCGCGTTGATTCGCGACCACCCGCGCCGACGGGTACCGCACCTGCGGGCACCTCGTCTGGGGGTACCGCTCCGGCGGGCACTTCGCCGGTCGCCTCGGACACTGCTCGCGGCGGCAGCGGCTCGACGTGGGTGCCGCCGTGGAACTTCATGTCGCTGTCGACCTCCGGAGCCGATACGTTCCTGCTCGAGCATCCGACGTACGATGGCCGCGGTGTCGTCATTCTCGTGTTCGATACCGGCGTCGATCCTTCGATCGCCGGACTCGAGCGCACGTCGACGGGACTGCCGAAGGTCATCGACGCGATCGACTTTTCACGCTCGAACGTCGTCGGCTTCGAGCGCGCGACGCTCACCGGCTCGGGCGACACTCGCGTCGCGTCGCTTACGCGCGAGGGAATCCGCCTGCGTGACCTGGCGAAGCTCACGCCGCAGCCCGTCGACGGCGAGTGGCTCGTCGGGGTGATGCGCGAGCGCAGGTTCCGCAATTCGAGCGTCCGCGACTTCGATGGCGACGGCGCCTCGACGTCGGCCTTCGGCGCCCTGCTGTGGCGCACGGCCGACGGCTGGCGCGTCGCGGTCGACACCGACGCCGACTCGAGCATGGACGGAGAATCCTCCGTCGGCACGTTCCGACAGACTCGCGAGACGATCGAGTTCCACCAGCGGGAGGACGACGCGAAGTCGCCGCTGACGATGGCCGCGTCGATCGATTCGGCACGCCGCGAGGTCGCGTTCCACTACGACATGAACGTCCACGGCACGCATGTCGCCGGCATCGCCGCGGGCTTCGGCATCAATCGCGAGCCCGGCTTCAACGGCGTCGCCCCCGGCGCGCAGGTGATCTCCGGAAAGTTCTCCGCCGACTGGGCCAAGGACATCACCGTCACCGGAACGATGAAGCAGGCCTACGAGTACGCCGGCCGCCTCGCCGACTCGCTCGCCGCGTTTCACACGCCGGTGGTCGTCAACATGAGCTTCGGCATCGGCTCCGCACTCGAAGGCCAGGCCGAGATCGAGGGGATCATCGACGAGATCATCGCGAAGCACCCGAACCTCTACGTCGTCACCTCCGCCGGCAACGAGGGTCCGGGACTGTCGACCGTCGGCATCCCCGGCGCGGGCTCGCGCATGATCACCGTCGGCGCCCTGCTGCCGCGCGGCGTCGGCCGCGACACGTATAGCGCCTCGCTCTCCGACGATATCCTCTGGGATTTCTCCTCGCGCGGCGGAGAGGTCGACAAGCCCGACGTCGTCGCCCCCGGAACCGCCGTCAGCACGATCACGCGCTTCTCGTTCGAGTCCCGCCTCAGCGGCACCTCGATGGCGAGTCCGTACACGGCCGGCGTCGTCGCCCTGCTGCTGAGCGCGCTGCGCCAGGAGGACTCGACGTTCGTGCCGACGCAGTCGCTCATGCGCCGCGCGCTGCGCGCTTCGGCCGTGCCGCTGCCGCACTACTCGATGGTCGAGCAGGGAGGCGGCGTCGTCAACGTGCGTCGCGCGTACGAGCTGCTGAAGCAGTACCGACGCAGCGGTTTCGCCGCGGACCTCGAGGAGTACGACATCTCGACATACTCCCCGAACTACCCCGATCGTCGCGGACCGACCGCGTTCTGGCGCAGCAGCTACACGCCCGGCGACGACTGGCGCCAGACGTTTACCATCGCACGCTCCGATCGCAAGCGCGGCGACGAATTCTTCCGCGCCTTCACGCTCGAGTCGACCGCGCCGTGGCTGCGGACGGTGCAGAACACCGTCTACATCCGCAACCAGGGCAACGCCGAGGTCGACGTCATCTATGACCGCGAGGCGCTTCGCGAGCCCGGACTCTACACGGCTCGCGTCATCGGCCGGCGCGCCTCCGGCACCGGACCGGCCGGCGCGTCGGATGTCGAGTTCGAGCTTCTCAACACGATCATCGTCCCGTATCGGTTCTCTCCCGAGAAGGACTTCGCCGTTGCGACGCCCACGTTCGAGCTGCCGGCCGGACACGTGCGCCGGTTCTTCTTCGCGCCACCGCGCGGAGCCGCCGCACTGCGCTTCACGCTCAGCGTGCCGGCCGGCTCGAAGTCCAACGTCTCGGGCTGGATCATCGATCACAACGGCTACGACGTCAACTACCTTCCGCGCGTGATCGCACGCGAGCGCACGTCGGGCTCGAACGTCGTGTCGGCCGAGTCGCTCGGCGACGGCATCGTCGAGGTCGTCGTGCAGGCCGATGCGTTCGAGAGCGCGGGAAATCCCTCGAGCTTCTCGCTCGCGGTCGAGTCCATCATGGTCGACTTCAACGTGGAGGTCGTCGGCGAGGAGCGCGAGCGCGAGGCGGTGGTCACCGCCGTCAACAGCGGCCACGAGACCGTAAACGGAACGACTGCCGTGACGGCGAAGGGATATGTCCGCACGGTCATCGACACGATCCGCTCCGACACCTTTTCGATGCCGCTGACGATACGCAAGGACGACGGCGCGCTGTGGATCGGGCCGGTCTTCGAGCCGAAGGACTACAACCGCACGACCGACATCCTCGCGCGCATCGTCGACGAGGACGGCAACGTGCAGGCCGAGGAGGCATTCAGCACGCCGAGCGAGTGGGTGTTCCTCCCCAACTTCAATCGTGAGGCCGACAGCACGCGCTTCCGCCTGGAGCTCATCGTCGGCTTCGCGCGCGACGCCGACCTGCCGCGCATCCCGATCACGATCATCGAGAAGCACGTGCGCCCGAGCGAGCCGCGTCCGATCGACGGCTGGAGCGGCACCGAGCTCGTGCCGTACGTCGCGCAGACCTATCGCGGGCGGATGCCCACGACACCGATCCCGGCCGGCTACAGGGGCCTCGGCGAGATGTCGTTCAAGCTCCGCGGTGACGAGACGCCGATCACCTGGGAGTTCGAATACTGAGCCGTCATGAACGCCGAACAGGATCCTCCACAATCGAGTGACGACACGTCGCGGCTTCCGGCGGAGCGGCCGCAGTCGCCGGCGCGCAAGACGTTCGTGCTCAAGCGCCAGAAGGACGTCTCGGCGCCGACGTTCAGGATCAGGTATGCCGACGAGCTCAACGCCGCGCAGCTCGCGGTCGTCGAGAACATCGAGGGACCCGTGCTCGTGATCGCCGGCGCGGGCACGGGCAAGACCCGGACGCTTACCTATCGCGTCGCGAGGATGATCGAGATGGGGATCCCTCCCGGTCACATCCTCCTTCTGACCTTCACGCGCAAGGCGGCGCAGGAGATGCTGCGTCGCGCCTCGATGCTCGTCGGTCCGCGCGCCGAGCAGGTCGAGGGCGGCACGTTCCACTCCTTCGCCAACCGCACGCTTCGCCATCACGCCCAGCGACTCGGCTACAACCCGAGCTTCAACATTCTCGATCAGGGTGACTGCGAGGACGTGGTCAACCTTCTGCGCACGCGGCTCGGACTCGAGGCGAAGAAGCGGCGCTTCCCGCGCAAGCAGACGATCGTCTCGATGATCTCCTCGTCGATCAACCGGATGACGCCGCTGCGCGAGATCGTCGAGGCCGAGTACCCGCAGTACCGCAACGAGATCGAGGAGATCGAATCGCTCGCGCGAGCCTACCAGGACTACAAGCGCGCGCACGATCTGATGGACTACGACGACCTGCTCGTCAACATGGTGATGCTCCTCGAGAAGCATCCCGACGTGCGCGAGCGCCTCGCCGACATGCACCGGTTCATCATGGTCGACGAGTACCAGGACACCAACAAGCTGCAGCACGAGATCGTCCACCGCCTCAGCGGCACACGGCGCAACGTCATGGTCGTCGGCGACGACTCGCAGTCGATCTACTCCTTCCGCGGCGCGAACTTCCGCAACATCATGGACTTCCCGGAGGACTTCCCGGGCACGACCGTGATCACGCTCGAGGAGAACTACCGCTCAACGCAGCCGATCCTCACGTTCACCAACGAAGTGCTGCGATCGGCGGCGGAGAAGTACGAGAAGCACCTGTTCACGCGGCGCGTCGGCGGAGACCTGCCCATGATCGTCTCGACCATGAACGAGACGCTGCAGTCGCAGTTCGTCGTCCAGCGCGTGCTCGAGCTGCGCGAGGAGGGCGTCGAGCTCAACGACATGGCCGTGCTCTTCCGCTCGAGCTTCCACTCGTTCGATCTGGAGATCGAGCTCAACAAGGCGAACATCCCCTACATCAAGATGGGGGGATTCAAGTTCATCGAGACCGCGCACGTCAAGGATCTGGTCGCGCACCTGCGGGTGCTGCACAACATGCGCGACGTCGTGAGCTGGAACAGGATTCTGCTGCTGCTCGAGGGCGTCGGTCCGCGCGGCGCGCAGCGTGTGATCGACGCGATCATCGACGGCAGCATTACGCTCTCGCACGACGGGATCGAGCGTGCGCGCGGACTCGGCAACCAGGCGGTCGCCCGGCTCTTCGAGACGCTCGGCGCCCTCGTCGACGAGCATATCCCGCTGCCGGAGAAGGTCGATCTGCTCGTCGGGTACTACCGCCCGATCATGAAGCGCAAGTACGACGACTACACCAAGCGCCTGAAGGACATCGAGGTCTTCGCCGAGATCGCGGGACGCTACCGCTCGCTCAATTCGTTCCTCAGCGACATGGCGCTGGAGCCGCCGAACGAGTCGGTCACCGACATCGGCGAGTCCGGCAGCGAGGACGAGAAGCTCGTCCTCTCGACGATCCACTCGGCGAAGGGACTCGAGTGGAGCTCGGTCTTCCTCATCTGGGCGCTCGACGGATTCTTCCCCGCCGCGCGCTCGGTCGGCTCGCACGAATCGATCGAGGAGGAGCGCCGCCTGATGTACGTCGCGACGACACGCGCGAAGGACCGGCTCGCGATCAGCTACCCGGTCAACATCTACGACCGCGACAGCGGGATGGTCCTGTCGAAGCCCTCGCGCTTCATCGAGACGATCCCCGAAGAGATCGCAGAGCGCTGGGTCGTCGCGGAGGAGTAGGGCCTTCGGCCCTGGGGACACGGCCTGCGGCCGAGGGGACACGGCCTGCGGCCGAGGGGCTGTGGCGGACGTATTGTGTCCAGGTGGGGATGGGGTCGGGGTTAGTTTCCTGGCGTGGGTCGGCGTTAACACCATCTCACCATTCGAATCGTAACCGGGGCAATCCCTGGACGTGTGCAGATGTCTGACAGCTTCGGACATCGGATCGACTTCGTCTGCATGTGACAGACGGGGGGTCGGCGGGTCTTACCAGTGCGAGCCGATGTCGATGAATCGATGATTGTGGCCAGGAACGGAGGATGTCCCCATGAAGTACACGTATGAGTATCCGCGCCGCGTGCGCGCGATCCATGGTCGGAGCGATGGTACGTTTTCGGTGAACGAGGATCACGTCGCGCAGACGCACGGCGAGCTGCTCGATCACCTCGATTCGCCTCGCGGCGGGGTGACCGTCCAGGCGACGGTCGACGCGACGCCGCGTCGGGTATGGTCGGTGGTCGGTTCGCCGGCCCGGCTCTTCTCGCACCAGCCGCGCTTTGCCGGCCTGTCGACGCTTGCAGGGTACTTCGGAGCCTCCGAAGGTGGCCGCTACGTCATCCACCGCGCCCATGAGGGCGTCGTCTTCGATCGCTTCGGCGAGGTCCTCCTCTGCATGGAGGGATCACAGCTCAGCGTCAGCGATCTCGACATCGTCGATCCGTCGGTCAGCGGGCACTTTCCTTCACTCTTTACCGTGCGGCTCGAGGAGGATCCCGAGGATTCCGATCGCTGCATCGTGCAGCTCACATACACGACGATCGGCGTCGTCCCGCAACTGATGCCCGCGGTCCTGCTGCTTCAGTTGCGCAGCATCCAGGAGCGCGCCGAGGAGGCGTCGCTCTCGGAGCGCTAACACGAAAATGTCCTTCACCCCACACCCCCGCGGAGCGGGGTACGAAAGGACGCGAGGCGACCAGCAATGGTCGCCTCGCGCATTTCCGTGAGTGGCACCTCTCCTTAACCCTACGAGGCGCCCGACCACGTCATCCTCGTGGAGCGCAGCGCAACGGGGATCTTTCTTCGGCGGTAGCCGTGCCGGACGGTACCGCTACCGCGGAGAATCACGGGGGCGCCGATGTCGGACGGCGTGAAGTGCCGTTTCGGTAGCAGACGCGCAGCGTATCTTCGTCCGTCGAATCTCCTCCCTACCGCAGGTAACCTGTCATGCGTACTCTCACCTCCGCCGCCTTCCTTCTCACGGTACTCTCGATTCCACTCGTCGCGCAGCCGTTCGCGACGACAGCGCCGCGCGATACCGCGTCGGTCGGATTCGTCGACCTGCTCCGAGCCTCGGAAGAGTGGATGCTCGGTCGCGACCTTGCGCGCGAGCGCTCGTGGAAGTGGTATCGACGGTGGGAGGCCGCCGTCGAGCAGCGACTCAATCCCGGCGCGCGCCGCGTCGACGCCGGCGCGTACGTCGATGCCTCCGAGCGGATCGCATCGCATCGACGCGCGCTGCGCCGTCCGCTCGCCGCGGCGGGCTGGTTTCCAGTCGGACCGATCGGACCGCTCGGACTGAATCTCACAGGATTGAATCCGGGCCTCGGCAGGATCAACTGTGTGGCGTTCCATCCGACCGATTCGATGATCCTCTGGGCGGGCGTCGCGCAGGGCGGACTCTGGAAGTCGGCCGACGGCGGCGGGACGTGGCGACCGCTCACCGACGAGCTCCCCATTCTCCGCATCAGCGACATCGCCGTCGATCCCGACGACACCGACGTGATCTACATCTCGGTCGGCGACTTCGGCTACGTCGGCGTCGACCTCGTGCACACCGATCGCAAGAGGCACACGCACTATGGACTCGGCGTCTACAAGACCACCGACGGCGGCGAGAGCTGGCGCCCGACGGGGCTGACCTTCGACCTCGACGGTGGTGACGCATCGCTCATCCGTCGCGTCTTCGTGCACCCCGCAAACAGTGCGCAGCTGCTTGCGGCCGGCACCGGCGGCACGTGGCGCTCGAGCGATGCCGGCACGACGTGGACGCGAGGCCGCAGCGACTTCATCTGGGACATCGAGCGCAATCCCGGCAACCCGGACCGGATCGTCGCCTCCACCGGCCACCTGGCGCTCTGGGGCATCGGCAACGCATCGCTGATCGCCAGCGATGACTTCGGCGCGACATGGGATACTCTCGCGACGCAGATCCCACCCCGCGATGTGCAGCGCGCCGAGATCG
Source organism: Kapaibacterium sp. (SeqCode) (assembly GCA_035539855.1). Classification (GTDB taxonomy): domain Bacteria; phylum Bacteroidota; class Ignavibacteria; order OLB7; family OLB7; genus DATLHO01. The sequence continues at coordinate 5,738 of DATLHO010000266.1, read as the reverse complement.
CGTTCGCGCCGAGCGATCCGCGGACGATCTACGTCGTCTGCGCGGGGCTCGACCAGCGCTTCCATTCGTTCCACCGCTCGACCGATGGCGGCGCGAACTGGACCAGGGTCATCGATCGAACACAGGGGCGGAACATCCTCGGCGGCAGCGACGGCGGCCCGAACGATCGCGCGGGACAGGGAGCCTACGACCTGGCGATCATCGTCGATCCCCTCGATGAACGACGCGTCTTCGTCGGCGGCGTCAACATCTGGGGCTCGACCGATGCCGGCGCCACATGGGACGGCGTCAGCCATTGGACGACCGAGGCCCCGGGGAGCATCCATGCCGATCAGCATCAGTTCGCCTACAACCCGCTCAATGGCCGCACCTACGTCTGCAACGACGGCGGACTCTTTTCGACCGGACGCATGGAGATCGGGGGATGGGGACTGACGGGGCCGGAAGCCTGGAACACGGTGTGGGAAGTACACTCGGGCGGCATGGCGATCACATCGTTCTATCGAGTCGGCACCAGCAGGAACAACTCCGGCTACGTCATCGCCGGATCGCAGGACAACTCGACGTTCTACTACGACCGGGAGAACTGGACGCAGATCTTCGGCGGCGACGGGATGGACTGCTTCATCGACCCCGACGTTCCCACGCAGATCTACGGCTCCGCACAGTTCGGCTTCCTCATGGGCTCACCCGACGGTGGTTCCTCTGCCTATCGGGTCGCCGCCGAGGCGTCCGATGCAGGCGAGGCCGGCGAGTGGACGACACCGTTCATGGTGCATCCGACGGCGCCGGGCATCCGCCTCGCCGGTTTCGGCAACGTCTGGAGAACCGATGGCAACGACACGCTGTGGCGACGGATCTCGAGATTCGGCACGCGCTCCGGCGCCCCGTATCCGACACCCATCACGGCACTCGCGGTCGCACCATCGGACACCTCCCGCATCTATGCGGCCAAGCGGATCTGGCACTCACGAGGAATCCCCACACAGCTCATGGCGACGAGCGACGGCGGCGGTACGTGGTACGACGCCACGGCCGGACTCCCCGACTCGCTCTATCTCACATCGCTCGCGGTGCATCCGCTGCGATCGGAGACGGTCTGGGCGACGTTCAGCGGATTCGTCGACGGACAGAAGGTCTACGTCACCGCCGACGGCGGCGCGACCTGGAGCAACGTCTCGCGCGACCTGCCCAACATCCCCGTCAACGTCGTGGTGCACGACGAGACGTCGAGCGACAACACACTGTACGCCGGCACGGACATCGGCGTCTGGACGACGTCCGATCGCGCCGCCGGCTGGACGCCGCTCGGTGAGAACCTGCCGAACGTCATCGTGAGCGATCTCGATCTGCACGCGAAGAGCCGGCGACTCTACGCCGCGACGTTCGGGCGCGGCATCTGGGCGGCCGACCTGCAGCCGCTCGGCGTGACCGCGGAGTCAGCGGCGTCCGCCGCGATCAGCGTGCGCGTGCTCGGCGGCGACGAGCCGATCGTCGAGATCACGGCCGAACAGGCCGCGCGCGACGCGACGCTGGAGATCATCGACATTCTCGGGCGGGTGGTGCACACGAGATCGCTGGATCTGGCGGCGCGCGCTCAACGCGTTGCGCTCGGCGTGCAACTCGGCGACGGAGTCTACTTCGCGCGGGTCGCCGCCGGCGCGAGAGCGTCCGTGGCGCGGTTCGTCATCGAGCGTTGACGGCCCGGTGATCGGCTACTGCCTGACGATCGTGAACTCCACGCGCCGGTTGCGCTGCCGTCCCTCGTCGGTGCCGTTCGACGCGACGGGCTTCGTCTCGCCGTAGCCACGGGAGGTCAGGCGCGAGGCGTCGATGCCCTGCGCGCGAAGGTACTCGAGCACCGCGCGCGCTCGGGACTCGCTCAGCGCGAGGTTGTCGGCGTCGGCGCCGACGTTGTCGGTGTGTCCGCCGACTTCGATCGTCACGTTCGGGTTGCCGTTGAGGAACTCGATCGCGCGCGCGAGCTCCGGGAAGGACTCGCCGCGCAGCTCCGACTTCGCGAAGTCGAAGAAGATGTTGTTCAGCCGGATCGTCGCGCCAACCTCCACCGGCGTGAGCATCAGGTCGCGCTTGAGCTCTCGGTATCCCGTCAGGCCCTTGACGTCGAGGTTGTCACTGACCGCGTAGTAGCCGCCGAGCTCGGCAAGGAAGCTGTAGACGCGGCCCGCGGGCAGCACGATCTTGTAGGCGCCGGTGGTCGGGTCCGAGCTCGCGACGCCGATCTCCGCGTTGGTCCTGAGATCGTGGTACGAGATGTCCGCGCCGAGCGGCGCCTTCGTCTTGCTGTTGAGCACCGTGCCGTAGACGAGCACCACCGGCTGCGGGCGCAGAGCCTCCGGCAGCGCGATGCGGAAGATGTCGAGCTTGCCGAGCGACTTGTGCGAGCTGTTCATGTACGCGAACGTTCCCGACGCCGGCACCGTGAAGTAGCTCTCGTCGGCCGGCGTGTTGATCGCCGGACCGAGGTTCTGCGGCTCGCTCCACTTCGTCCACGTGTCGTCGAGACGACGCGAGACGTAGATGTCGCTGCGTCCGTAGCCTGGCAGGCCGTTCGACGAGTAGTAGATCGTCACGCCGTCGGCCGCGAGAAACGGACTGCCCTCGGCGCCGAGCGTGTTGACGGTCGGACCGAGATTCAGCGGACGCGACCACGTGCCGTCCTCGTGAAGGAAGCTGACGTAGAGATCGTGGTCGCCGTGCGTCTCCTCGCCCGTCACGCTCAGCAGCAGCACCTTGCGGTCGCTCGAGAGCCCGAACTGCTGCCAGGCGCTGTTGTTGACGAAGCCGTGGATCTTCACCTCGCGCGGCACGCTCCATCCGTCGGCGACCCGGCGGCTCAGTGAGATCCCGGAGCCCGCGGGAGATCCATCGGGCTTGTAGAGGTTGGCCACGAGCAGCGCGTTGTTGTCCGGCGTCACCGAGATCACCCAGTTCGCCTGCACGTTGTTCAGCGGCGGACCCATCCTGCGACGCTTTCCCCACCGGCCCTTCGCCTCCGCCTCGGAGTACCAGATCTCGTCCGCATCGCCGGTGCCTCCGGTGTTCTCCGGATGGTAGTTCACCGAGAAGTACAGCGTTTTGCCGTCGGGCGCGATGATCGGGCCGAGCTCGTCGTATTCGCTGTTGACGTTCGGACCGAGGTTGACCTTCTCGACCTTCTTCGGCGCCTTCGGCACGAGGTTGATCGTCTGCTCCTGTCGGATCGTCACGCGATCGACCTCGACCTCCATCGTGTCGCTGACGAGCACGCCGAAGTCGAACCCGTGCAGTCGCACGACCGGAGACGTCGCGACCTCCTTCGCATTGACGAGATAGCGCATCCGGGAGCCTCTGCGCTCCACCGTCAGAACGTTGTACTGCCTCATCGGAGCAATCCCCTCGACGCGCGTCCAGGGCAGCAGCTCGTTCCAGCGATCGCCCTCGGCGATCACGACGGCCGCGGCTCCGCTCGAGGAGATGATGAACTGATTGAAGTTCTGAGGATCGGAGGCGCCGAAGACGATGCCGAAGCCGCCGGAGTGCGACCCGCGGTTCTGACGAATGCGGACCTCGATCGTATAGTCCTTCTTCGGATCGATGTAGATCGGACGCTCCGCATACCACCACGAGCCGGGCCGCACGCAACTGACCGAGTAGTGTCCGCCGGCGACACTGCACGCGCCGTTCGGCGACTCGCCGACCCACCACGTGTTCCGGTTGTCGGTGAACTCGTCGTTGAACGCGACCGGCTGCGCCACCATGGTGGTGGCGCAGCCGAGAAGGATCAGAAACGGAAGCAGTCGCAGTGCGGCGAGTGTGTGCATGGAGGCAGGAGCGGAAGTGCTGTGCGAGTTCGTGGGAGCCTAGTATGCGCGCGCGAAGAGCGCGACCTCGGTCGCCTCCGTGTCGGTGTAGAAGCATCGGCCCGAGCCGCCGGGCTGATCGATCGGGAAGCAGCGGATCGTCGCGCCGGTCTCTTCCTTGATCGCGCGCTCCTGATCATCCGATCCGTTCCACCACACCCGGGCCCACTGCGCGTTGGCGATGACCTCCTTGAGCTGGTCGTAGCTCGTGACGTCGACGATGTTGGCATCGCGGAATTCCGTCGCCCGACGAAGCAGCGCCGCCTGGATGTCGTCGAGCCATTCGCGCGCGACCGTTCCGACATCGGCCGTGGGGATTCCGAACTGCTTGCCCTCCTTGCCCGGACGATCACGTCGTGCGAAGACGACCGCGTCCTTGGCGACATCCTTCGGACCGATCTCGATGCGCAGCGGCACGCCTCGCATCTCGTACTCGTTGAACTTCCAGCCCGCGGTCTCCTGCTCGCTCAGGTCCGCCTTGACGCGGATGCCGGCGGCCTTGAGGTTGCGCTCGACCTCGGCGACTTTCTCGCGCACGGCCGGCTTGTCCTCGTCCTTGTTCCAGATCGGCACGATCACCGCCTGGTACGGCGCGAGCTTCGGCGGGATGATCAATCCCTTGTCGTCGCCGTGCGCCATCAGCACCGCACCGACCATGCGCGTGCTCACGCCCCAGGAGGTCTGCCAGACGTACTCGAGCTTTCCCTCCTCGCTCTGGAACTGCGTATCGAACATCTTCGCGAAGTTCTGACCGAGGTTGTGGCTCGTGCCAGACTGCAGGGCTTTGCCGTCGCCCATCATGGCCTCGATGGTATAGCTGTGCACCGCGCCGGCGAACTTCTCGATGTTCGACTTGCGCCCGGGGATCACCGGGATCGCGGCGTCGGCGAACGCGAAGTCTGTGTAGACGCCGAGCATCCGCAGCGTCTCCTCCTCGGCCTCGGCCGCCGTCGCGTGGACCGTGTGGCCCTCCTGCCAGAGGAACTCGGTCGTGCGCAGGAACGGACGCGTCCTGAGCTCCCAGCGCACGACGTTCGCCCACTGGTTGATGAGGATGGGCAGGTCGCGGTAGGACTTCACCCACTGCGAGTACATGTGGTTGATGATCGTCTCGGATGTCGGACGAACCACCAGCGGCTCCTCGAGCTCCTTGCCGCCGGCATGCGTCACGAGCGCTAGCTCGGGCGAGAAGCCCTCGAGGTGGTCCTTTTCCTTCTGGAAGAAGGAGTAGGGAATGAACATCGGGAAGTAGGCGTTCTCGTGGCCCGTCTCCTTGAAGCGCCGGTCGAGCCCGTCGCGGATGTGCTCCCACAGGGCGTAGCCGTACGGTCGGATGACCATCGTCCCCTTGACCGGCCCGTAGTCGACCAACTGTGCTCGCTTGATCACTTCGAGGTACCAGGCCGAATAGTCCTGGCTGCGGGGTGTCACCGCTTCGTCTGACATCACTGGCTCCGTGAGTGGGTATCGCTTCCGGGAAGCAGGCAAGATAGGAAAGTGACCGTCGACGCGCCGGAGGGCCGACGCGACGATGTGTCACGCCGCGTCGCGATCACATGAGGCAATGCCACGGTTCGGCCATGGCCGCGTTACGAGCCGGGCCGCACTCGACGACGCACCGCGCTGCGACCCCGGGGTTGCATCCGAGTGCCGACCGAGCTAATATCGACGCTCATCCCACCCCCCAGACCTCCCCGCCCGTGACATCTGACACCTGACATCTAACATCTGACATCGAACATGCCCAACACCACCCCCGACCGCGACCTCACGAAATCCTACTCCCGCGCCCAGTTCGTCGCAAAGCTCCGCCGCCTCGCCGACGCACTCGAAGCTGAGAAACCCTTCACGATCCAGGTCGCCGGCGAAAAGCTC
>DATLHO010000265.1:0-11477 GCA_035539855.1 Kapaibacterium sp. (SeqCode) | reverse complement strand
TCCACGGTTCGAGTCCGTGTGGTGGCCCACGAATCGCCAGCCTTCCTGTGGGGGCTGGCGTTTTTCATTTCCTCCTCCCGTCGGTCTTCCTCATCCTTCCCGTATGAAGATCCCCCGGCTCTCCGCGCTCGCCCTTCTGTTTTCGAGCGCACTCATCGCATCGTCGCTTCATCCACCAACGCTCGTCGCGCAGTCGATCTTCGGCGTCCGCTACGACGCGGGTCGTCAGCGCACGTTCGACGTGCTGCACACAGCGATCGACGTGCGCTTCGACGAGCCGCGCCGCGAGGTCATCGGCTCGGTCCGTCATCGTCTGCGCCCGATTATCGAGGAGCTCGCGACGGTGTCGCTCGACGCCGACTCGGCGATGCGCATCGCGCGCGTGACGGTCGACGACGTCGAGTGCGGATACCGTCTCGGCATCCGATCGCTCGAGATCGATCTGCCGAAGCCGGCGCGCGACGGCGACACGATCGAGATCGAGATCGACTATCGCGTCCGGCCGTCGAAGGGTCTCTACATCCTCGCTCCCGATTCCACGAATCCGACGCGCCGCGCGCAGATCTGGACGCAGGGCGAGGCCGAGGATCACCACTACTGGGTGCCGCTGTACGACTTCCCGAACGACCGCGCGACCTCCGAGATGACCATCACCGTGCGCGAGCGCTGGAGCGCGCTGTCGAACGGCGACCTCGTCTCCCGCCGCAGCAACAACGACGGCACCGCCACGTGGCACTACCGGTTCGACCGCCCGCACGCGAGCTACCTGATCATGATGGCCGCCGGCGAGTACCTCGTCACGCGGGACACCGTCGATGGAATCCCCCTGAGCTACTGGACCTATCCGGAGTTTCCGGAGCGCGTCGCACCGGCGTTCGCATCGACCCCTGACGTCATGCGCTACCTGACCCGTCGCATCGGCATCCCGTACCCGTGGAAGAGCTACGCGCAGGTGGTCGTCTCGGAGTACATGTATGGCGGTATGGAGAACACGACTGCCTCGACGCTCAACGACGAGGCGCTCGTCGACGCGCGCGGACGCATCGACTACAACACCGACAATCTCATTGCGCACGAGCTCGCGCACCAGTGGTTCGGCGACCTGGTGACGACGAGCGACTGGGGGCACCTCTGGGTCCAGGAGTCCTTCGCGACCTATCTCGCGTCGAAGTACCTCGGCCATCGCTACGGCGAGGACGCGCTGCTGAACGACATCTGGGAGGGCGGCGTCCGCGCCATCGCCCTGGACAGCACGTCGGGTCGCGATCCGATCGCCGGCGGCAAAGGGCAGATCACGAATCTCTACCAGCGCGGCGCGCACGTGCTGTACATGCTCGAGCATCTCCTCGGCGAAGAGCCGTTCTGGCGCGGCGTCCGGCTGTTTCTCGAGCGTCACGCGTACTCGAACGTGGAGACCGCCGACCTGCAGGATGCGTTCGAGGATGCGTCTGGCGTGGAGCTCGACTGGTTCTTCCGGCAGTGGGTCTATCGTGCCGGCGCACCCGAGCTCGTCGTGTCCCACACGTACGACGGCGACTCGCTGCGCATCCGGTTTCGCCAGGCGCACGTGCGCGACTCGCTCACCGGCCTCTTCCGGCTACGACTGCCGATTGCCATCCATCATGACGACGGCATCGTGCGCGACACGATATGGCTCGACGCGGAGCGCGATTCCCTGACGCTGCCCCTGGCGTCGAAGCCGACGATGGTGCTCGTCGACGAGGGGCAGTCGACGCTGAAGCGTCTGCGGCACGAGCGCACCGACGATGAGCTCGTCGCGCAGCTCGAAGCGCCGGCGATGCTCGATCGGTGGGAGGCGGTCACGACGATCGTGCGCGTCGACTCCGCTCGTCGCGCCGAGCCGTGGCGGCTCGAGGCGCTTGCGCGGGCGTACCGGCGCGAGCCGACCGCCGCGGTACGTGACGCGATCATCGGCCGTATCGGCGAGCTCGAGGGATCGGAGGTCGGGTCGCTTGTCGCCGAGGCATTCACCGACTCGTCGGTCGACGTTCGGCGTGCGGCAATCGAGCTGTCCTACCGCATCGTCGATCCCGTCGAGCGCGCCGAGGCGCTGCGCGCAAGGCTCGCCGACAGCAGCGTCCGCGTCGTGGCCTCGGCGCTGTCGATGCTTGCCACGACCGACACGACGGGACTGCGCGCGACGCTCGCCAGATGGCGCGGCGTGACGGGACGCCGGCAGACGATGGCCCAGGCATGGGTCGGGGCGGTCTCCTCGGCGCGGCTCGACGAGCTCATCGACGATGTCGTCGTCTACACGCGCGCGCCGTACAACCGCTCGACGCGCTGGCAGGCGTTCATCGCGCTCAGCGCGCTCGCGCGCACGACGCCGGCCGTCCGCGAGGCGATCATTCGCGGACTGACCGACAGCTCGGCATCGGTGCGCGAGGCGGCAATCGAGGCGGCGCACACGCACCTCGACGCCGAGCTGCGAACGCGTCTGGCGGCGGTGCGCGAGACGTTCGCCGGCGAGGAGCGCCGGAGCATCGACGCAATGCTCGACGCGAACTGATCGCGAGCGACGGCTGCGTATCTTGCCACGAACAGCACGACCTCACTCGACCCCATTGCGATGGAAGCGATCGCCGCACGCACCGACATCACCATCATGCCGTTCGAGGGCATCTCGCCCCGCATCGACCCGAGCGTCTTCATCGCGGCCGGCGCGCGCATCATCGGCGACGTCGAGATCGACGAGCTCTCCTCGATCTGGTTCAACGTCGTCATCCGCGGCGACGTGCATTACATCCGGATCGGCCGGCGCACCAACGTCCAGGATCTCGTGATGTGCCATGTGACCAACCGGCGATACCCGCTGGTCATCGGCAACGACGTCACCGTTGGGCACAGCGCGGTGCTGCACGGCGCGACGATCGGCGACCGCTCGCTCATCGGCATGGGCGCAGCGGTGCTCGACAACGCCGTTGTGGGCGAGGAATCGCTGGTCGCCGCCGGCACGGTCGTCCGCGAGGGCTTCCATGTGCCGAATGGAACACTGGTTGCAGGGATTCCGGGGAAGGTGGTTCGCGAGCTCACCGACGACGAGCGACGAATGGTCGCGGCGGGAGCCGGGAACTACGAATCATACGTGGCGCGCTTTCGCGCGGGAGGTCTCGAATGGTAGCTCCGGACACCGACGACACGCCGAACCAAGAGGATACCGAACCTATGGCGACCGAGAAGAAGCCGAAATCGAACGCCGCGGCCCGCGAAGCCGGCCGCGCCGCGGATACGCGCGGTGAGGACGAGACGGTCCGCACCGGACGGAAGGGACGCGCGGGCGGTCGGGATGCCGCGCGCGGCGGACGGCAGGAGGGGACGGCATCGCGCGCCTTCGACTTCATGCGTCAGCGGCTCAGCCGCGATGCCGATCAGGTCAGTGAGCGCGACATCCACGCGTTGCGCTCGTCGGTGCCCGAGAAGCTCCAGGCCATCGACACGAAGCAGTTGCGCAAGGAGCTCGAGTGGGTCGGTGAGATGGTCGGCAGGATCCGTACGCTCTGGGACATGCTCTTCGACAAGGAGTTCGTCGTCGACTGGAAGTCGAAGGCGCTCGTCGGCGCGGCGCTCCTGTACTTCGTCATGCCGGCCGATCTGACGCCGGATTTCATTCCGGGAATCGGCTACATCGATGACGCGCTCGTCCTGGCGACGCTGTGGCGACTGATGCAGGAGAAGATCGACGAGTACATCGACTTCAGGCGCGAGCATTCGCGCCGCCGAGTGACGCCGAAGCGCCGCTCCGCGCCCGACGCCGACGAGGCAGTCCAGCCGGGCTGAACCCGCTGCCCGAAAGCTCGAATGGCGGTGCGACCATCGGTCGCACCGCCATTCGCATTTCCACTACCCGAACTCGGCTCAGGCGTCGACCGACTCGCGCACGATCGACACGCCGGAGCTCGTGCCGATGCGGCTGGCGCCCGCGGCGATCATCCGGATCGCCGTCGCGGCATCGCGGATGCCGCCGGAGGCCTTGATCTGCATGCGCTTCGGCGAGGCCTCGCGCATCAGCTCGATGTCCGCGACGGTGGCGCCGCCGCCGGCGAAGCCGGTGGAGGTCTTGACGAAGTCGACGCCGGCCTCGCCGGCGAGCTCGCAGGCGAGTCGCTTCTGATCGTCGTTCAGCAGCGACGTCTCGATGATCACCTTGACGAGCGCGCCGTGCTCGTGGGCCGACATCGCGACGGCCATCATGTCGGCCATGACCACCGCGCGATGGCCCGAGCGTAACGCGCCGACGTTGATGACCATGTCGATCTCCTGCGCGCCGTCGTAGATCGCCTTCTTCGTCTCGGCCACCTTGACGACGGTCTGATGCGATCCGTTCGGAAATCCGATCGTCGTTGCGATCGCCAGCGACGCGCCGAGCTCGTCGAGCACCAGGCTGCAGAGCGGCACCCAGTAGGGCATCACGCAGACCGCGGCGAAACCGAGCTCATCGGCCTCGACGCAGAGCTGGCGAATCTGCTCCTCGGTCGTGTCCGGCTTCAGGGCGGTATGATCGATGTAGCGCGCGAGCTCGATGTGGGTCGTCATGGCGGCTGCTCGTTGGTGAGGCATGGGACATCCGTGGCGCGCATCGCGGCCCTGGCTTGAGCGGACGGATGCGTCTGCGCTGAAGCGGGTCTAGCGGGCGACCACCACCGAGACGTCGTAGAAGATCCCCCGAAACCGGAACCGAAGCACGTACGCTCCCGATGCGATCCCGTCGGTCGGGATCGTCAGCTCGCAGCGATCGGTGCTGCCGGTGCCGAGACGCCGGCCCGTCGCGTCGAAGAACTCGTAGCGCAGTCCGGTGCAGTCGTCGACGCCGCGCACCTGGACGGTGAGGGCGCTCGTTCCATCGGTCGGATTCGGCTTGACGAAGAACTCGATCGCGCCACTGTCCGGAGCTGCCCCGATCCCCGACACGCTCGCGGCCCCGCGCAGCAGCGACCGCATGATGGTCCCGCGATTGACGCGCAGCGCCGTGAACGACGGCACGCTGTCGAGCACGAACGTCTGCCGCGCGCTGTCGAGCATCACCACCCGCGTCTGCGCGACGGTGGGGTCGCTGGCCCCCTCGAAGAACAACGGCACGGCGAGACGGCGGTAGACACGCTGCTCGCCGAGCGGCGTCTGTTCGATCTCGACGCGAAGCCGCCGGTAGCCTCCTTCCCCGGGCTCCGACACCGCGCGCACCGCGACCTCCGGCCAGCCCTTCCCGTAGACCCACTGATCGAAGAACCAGTCGAGCGGCGCGCTATGATGACGCTCGAGCACCCGGAGGAGATCCTCCGTCGTCGCGATGCCGAAGGAGTGCGTCGACAGGTAATCCCGCATCGCCGAGAAGAAGCTGGTGTCGCCCATCTCGTAGCGGAGCATGCCGACGACGAGCGCGCCCTTCTGATAGATCGTCTCCGGGTAGTTCGACGACGGCTGCGCGCGCGGGAAGTCGTAGAGCGGCAGGATCCCTTCGGCCTGGGCGATCTGATTGATGTAGCGGCTGAGCTTCGACTCCTGCCACGCGAGGTACTCGTTGAAGCCGAAGAGCTCCTCCGCCCAGACCGACTCGCAGAACGTCGCGAACGACTCGGTGAGCCAGACGTGGCGGAAGTCGGCGGGCGTGACCAGGTCGCCGAACCACTGGTGCGCGAGCTCGTGCGCTGCGATCAGGTTGATGGTGTCCGGCCGGCGCACGAGGAACGTGGGATACGAGACCATCGTCTGGTGCTCCATGGCGCCGATCGGCGTGCTGACGAAGCCGACCTTCTCGAAGGGATACGGAGTGAACCGCTCGGAGAATCCACTGACCATCCGCGGCAGTAGCCGGAATGAAGTGCGCGCCGCGACGCTGTCGGCAGGCTTGACGTAGAGCACCATCGGCACCGGATCGCTGCCGAAGTCGAGACCGACGTAGCGGCCGGTCGCGAACGTCAGCAGGTATGTCGCGGTCGGTATCGCCGTCGTCCACTCGGCGATCGTCGTGTCGCCGTTCGTGCTCGTCGAGACCAGTCCGTTCGAGGCGGTGATGAACCCGCCGATCGTCTTGAAGCGTCCGCGGAACGTCGCCTTGTCCGACGGGTGATCGTAGCTCGGCAGCCAGTGCTGCGTCGTCGAGACGTAGTTGTTGAGGAATCCCACACCCATCGCGAACAGGATGCTGTCGGACGAGCCCACGCCGCCCCACGTGCCCGGTCCTCTCTCGTCGGTCATCGCGCCGTGGTAGGCGATGCGGACCGTTGTCGTGTCGCCCGCGGCCGGGACCGTCGGCGGATCGATCCGGTGATGGTACGAGGCCGAGCTCGGCTCGCCGACGGACGTCACCGTGACCGGCGTGCCGTCGAGCCACGCGCCGTCGATCGTGAGGTCGCGCAGGTGAAAGGCGAAGTACCGGCTTCCTGTGTCGGCGATCCAGCGGATGGTGATGTCGACGACCCCGCGCATGTCGCGCGCCGGAGCCCGCGTCAGGTCGAGCTCGGCGTCGTAGTGAAGCACGTCGAAGGGTTGCGGTCGATGCTCGAGCGGACCGGAGGCGAGCGGCTGGGCCGTCGCGACCGTGCAGAAGGCGAGGAGCAGGGCGGGGAGGATGCTCGTGAGCGTCATGCGAACAAAATACGGACGGAAGTCACGTGAAGCTCGCGCGTGGAGAATTCACGTGACTTCCGTCCGAAGCGCGCCAACGCGCTACTGCATCTTCTTGACGCGACTCGCGAGGCCCATGATCGACTCGACGTAGGGCGTTGAGTTGTTGTAGTTGAAGAGCGCCTTGCGCACGCGCCGGTTGTTGCCGCGGACGTATCCGGCGGCCTTGAGGTAGTTCGCGACCGATGGGATCGCGTCCTCCGGGTTGAACAGATCGGTGTCGCCATCGCCGTTGCCGTCGACGGCGCGGCGCAGATACGACGACGGCAGGAACTGCGACCAGCCGAACGCGCCGGCCCACGATCCCTTGATCGCCATGGCGTCGGCTCGTCCCTCGCGCTCGATCTTCAGAAGCGACGCGAGCTCGTTGAGTGCCCAGTCGGCCTTCTTCTTCGAGCGCGCGCGGATGTACGCCGCCTGCTCGCGCATCTCGGCAGAGTCGGCCTCGCGATCGCGCAGCACCGTTTCGGCGTTCGCGAGGTTCTCGGCAACGACGTCGGGCTGCGTCAGCAGCGCGGTCGAGGCGAAGACGCTGAAGACGTGGTAGTCGCCGGTGACCTTTCCATGCTGCGTCTCGGTGCGCATGAGCGCGGCGATCATCTCCGGCTCGACGCCATAGCGCCTGCTCGCCGAGTCGAGGATCGTGCGGTACTTCTCGATGAACGCGATGCACGCGCGGGCGGACTCGTCGGTGTTGACCCAGCGATAGGCGCTCACCGGCTCGCCGCCGCCGGAGCTCTTCTTGCGCGGGTTGACTTTCGCGAGCTTCGGAATGAAGACCGTGCGCGGATCGCCGAAGCGCTGGCGCACCCATCCCTCGGGAAAGCCGCGGTCGACGAGCTTGCGGACGATGGGCTCGAAGCGCTCGGTCAGCGAGGGCGTGCGAACCACCGAGAACGTGTCGCCGGCGGCCGTGGCGATGCGCTCGGTCGACGGCGCGTCCGTCGGCGCGGTCGTCGCGGGTTGTCCGGGCGCCGGATCGCCGTTCGTCTGTGCGCCGCTGACGCCGCCGTCGAGGAACAGGCAGAGGATGAAAATCGGAATCAGCGGTCGTGTCATCGTGTGGCCCTCCGGACTCTGTGCACTGTGGGGATCGGGGTTACGACGCGTCGAGGTCGCTGGTGGTTGAGTGAGGAGACCGGCGGACCAGATTCGCCGGCATTGCCTCAACCTTCACGCGAAGTATAGCGCGTAAATGAGGCGAAGGCAAGCACGACGTCGACGAATTCGGGTCTTCGCGGACAAAAAAGAACGGGCCGGGAGTTGCCTCCCGGCCCGTGACGCTTCGGTATCGCGATCCCCGTGGGTCGTGCCCGAGGATCTGCCGGATCAGGTCGCGGCGTACTGGCGCAGCGTGTCGCGGAGCTTGCCGATGGTCTCGCGGAAGGTCTCGAGCTTCTCGCGCTCCTTCGCAACGACGTCGTCCGGAGCGTTGGCGACGAACTTCTCGTTCGAGAGCTTGCCTTCGGTCGCCTTGACCTGACCTTCGAGCCGCGCGATCTCCTTCTCGGTCTTCTGCCGCTCCTTCTCGACGTCGACGAGACCTTCGAGGTGCACGTGCACTTCGTTGCCGCGCACGACCTCGGTCGCCGAGAGGGCCGGCTTGCTCGCGGTCGCGTCGACGACGAGCGCATCGATGCGCGCCAGGCGCGAGATGAGGTCGGAGGTGCGATCGAGGATGTCGCGGTCGGCGGCGTCCTCGGCGCGCACGGTCACGTTGACCGGCTTCGACGGCGGCACGTTCGCCTCGCTGCGCATGCGGCGGACCGCCTCGACGACGCTCTGCATCAGCGCGAACGAGCTCTCGATCGACGCCGACGTGATCGCGGGATTCGCGTGCGGGAACGGCAGGACCGAGATGGACTCGCCGTCGGAGCGCGCGGTGAGGTTCTGCCAGATCTCCTCGCTGACGAACGGCATGATCGGGTGGATCATGCGCAGTACCTGGTCGAACAGTCCGATGGCGAAGCGCATCATCAACGCCGAGCGCTCGGGCGACTGGCTCATCGCCAGCTCCGTCTTCAGCAGCTCGACGTACCAGTCGCAGAAGTCCCGCCAGCAGAACTCATACAGCAGCTTCGAATACTCGTTGATGCTGTAGCCGGCCAGGGCGCGCTCGACGTCTCCGAGCACGCCGTGGAAGCGCGAGAGAATCCAGCGGTCGGAATCGGAGATGGGCTCGAGTCGCGCGATCTCGCCGTCGTAGGCGTCGTCGACGCCCGCCTCGTCGCGCTTCATCAGCAGGAAGCGCCCGGCGTTCCAGAGCTTGTTGGCGAAGTTGCGACCGATCTCGACACTCTCGGCGTCGAAGCGGACGTCGAGTCCGGTCGGCGCGAGGTAGACGATCGTGAAGCGCAGCGCGTCGGCGCCGTAGGTGTCGATCACCTCCAGCGGATCGGGCGAGTTGCCGAGGGACTTCGAGAGCTTGCGTCCCTGCGCGTCGCGGATGATCGACGTGAAGTACACGTCGCGGAACGGGACGAGCTCCTCGAGCGTCGTGCGCGTGCCGCCGGTGGCGGTCGGCTCGTCGCGCATGAACTCGATGCCCGCCATGATCATGCGCGCGACCCAGAAGAAGATGATGTCCGGACCGGTGATCAGCAGGTCGGTCGGATAGAAGTACTGAAGGTCGCGGTCGTTCTTGTGGTCGGTGCCCCAGCCGTGCAGCGAGAAGGGCCACAGCCACGACGAGAACCACGTGTCGAGCACGTCCTCGTCCTGGCGCAGCGCCACGTCGTCGCCGACGCCGAGTCGCTCGCGCGCCTCGGCCTCGCTGCGCGCGGCGGTGTAGCGTCCGTCCTCGAGGTAGTAGACGGGGATGCGATGACCCCACCAGAGCTGGCGCGAGATCGCCCAGTCGCGGATGTTCGTCATCCAGTGCTCGTAGGTCTTGACCCAGTGCTCCGGATGAAAGCGGATCTGACCCGACTGCACCGCCTCGAGCGCGGGCTCGGCCAGCGGCGCCATCCTGACGAACCACTGGTCCGACAGGTACGGCTCGATCGGCTCGCCGCCGCGCTCGGAGACGCCGATCGCATGCGTGTAGTCCTCGACCGAGACGATGTCGCCGGCCTCCTCGAGCATCGCCACGGCGCGCTTGCGCGCGACGAAGCGATCGAGTCCGGCGAGCGGTCCGGCCAGCTCGTTCATCGTGCCGTCCGGGTTGATCGTGTTCGGCATCTCGAGACCGTGGCGGACGCCGACCTCGTAGTCGTTCGGATCGTGCGCCGGCGTGATCTTCACCGCGCCCGTTCCGAACGCCGGATCGGCATACGCGTCGGCGACGATCGGCACCTCGTGTCCGGCCAGCGCGACCCTGACGCGCTTTCCGATGAGATTCGTGTAGCGCTCGTCCTTTGGATTGACCGCGACGGCCACGTCGCCGAAGAGCGTCTCCGGCCGCGCCGTCGCGATGCGGATCTCGCCATCGCCGTCGACGAGCCGGTAGCGCAGCGTGTAGAGCTTGTCCGGCACGTCCTTGCGGATGACCTCTTCATCCGAGAGGGTCGTCTGCGCCGCGGGCGACCAGTTGACGATCCGCTTGCCGCGATAGATCAATCCCTTGTCGTACAGCCGGACGAAGACCTCGCGGACCGACTCGCTCAATCCGGGATCGAGCGTGAAGCGCTCGCGGCGCCAGTCGGGACTGACCCCGAGGGCGCGGAGCTGCCGCAGGATCAGTCCGCCGTACTCCTCCTTCCACTGCCACACCTTCTCGACGAACGCCTCGCGGCCGAGCTCGCGATAGTCGATGCCCTGCTCGCGAAGCGAGCCCATGACGCGCGTCTGCGTTGCGATGCCGGCATGATCGGTTCCCGGCAGCCACGCCGCCTCGAACCCGCGCATGCGATGCCACCGGATGTACAGATCCTGCAGCGTGTGATTGAGCACGTGGCCGATCGTAAGGCTGCCCGTGACGTTCGGCGGCGGCATCAGGATCGTGTAGGGACGGCGGTCGAGGTTCGCCTCGGCGTCATAGAGTCCGTGGGCGTACCAGTACTCGTACCACTTCTTCTCGGCGTCGGCGGGCGTGTATGCTTTTGGCAGTTCCGGCATCGGTGTGATTCGTTCTGAGTGAGCCGGGAAGATACGAGAAACCCCTCCGCCTGCCCGCAGGCGGGGAGACGGAGGGGCTTCACCAATTGGTCTGCACCGTGCACTGGCCGGCCGGCGCCGCTGCGTCGCTAGCGGACGACCGCGGCGAGCTTGTCGACGAGCTGCTCGAGCGCCGGCTTCAGGACGGTCTCGAAGAAGCGATTGTCGTCGACGCCGCCACCGAACCCACCGACGCTGACCGCGGCCTCGTCGGCCCAGACGATCTCGCCCGTGCTCGTGTCGATCAGCCGTCCCTTGACGACGCCGCGCGCGGTCGCGTCGACGACCGCAACGCTGGTCACGACCGCGACCGCGAGATAGCGGAAGCCCAGTCGGCGGCCGAGCGTGGCGGCCGCATCCTGGTCGATGTCGCCGCCGGCCGTGCGCACTCGCTCGAGAAGCACCGCCTGGAGCTGCTCACGCTCGACCACCGAGACCTTTCCGGTCGCGACGAGCTCGGTGACGAAGACGTCCTGTGCCGCTTCGGCACCCCCGCGAAACCACCACTCCGTCGCGCCCTTGTCCTTGACGACCCACGCGACCAGAGCCCCTAGCTCCTCGTCGCTTCCGGTGAACTTCACGGTGGCCGCCGGCTGTGCGATGGCGCTCGCGGTCGCGATCAGAAACGATGCGGCCGCGATGGTCCGAATGAAGAGTGCTTTCATGATCCTCATGCCCGATCTGCTCGAGCCTCGTGATGTGGATGGAATCGGATGCCGGGGGCGGGCGGTACTGCAAGC
>DATLHO010000264.1:0-17357 GCA_035539855.1 Kapaibacterium sp. (SeqCode) | reverse complement strand
ATCACCATCCCAATGAGAATCCAACCAACTGCCTTCTGCCACGACCGCCCGTGGGTCTGCGGCCGCAGGGCCATCTCGATCCCGAGACCGAGCATGACGACGTTTCGGACGATGTCGAACCAGTGAATCTCGTGCGTGATCATTGCGCTTGGCTATGTATTCGAGGGCTCTGCGACGGCGCTCGACACGCCGCTCCGAATGGATGCGCTGCTGCCCGCGCGCCAGGGTCACAAAGTAACCGTAGCCCGTCGTACGGTTAATCTAAATGGCACCCTTCACCCGATACTCCGAGGTCGTCATGCGCACACTCCCTACATCCCTGCCTGCCCTCGTGATCACGATGCTGCTTGTCGTCACCTGCGTCACGCAGGCGCAGCAGTCTCCGAGCCTTCTTCCGCTCGCCGTCGGCAATTCGTGGTCCTATGAGATGACGAGCTCGCGTCGGGGCCGCGTCGATACGGCGCTGCAGACGATCGCGATCGATCGGGACACCGTCATGAGCGGGATTCGGATGTACCGCGCTCCGCTCGGCAGCGGCGCATGGTTCGGCAACGGCGACGGCGGCGTCTACGCGTGGAGCGATGACTTCGGCTCCGAGCCCGTGCTGTTCTTCCGCTACCCGCTCGCCAAGGGCGAGGGCTACGAGTTCACCGCCGATCGTCAGACGTTCACCATCGATGTCATTGCCGTCGACGAGATCGTCGAGCTGGCTTCGGGGTCCGCGCGCTGCATTCACTATCGCATGCGTAGCGAGGAGGGTGAAGAAGCGCACGTGCTGATCGACCCCGCCATCGGCGTCGTGAAGATCGCTTCCGGGAACACCGATCGACCCAGCAGGGAGAGCGTAGGCGGCATCCTGAAGTCATTCGCGCTCCAGCAGACGCGCTAGTCGTCTCTTCACGCACTCCGACGGGTGCCAGGGACTACGCCGACGCAACCGCCGCCGATCGCCGGGGCGCCAGCTTCGCGCCCAGCAACGCCATCGGGATGTACGCGACGATGAGGTCGACGGCGATGAACCATGCCGGCGCCGGAATCATGAAGGCGCTCGCGATGCCGCCGAGCAGAAAGAACCCGCCGACGATGTACGCCGGCAGACGACCTCCATCTCCGGCGATCCATGTCGCGACGAACGCGCCGAAGAGCGTACCGAGCGCGTGCGCCAGGAACGGGAAGATGAAGTGCCTCGGCTCGAACAGTCCCATCGCGGCGCGCAGGCCTTCGGTCGTCGTAATGTCGACGCCTGCCGGCGCGGGGATCATCTGCGAGCCCAGCTGGATCAGGCCCATGTTCACGATGCTGCCGGCGACGATGCCCCCGACGACGGCGAGGATGATGCGGACGGTGCGGTTCATAGGGAATGACTGCGGTTGAAGGTCGACGATTCAGGAGTACGTTCGGCACACGCAAGACGCGGTAAGGTCGCGCGTCGTGGGCAAGGAACCGGGACGGTATCGAGGTTTCCGAAGCTACGCAAGAAGGATGACTGAGGTCGACATCTGGGGCTCACCCTTGGCACACTCCCCTCCGGACTTGCTTCATCAGCCGCTCATCGCGATGTTCTCCGAGAACATCTATCGCATTCGCCATGCCCGCTCATCCCCGATCCTGCTACTTACCCTACCTCCTGTGCGTCTGCGCCATTGCATTTGCAGCCTGTGAGCCAACGTCGTTCGATGACAGGAGCCCGGCACAACCAGTTGAGGTTTCGTCTTCGGTAGACACGCTGATCTCCGCGATGATCAGCGACAGCATTGTAATGGACCGTGCGGTCGGAATAGGGATGAGCGAGCCGGAACAGTGGAGGCGCTTCAAGCGACTGCGAGAGGAGGCATCGGAGGACGAGTTGCTTGCGCTCGTCGAGCACAAGGACGTTGTTGTTCGTTGCTACGCGTTCAGGGCATTGGCCGAGCGCGAGAGCCCGCAGGTATTCCCGATCCTCGTTCGTCATCTCGGCGACACGCACGTCGTGCGCACCCTATCGGGATGTATTGAATGGAGTGAGAAGGCCGCCGACTACTTTCTCGCCACGGTCAGCCCTCGACACCGAGACTTCGCTGCCGGCTTCGTCATGGATGACGATCAGTATGCGAAAGTCGACAGCATCCTGCTGTTCAGACCGAGACTTGAGCTCGTTGCGCGAGCATCGATGCTCGATGACCTTGAACCAAGGCCCGAATGGTACTCCCGCGTGCGACAGCTCGTCGAGAAGGAGCGTGTCGACGCGGCTCTGAGGGCACTCGCGCGATACAGGCGTCGGGAAGACATCCCGAGGATTCGGGACGCGATCGCGTCCACCGATCAGCGCCTCGCTGGTCTCGCAGCCGTCGCGGCGTTCCCGGATGCTTCGTTCTATCCGACGCTGGTCGAGCGATTCCGGACCCTGCGTCGCGAGCGGATGGAGGCCCCTGCCGAGTTTCGCGAGCTCTGCATCGCACTTGCGCGGTACGATCGGCCGGAAGTCGCGGCGATGTTCCGCGACGCCCTGTCGGACCGCAGCGCGGCTATCGCGATAAAGATCGCACTCCAACTAACACCGCATGATTCCTACCAGGATGTCGAGGATCTCATCTCGTTGAGTGAGATGGAAGCTTACGAGGTCGAATGGAACGTCGAGCGTGAGAGGATCGGCGGACCAACCCGCCGGTAGTCGGCGCGTGCTGGATCGGACATTCCTGTCATTCTGATCATGCTTACTCCCGCATCACCGCGCGGACGAGCTCGAGCGTGTGTCGCAGCGCGCGGCGACTCTGCCAGCCGAAGTGCCCGGGGATGACCACCCGCGGCTTCGGATAGCGACGGATGACTCTCGTGATCGTGCGCTCCCACGCGCCGACGTTCGCGTCGGCGAGGTTGCCCAGACCGGGAGATTCGACGCTCTTGACGAGGCATCCGCCGTAGAGCACGCGCGACGCCGGAAACCAGATCACGATGTTGTCGCGCGTGTGGCCCTCGCCGGGATAGTACGTGCGCAGCGTGATGCCGCCGACGGTGAACGTCGTGTCGCGCTCGAAGACGTGCGACGCCCGGCGATCGCCGCTGGCGGCCGCGAGCTCATCGGTCCTGCGCGTCGACCACGTCGGGATACCCCGTTCCCGAAGCACGTCGAGTCCCGCGGTGCGGTCGTCGTGGTAGTGCGTCACGACGCAGAGCACGACCGGCTGCCGGTGACGCGCCGCGATCGAGTCGAGCAGTGGACGGGTCTGCGTCGTGTCCCACGGCGTGTCGATCATGATCACTCCGCGCTTCGTCACGACGTAGAGGCTGTTGGAGGGAAACGGGGAGCCACCGACGTCACGGTAGGTCGTGTACACGTGGAAGCCGCCGCCCAGGTGTCTGATCTCGAGCAGTACGGTCTGAGCGCGAAGATCGCCCGCGAGCACGAGCGCGACGAAGAGAACGAGGGTCTTCATGGGATGAGTCACTGCTGATTCTTCTGGCGGACCGTTCGTGCGAGAATGGCGATTTGCGGCGATCGACGCCATCTGCGCGTCAGCGGGATCCTCGCGATCCGATGGAGCGACGGCAGCGTACGAAATCCCGCCCGAACCCAGACAGGTTCGTGACATCGGCGGCGGCTGCTCGTCGCTACCTTCCCTCCGTGCGGGACGTCGAGCGACCCCGCGAACGCTGCGTGCGAGACCGGCCATGTTCAGCCTGAACAAATGGTACTTCGATGTGACGACGCCCGACGGCGACGTCGCGATCGCCTACTGCGCCGAGGTGCGGTGGGGGCCGCTGCGACAGCCAGTCTCCGGCCTCCTCGTCGCGCCCGCCTCGGGTACGCCCGCGCCATGGCGCTTCAGTCCTCGAGAGGTCGATGAGCCCGTGCTCGATGATCGGTCTCTGCGCTGGAGCTCCGGGCCGTTGTCGCTGTCGATCGACTACGCACGCTGCGTACCCGGAGTCGACCACCGACTGTACGACTCGCCATCCGGCCGGATCGACTGGCACTGTGTGGTGCCGCGCGGCGAGGTGCGTATGCGCATCGGCGAGCGCGAGCTCGTCGGCGACGGCTACGCCGAGCGGCTCTCGCTGACGCTGCTGCCCTGGAAGATCCCCGCCGACGAGATCCGGTGGGGACGCTTCATCGCTAAGGACACATCCGTGATCTGGATCGACTGGCGCGGCGAGCATCCCCTCTGTCTCGCTTTCGTCGACGGCCAACTGGAGCCGGCCGTCTCGATCTCCGAATCTTCGATTCGCTTCGCCGACGGTCGCGAGCTGCGCCTCGTCGAGGATCGGGTTCTCGGCGACGACGCGCTCGGCGGCCTCCTCTCCCCACTCGAATCCCTTCGCCCCCTCCTCGAGCCGATCACGCGAACGCGGCAGACGCGCTGGCTCTCGCGCGGCACGCTGCACAGCGGCGACGGCATCGCGACGCCGGGGTGGGCGGTCCACGAAATCGTGAGGCGACGATGAGCTCCTTCACCGACCTCGAACGTGACGTCGTCGCCGAGCTCGCGCGACCGTCAGCCTCGCCGACGCCGGCACGTCGCCGACGCATCGGCGTGCTCGCGTACGGCGCCCTGTTCGTCGTCGTGCTGCCGCTCGCGCTGGTCCTCTGGGCGGCGAGACTCGATGAGCTCGTTGGACTGCCATCGTACGAGTGGCCCCTCGCCGGAGCGCTCGTCGCGGGACTCGGCGCGACGATCATGCTCGCGAGCATGATCGCGCTGCGCGTGCACGGTCGCGGCCTGCCGATGAGCGCCTTCCCACCCGAGCGCTACGTCACGCGCTGGACCTACCGCTACCTGCGCAACCCGATCTACGTCGGCGCGGTGATTCTGTCGCTCGGACTCTCGCTGGGGCTCGGCTCGGCGGGCGGACTCTGGATCGTCACGCCGGCCCTCGCGCTCGCGGCCACCGCGTGGGTGCTCGGTTTCGAGCGCGATCTGACGCGCAGCCACTTCGGCGGCGTGCTCCCGCGACCACGATTGAGTCTGCCTCCAGAGTCGTCCGATCCGACGACCGCGTGGGATCGCGTCTCTGCGTACGCGCTGGTGTTCCTCCCGTGGCTCGTTCTGTTCGAAGCGGTCGAGATGCTCGGCGTGCCGCCGGCGACGCTCGACGGCTGGATGGCGTGGGACCGTGCGCTGCCGGTGCTCGCGTGGACAGAGCCGGTGTACTTCCTCGCCTATCCCGTCCTGCTCGCGGTGCCCTTCGTCGCCGCGACGCGCGCCGACCTGCGCTGGTTCATGATCCGCGGCTGGCTGGCGATCGCGCTGATCATCCCGATGTACCTGATCGTGCCGGTCATCGCCGAATCCAAGCCCGTCGTCGGGGATGGAATCCTCGCGGCGATGATGCTCTGGGAGCGCACGGGCGACGAGCCGGTGACGGCCTTCCCGTCGTTTCACGCGACGTGGATGTTCCTCGCCGCCGTCGTCTACGCGCGACGCCGGCCGCGCCTGTCCGCGCTCTGGTGGATGCTCGCCGCCGCCGTTTCCGTCAGTTGCATCACGACGGGCATGCACGCCGCGATCGACATCGTCGCGGCGGTCGTCGTGACCATCGTCATCGTCCGAGCGGAGACGATCCGGGACTGGCTGCGCCGGCGAACCGAGACGCTCGCGAACAGCTGGAGCGAGGCGATGATCGGACCCGTGCGCCTGATCAACCACGGGATCTACGCGGCGCTCGGTGGCGCGCTCGGGACGCTCGTCGCGGTGACGCTCGCCGGCCCGGGCAGTCTCGGACCGATCGTCGCGATCGCGGCGGCATCGATCGTCGGCGCCGCGCTGTGGGCGCAGTTGATCGAGGGCTCGCCGCAACTGCTTCGTCCGTACGGGTACTTCGGCAGCGTCGCCGGCGCGACGATCGCGCTGCTGGCCTGCGGCGCGCTCGGCCTCGACGCGTGGACGCTCGCCGCGGCGTTCTCGATCGGCTGCTCGATCACCCAGGCGCTCGGCCGCGGCCGCTGCCTCGTGCAGGGGTGCTGCCACGGCGCGGAGTGCGCCGAGGCGATCGGCATCCGCTACCACCATCCCCGATCGCGTGTCATCCGTCTGTCGACGCTCGGCGGCCGACCGCTGCATCCGACCCAGCTCTACTCGGCGCTCTGGATGCTCACGGTCGCCGCGATCCTGCTCCGCCTGTGGACCGTCGGCGCGGGCGTCGAGATGATCGTCGGGATCTACTTCCTGCTCGGCGGACTCGGTCGTATCGTCGAGGAGCATCTCCGCGGCGAGCCGCAGACGCCGGCGTGGGGCGGGCTGCGGCTGTACCAGTGGTTCGCGATCGGCTTCGTCGTTGCCGGCGCCGCGATCAGCTCGATCGGCGCGACGCCGGCTCCGCCCATCAGCGCTCCGGCGGGCGATGCGCTCATCGCTGTCACCGTCTTCGGCGTGCTCGTCTACATCGCGTACGGCGTCGACTTCCCGCGACTGGGCGCGCGGTTCTCTCGGCTGGTCTAGCGCGTGCGAGCATGCTCGAGCGCGTGCCGGCACAAGTGCGCGCATGATCGAGCGCGCCCCGGCCCATGTGCGCGCGATTTTCGGCATAGCTTTTTCTATTGGTTTGCGAACCGATCCGGCGGGCACGCGGCCCCCGGATACCCGTACACCATTCAGCCGCCCACGCGGCACGATCGAGGAGACTCATGAATCGGATCGTTCGCTTTCTCGCGCCGATGGCGCTGGCCCTGACGCTCGTCGCCTGCACCGGCGACGCAGACGTCGATGTCGATAACGACTCCGTCGGCGTCGACGCCGACGTCGATGTCGCTCCCGACACCGTCGGCACCAACACCGGCATGGTCGACACGACCGCGGTCACCGTTGACGGAGAAGGCATCGAGAAGCTCGTCGAGGCGAAGCTCATCGCGGCGCCGGGCTACGGCGATGTCGACGTCGAGTCCGGCGGCGAAGGGGTCATCATCCTCAATGGCACCGTCGCCACCGATGCTGAGAAGACCGAGGCCGAGCGCCTCGCGCGTGAGGTCGATGGCGTGACCACCGTCACCAACAACATCACGCTGAAGCCGTAGCCGACGGATGATTGCACCGCGACGGGCCGCTCTCGAACGGGGCGGCCCGTCGTGTTTGTGCCCGTTCCGGTTTCTGGCAGGATCATTGCGGTGATGATCGGTCTGGGCACACGGACCTTCCTCACAAGCATCGAATTCGAACGGGCACCAATGGGCACCATGACAACCTTCGACGGAGGCCGGCTTGCGCTGCGCCCGTTCCGTCGGCGCACCGATACGACCACTCACCTTCCATCGCTCCGCTCGGCCGTCGTCGAGCATGCGCATCTCGAGAAGCACGGCAGGCACTTCATCATCGACGACACGCCGCGGCACGAGCTCACCGGCAGCACCGAGGTGGTCCTCGCTGGACCGCACGAGGTCGCGAGCACGACGTGGCGTCCGTCGCCGATGGAGATCATCAGCGACGTCGTCGTCGAGTACTTCGTCCGTCGCTGCGAGCGCGAGCTCGGCGAGCCGTTGTGTCTCGAGACGAGCGACGGCCGGCTGTGGCGCTGGAGCGGCGGCGGCTACGTTCGCGAAGTGATCGCCGCGCGCGTGCCGGGATCACCGGACTTCGCGCTGAGCTACATCGAGCGGCCCATGCCGACGAGCGTGCGGTACGGAGTAGAGATCGACTGACCGGCCGGCCGAGCACAACCACGACGGGGCGCGGACTCACGATGAGTCCGCGCCCCGTCGTCGCTTCGGTTGCCGCGCACGATGCAGCGTGGGCATGCGCGCGGTAGCGAGCCGCACATCACGGACGCTACGACACCGGCTCCGCGCCCGCCTCGACCGGATCGGCCGCCGCGCGCTTCATGACGCCGGCGACGAGCTCATAGGTTGCCGTCCACGCCTCGCGCACGTCGGGCGTGAAGTCTTCGCCGAGTCCCTGCTCGAGCGTCCACAGCAGCGCTTCGCCAACCGTGTCGTAATGCGCGTCGGCGACGTTGTAGCCGGCGTGCCGGCGACCGAGTGCCTCGAGCACGGGGATGAGCTCCGCCGGCGCGTCCAGACCGCGCACGGCGACGCCGAGCGTCATCATGAGCTTGCGCCGTTGCTCCGCTGGATCGGCCGATCCGAAGAGCGGCCGCAGCGCCGGGTCGAGCGTGAAGAGTCGGTCGTAGAAGAGCGACGCCGCCGTGTCGGCGATCGGCTCCACCTTGCGCCAGCTCGCCTGGACGAGCTCCTTCTGTGTCGTGTCCATCGTGTCCCTGTTCGATAAAGGCTGTGAGAATGCAGCGCCCCGCGACGGTCGTGTCGACCGCTGCGTCGCTCGGGGGTAGGTCGGGATTCGGGGGTAGGCGTGGAGGAGACCGTCGGCGCGTCGGGGTACGCGCGGAGGAGTTCGTCGTCGGGCCTGCGGGGGGATCGTCCGGTGAACGGCAAACCTATGTCAGTCGCGGCGAACGGTCAAGCATTTTGTCGCGTCATCGTTCGATTCAATCCGCTCGATAAACCCGCCGCCTTCCGACGCGTCAGTCCCCGAGTAATTGCAGCACAGCACGCGGCGTTCGCGACGATGGCACGCCGCTGGAAGGAAGGGATGTCGAGACCGATGGTCCCGACGTATCAAGAAGGAACAACGTGGAGTACTGGCCATGAAGACGAGCAGACTATTGAGCAGCACATCGAATATTCTCCGCACTCCGTTCGCGCTCGCAATCGCATGCGCGATGGGCTTCGGAATCGCCTCGGATATCGCCACGGCGCAGACCGCGGGCACGACGCGTCGCGGTCCGGCGACGGGTGGAGGATCGACTGCTGGAACAAGTGGAGAGGGCAGTGGAACGTGGTACGGGGTCGAGGAGCGCCGGTATCTGCCGTCGGAGCTCGACAAGCCGATCGAGGAGTTCTTCCTTGGACAGACAGCCTACACGCAGCCGCAGGGATCGTTCCAGGTGACGGTCGGAAGCATGATCGAGCTGGGCGACAACGGCGCCGACTTCACGAGCATGATGGCACGCGGTGAGTATGGAATCACGAACGAGCTCGAAGTGCACGCGGCGGTTCCGGTAACGCTCTCGCAGCAGACCGCGACGGCTGGCTCGACGGAAGGCAGCTCGATCGACCCGACCTTCGAGCGCCTCGAGCTTGGCGCCTCGTACGCGCTGACGCCGATGAACAACCCGATCGCGCTGACCGCGGCGCTCGACGTCGACGTGCCGATCGCAAGCGCGGCGGCTGACGAGACGCTGATCAAGCCGTCGATCATCGGCGCCTACGACTTCGGTCCGACCGAGCTGCACGCCGACGTCCAGGCGGTGCTCAACGGCGCGGCGCAGGGCCTGAACTTCGACGCCGGCATCGCGCACTCGCTCGGCGAGTTCGTCCCGACGCTCGAGTTCAACGCCCGCACGAGCGAGGGCTCGCGCCCGCAGCTCCATGCGACGCCGGGCCTGTACTACAACTTCTCCAACCGCACCGAGCTCGGTGTCGGCGTGCCGATCGGACTCAACGACATCTCGGAGACCGGCATCATGGCGAAGCTCTCGCTGGCCTTCGGACGGTAATCGATAGCGCTGGTCAACCGAGGATTCATGGCCCGGCAGTTGGGTACGCTGCCGGGCTTTGTTATTTCCCCTCTCCTCTCTCCCGTCTTCCCATTCAATGGCGGCCGTACGTCATCCTCGACCGAGCGAAGCGAGGTCGGGGATCCTTCTTCGGCGGTAGCCGTGCCGGACAGCACCGCTACCGCGGAAGACGGATCTCCACTTCGCTTCGCTCCGTGAGGATGACGTGGTGGGCTGCGATAGGGAAACAGAATCAGTCCAACATCGCAAACGCCACCACATGCCCATCCGGATCACGCACGTACCCCGCAACGTCGCCCCAGTCGCGGGGCAGCATCGGGCTGAGCTCGCGCGCGCCGAGGGCGAGCGCGCGCTCGAAGCATCCGACGGCATCGGGCGTGCGCAGGTACAGCTCCGCGCGCGGCGCGACGTCGGCTTCGTCGGGACGAATCTCCGCATCGCCGAGCAGTCTCGCGATTTCACGCAGCGGCATCAGTCCCAGAATGCAATCCTCTCCGAGCGTGAACTCGGTCATGCCTGGAACGTTCAGTGTGGGATCCTGCGCGAGCACGGCGTGATAGAATTGGGTGCTCGAAAACTGATCGAAAACGTAGAGAATGAGGTGCGTTTTCACGAGGTACCGGAATTATGCACCGCGACGCGACCCGCGCTGGCACGGTGTTGTTGGCATAGTGGGAAGAGGCGGCGCGATACTCCGAATCGGAGATGCGCCACGAGGGATTACGAAGAGAGGACGATCATGCATTGAATGGGTAGCTCGTACACCATGCGTCAGGACGCGCGACGTCGCGCATGTCCGATGCAGGCACGAAGTGGAACCACAATTCATTTTCTGAGGAGAGGGATGCCATGAATACGAGCAAGCTGTTTTCGAACCGTCTTCTGAAGAGTACGTGCGCGGCGGCGCTGGCCAT
Organism: Kapaibacterium sp. (SeqCode); assembly: GCA_035539855.1. Taxonomy (GTDB): domain Bacteria; phylum Bacteroidota; class Ignavibacteria; order OLB7; family OLB7; genus DATLHO01. Next base: position 6,939 of record DATLHO010000264.1, on the reverse strand, counting down.
CGCAGGGCTCGGCGTTACCGCGACCGCACAGACCGTCGTCCTCGATCCCGACGCCGCATACTACGGCGAAGACCTTGGACGGCCGATCGAGAATCTCTTCTCGGGCATGACGACGTACACCGAGCCGCAGGGCGGCATGGAGTTCAGTCTGTCGGGCTCGCACGAGCGTGCCGATGACGCGCGCAACAGCACCGTGATGGCGCGAGTGGAGTACGGTGTGACCGACGACATCCAGGCGCACGTGCAGTTCCCGTTCGACATCGCCGACCGCTCGGCCGGCATGGAGGCGCAGACCGGCGCCAGCCGCATCGAAGCCGGTGCGAAAGTGAGTCTGATCGAGGACAATTCGCCGGTCGCCATGTCGATCGGTGGTGATATCGAGATTCCGCTGTCGTCGAACTACGACGTCTCCGACAAGGCCCCGAACGCGGGTCCGCTGTTCAAGCCGTCGCTGATGGTCGGTGGTGGTGGTGGCTCGGCCGAGGTGCACGCGAGTGCGCAGGCGGAGCTCGGTGGCGAGGACAACGCCCTGAACTACAGCGTCGGTAGCATCTTCAACACGGGCTCGGCTCTGACGCCGTCGCTCGAGCTGAGCTCCCGCGCGCAGGAGAATGCCGCGCCGCAGTTCTACGCGACCCCGGGAGTGACGTACAGCTTCAGTGATCGCGCGGAGCTGGGTGTCGGCGCCGGCATCGGCCTCAACGAGGTTTCCGATGACGTGCAGCTGATGGCGCGGTTCAGCTTCAACCTGCGGTAAATGGATCAACACGCGATCGGCAACGACACGTGTTGTCGTCCTCGAGCGGCCCGGCGGAGTTTCTCCGGCGGGCCGCTCTCTTTGTGATGTCCGCGGGAGTCCCACCGTTTTGCCCCAATCCATCCTCGCGGTCCGAGCGTATTTTTCATACGCGACACGAACGTGTCACGCCGCATTCGCATCACGATCACAGCCATGACCACACCGATGTTCAGCGCCATCATGCTCGCCGCACTCCTGGCGGCGTGCACCGCAACCGGAGAGCAACGCGACGCGAGGCCGAGCGCCACGATCGGCGACGCTTCGACAGCGAGCGCCTCGACTGGAAACGCCACGACACTGCCCGTCGGCGCCCCCACCGTCGAAAAGCTCGACCTGCCGGACGAGCACTGGCGGCCGCTCGTGTCACCGGAGGCCTACAAGGTCCTCTTCGAGGACGACACCGAGCTGTGCGGATACGGTCCGCACAACAAGGAGAAGCGCGCGGGCACATACGTCTGCGCCGCGTGCTATCTGCCGCTGTTCGAATCCGACGCGAAGTTCGAGAGTGGAACCGGGTGGCCGAGCTTCTTCCGTCCCATCGAGGGACATCTCGGAACGAAGGAGGATCTGTCGTTCGGCATGGAGCGCATCGAGTATAACTGCGCGCGATGCGGTGGTCATCAGGGGCACGTCTTCGACGACGGACCGGAGCCGACGGGACAGCGCTACTGCAACAACGGTGTTGCGCTAAAGTTCATCCCCGAAGGCGAGGCGCTGCCGGCGCTGCGAGGTGGAGCATGAGAGCCATCGCACTGACCATCCTCCTGCTGGCGCTCTCGACGACGGGATGCCGCACGGCCGAGAAGGGGAGCGACGCGTCCGGAGCATCCGGCTCCACTGGCGCTGCTGGTGGCGTCTCAGGCACCGCGACCGACGCGGGGCCGACGCGACGACAGTTCGACTCGCTCATCGCCGCGGGCGTGCCGCATGCGACGTTCGCGGGCGGGTGCTTCTGGTGCGTCGAGTCCGCCTTCGATGCGGTCCCGGGCGTCATCGCGACGATCTCCGGATACACCGGTGGCACGGAACCGAATCCGACCTACGACATGGTCTCGTCCGGTCGGACCGGTCATGCCGAGACGGTGACGATCTTCTACGATTCGGCGACGGTCGGCTACGCGGCGCTGCTCGACGTCTACTGGCGCAACATCGATCCGCAGACGGCCGATCGGCAGTTCTGCGACGCCGGCAAACAGTACCGCACGGCGATCTTCCATCACGACGACGAACAGCGGCGCCTCGCCGACTCGTCGAAGTCCGCGCTCGACGCCTCGGGCCGCTTCAGCGAGCCGATCGTCACCGAGATCACGGCCGCGACGACGGTCACACCGGCCGAGGAATACCATCAGGACTTTCACCTGAAGAACCCCGAGCGCTACAAGGAATACCGCGAGGGATGCCGTCGCGATCAGCGGCTCAAGGAGCTGTGGGGCTCGTAGCTCAGCTCACGAGCTTGAACCACCAGGAGAACTCGCGCGCCGCGCCGTCGACGACGACGTTGCGCACCACGACGTTGTACCGAATGCCGGTCGTGATGCCCGGCGCGCGGAATCGAAAGACGTTCGGCACGCCGTAGCCGTCGTCGTCGCTCCCGAGATTCTCCGTTGTGATCGTTGCGCCGGTCTCGCTTGTCACCGTCACCGCGGCGCCCGAATAATCGACGCCGTCGTTCGACGAGCGGCTCGTGCGATCGTGGATCACCGTCAGCGAGAGCACGCCGTTGGTCGGGAGCAGTCGTGCGGGATAGTCGTGATACGGGTAGGCGACGAGCTCGATGGAGGTGTTCCTGATGTCCTTCTGCTGGTCGAAGATCACGCGCAGCGCGGCGCCGTTGAGCGCGCCGCCGACGGTGCGATCGACGCGACCGAAGGAGATCGCGCTCAGGAACGGATCGATGATCCAGCGACGATGCCCGAGCGACACGACGCCGTTGTCGATGAGGAACTGGTCGATGTACACCGCCGAGGAAGGAGTCCCTCCGGAGCGCATCGCGAGGTTGCTCGTCCCGCTGCCGGTGAGCCCCTCGGCCGAGTAGCACGTCATCGACGGCGTCGGCGTGTGGGTCAGGGTCGCGTTGGCGACGATGATCAGCGCGGCCTTCGCGGTGTTGATGTCGTCGCTCGCGCTGTAGGTCACCGCCTCGAGTCCGTGCAATCGCCTGATCGCGTTGACGTAGTCGAGCACCTTCGTCTTCTCGGCCGCCTTGAGACGTCCCTCGAAGCAACCGGCGACGTTCGGCAGCTCGTCGTAGAGCGAGGCGAGCGATGCGGTGTCGGCGGGTGTGCCGGGCAGCGGGTCGGTGGGGGTCGATTCGTTGGAGCATCCCCCGGCCATGACCGAGGCGATGAGTGCGAGTAGAATGATGCGCTTGAGCATACGGGTTGGACCTCGTTTGCTCGAAGATACGCCCGCCGGCGCTCGGCGCAATCGCCCGATCACGTGAGACGCGCGCCGACGGCGACCACCGTTCGGGTCCGTCGCGTTCGCCCGATCACGACAACAGCAGCTCCAGGTCGTCGCGGTCGATGCCGCGGATGAGGCTGTTGTCGGCGCTGATGATGGCGTCGGCGAGCTCGCGCTTGCGCTGCTGCAGCTCGAGGACCTTCTCCTCGATCGTGTCACGCGCAACGATCCGGTAGGCGAAGACGCGCTGCTGCTGGCCGATGCGATGCGAGCGGTCGATCGCCTGCGCCTCGACCGCCGGATTCCACCAGGGGTCGAGCAGGAAGACATACTCGGCGGCCGTGAGATTCAATCCCACACCGCCGGCCTTCAGGCTGATCAGGAAGAGCGGGCAGTCGGGATCCTCCTGAAAGCGATCGACCCTCCGCTGGCGATCGCGCGTGCGGCCGTCGAGATACTCGTAGACGATGCCGCGCTCGCGCAGCTCCTCGCCGAGCAGGCCGAGCAGCGTCGTGAACTGCGAGAAGATCAACGCCTTCTTGCCCGCGCCGAGCACGTCGTCGAGCATCTCGAAGAGGATCTGGAACTTTGCGCTCTCGGAGTTGCCGGTGCGACCGTCGAGCAGCGCCGGATGGCACGCGGCCTGGCGCAGGCGCAGCAGCGCTTCGAGGATCTGGATCTTCGATCGAGCGATCCCCTGCTCCGCGACGATGCCCAGCAGCGAGGCGCGATAGTGGCGCACGAGCTCGTCGTAGGTGCGACGCTGCGATCCCTCCAGCTCGCAGACGAGCGTCTGCTCGAGCTTCTGCGGAAGATCGCTGGCGACCTGCTCCTTCGTGCGACGGAGGATGAACGGTCGCAGCGCGCGCGCGAGCATCTGGCGCACGTCCTCGTCGGGCATTCCCGTTTCGTTGCGCCCCGCGCGGAACGCACTCGAGGCGCCGAGCATTCCCGGATTGAGGAACTCGAAGAGACTCCAGAGCTCGCCGAGATGATTCTCGACCGGCGTGCCGCTCATCGCCAGCAGGTGATCGCCGCGCAGCGCGCGCGCCGCCTTCGCCGACTCCGACGCCGCGTTCTTGATCGCCTGCGCCTCGTCGAGAATGACGTAGTCGAAGTCGATCGTGCACAGCATCCTGATGTCGCGACGCAGCGTTCCGTAGGTCGTCAGGATCACGTCGTACTCGAGCAGCGGTCCGGGCTCGTCCGAGCGCTGCGTGCCGGTGTGATCGAGCACGCGCATCTCCGGAGTGAAGCGAGCCGCCTCGCGCTTCCAGTTGAATACCAGCGACTTCGGCACGACGACGAGGCTCGGTCCCCGCGATGGCGGGTCGCCTCCCTCCTGCCCGACAGATTCGTCCACCGCCGCCGCATCAATCCCCTGCCTCCGTGCGACTCTGCGTCCCTCGAGCATCGCGAGCGCCATGACGGTCTTGCCCAGGCCCATGTCGTCGGCGAGGCAGCCGCCGAATCCGAAGCGCCGCAGGAACGCGAGCCAGCCGAGGGCCTCGCGCTGGTACTCGCGCAGCGATCCCTCGAACGTCGATGGCGGATCGAGAGGCTCGACGCCGCGGAAGTGCGCGAGGTCGCGACGCAGACGATCGAAGATCTCGTCGACCTCGACGTCGGCGCGATCGGCGAGCAGCGCGTCGAGCACGCCGATCTGACTACGCCTGAAGCGTAATCCCTTCGGATCGCCCGCGCCGAAGCGCGTCATCGGCGCGAGCTGCTCGAGCCATTCCTCGGGCAGCACGCCGTAGGATCCGTCGCCGAGGCGGACCATCGACTCCCCACGCCGCAGCGCCGAGAGGATCTCCGGCAGGCCGACCGACATCTCGCCGAAGTCGGCGGCGCCGTCGAGCTCGAACCAGTCGATGCCGGACTTCACGTGCATCGCGAGGGCGCCGGCCTTGCGATAGGACCGTCCCTCGGCCGCGACCTCCCATCCATCCTGCACCAGCACGCGCACCGCGTCGGGCAGCAGGCGCTCGGCGATCTCGAACGTCCCCTCGGTGCGCCGGTACATCGCGGCACGGAAGCCCGCCTGGCGCATCCGCTGCAGCGCGCGCTTCTCGGCCTCGGGGTTGCGCAGCACGAGCCGTCGCGCACGACGGTCGTACGCCGCCGGCGCAGGCTCGTCGGCCATGATGCGGAGGCCGTCGTAATCGAACGAGAGGTTCGCGAGCAGCGGAGGCTGCTGGCGCCACTGCCCGCGCTCGGGAACGATGTCGACGTGCGGCCGCGGCTCCGGCCGGACCTCCTCGAAGTGCAGCTCGTCGGGAAGCTCCAGCCGCGGACGCGGGCTCATCGCGATCAGCCGCTCGATGAACGCTCCGGCCTCGTCGTGCGGCACTTCGAGCGGCGCCGAGTTCAACAGCACCAGCCACGCCGCCGACGCCTGTCCGCCGAAGGGAGCCAGGTGATCGCTGAACAGCGCGATGCCGTCGAAGACGGCGAGCGGCCGCTCGGCAGGGGCGCTTCCGTCGGGACGACGCAGCTCGACCGCGGCGTTGAATCCCTCGCCGTGCGATCCGTTGGCGTCGTGATGGCGGACGATCATCGCGAGCTCCCACGGCGGGCCGTCCTCCCATCGCAGCGGTCGCGCCTCGTCGACGCCGTTGTAGCGATCGCGCAGCAGGCATCGTCCGGTCTGGCAGATCTCGGGCATGAGCACGCCCTGCAGCGCGCCGTGCAGAAAGAAGCGTCCGTGCAACTGATCGCCCGCCATGAAGCGGCCGTAGGCTTCGAACTGATTCGTGTCGGGGGCGCCGACGAGGGTGGCGACGAGGCGGCGGTCGAGCGGATCGGGGATCGAGTCGACCTGCGTGCGCGCGACCTTGATGTCGCGCAGCGGTCCGAGCTCGCCGGCGGTGCGTGTGTCGCGCGCGGCGAGGCCGAGCACGATCTGCCGCGACTGGCGCGAGGCATCGAGATCGATGACGTAGTAGAGGATGCGCTCGTCGGGCCACTCGCGACGTCGCTCGCGCGGCGTGCCGAGGGTCATCCCGACGACGTCGAGGCGGACGCGCCAGAGCTTGTCGCGGCCGTTGGTGCGCGCGGAGTCACCGGACTGGTCGATCGACGTCTCGTCGCTGTCCGGCGGCACGCCCATGTCGAGCAGCACGCGGCTCGGAGCGCTCTCGTCGAGCTGCAGCACGCCGGCCTCGTCGGCCGCGAGCACCGTGGCCCAGGCATGCTTGCACGGCTCGGAGAAGTCCGTGTAGTACGGGCACTCGCACGAGATCTGCACGCCCTCATCGAGGATCATGATCTCGACGACGTACGACTTCGAGCCCCTCACCTCGGCGACGATGTGGTCCTCCGTCGCCAGGTCGATCTTCACCCAGCCCGCGCGGAAGTACTCGCGGCCCCGGCTCTTGGTGCGGTCGCTGAAGGAGGGAGCAAGAAGCTGTCGGAGTCGGATGGGGCTCTCTGAGGCCAATGGACGCAACTCGGATTCTTTCGGAAGATAGGGCGGCGATCGGGGAATGCGAAACGGTGGTTCGGGAGGCGCGCCCTCCCTGTCATTCCCGAAGGGAAACTTTCTTTCGGCGCGACAGCCGCATGTGGGTCGGTGGAGTTGTGCGAAAGCAGCCGCAGCGCCCCCATCTCGACATGCGGCGATGCGCACCCTGGGAAAGATCCCCTGCGGGGAAGACAGGGTCGCCGGACTCGGGGGGAATCGGAAGATGGTAGCACCCCCTACACATCACCCGGCAACTGCCACGGGATTCGCA
>DATLHO010000263.1:0-11361 GCA_035539855.1 Kapaibacterium sp. (SeqCode) | reverse complement strand
ATGCGCTCGACGCCGGTGGCGAGCTCGTACAGCTCCGCATCACCATCCTCCGCAAACAGCTCCCGGGCCGCGGCCGCCAGGACATCCGCACGGGGATCGCGCACGCGGTAGACCCGATGCCCGAACCCCATCAGCCGCTCGCCACGAGCGAGCTTCTCGCGCAGATAGTCCTCGGCGCGGTCCACACTGCCGATCTCGAACACCATCTCCAGCGCAGGTCCCGGAGCGCCGCCGTGCAGCGGACCCTTGAGCGCGCCGACGCCGGCGGCGATCGCCGAGACGAGATCGGAGCCGGTGGAGGCGACGATGCGTGCGGTGAAGGTCGAGGCGTTGAGCCCGTGATCGACGATCGTGTTCAGGTACGTCTCGAGCGCGCGAACCCTCGCCGGCGCCGGCTCTCGTCCCTCGAGCATCGTGAGGTAGCGCGCGGCGATGCCCGCGCCGGCAGGCGTCTCCACGACCGGCGCGGCTCCCTGCAGCAGGCGCCAGTACGTGGCGACGATCGTCGGAACGCGCGCCGCGATCGTCACGGCCGCATCCATCGCGTCGTCCCGCGCGCCGTCGCTTGCGCCGTCGCCCGTGCCGTCGCCCGCGCCGTCCCGCGCGCCGTCGTACGCGCTACCGCCCACGCTATCGCCCGCACCGTCCATCGCGTCGCCGTACGCGCCGTCGATGTCGAGCGCCGCCGCGGCCATGCGCAGTGCATCCATCGGCGCGCGGCGATTGCGCGCGGCCGAGCGGAGGAGATCGAGGACTCCCTCGGGCAGCGGCGCGGCCGCGGCGAACCGCTGGCGCAGTGCGGCGAGCTCGTCGCGGCGGGGCAGCGTGCCGTTCCACAGCAGGTAGATCATCTCCTCGAGCTCCGCCCGCGGCGCGATCTCCTCGACCGCATATCCTCCGATGACCAGCCTGCCGGCTTCGCCGTCGACACTGCTCAGCCTCGTGCTCGCCGCCACGACCCCCTCGAGTCCGGGCCGCACGTCGGTCATGCCCTCGATCATGATCTCCTCCGAATCCTTGGGTGTTGAACCGTTTCGATGCCGGAGCAAACCTAGCCCGAGTCGCCGAGCGCGTCAATCTTGATCAACATGTCAATATATTCGCGGCATGAGCGATCATCGATTCTACAGCGCCCGCGAGGCCGCAGCGCTGCTCGGTATCTCGGCGGCGACGTTGTACGCGTACGTCAGCCGCGGCATGGTCCGCTCCGAGGAGATCCCGGGCGAGCGACGCGCGCGCCGCTATCGCGCCGAGGACATCGACCGGATGCGCGAGCGCCGACAACTGCGCAACGACCCGGCGCGCGCCGCGCGCGAGGCGCTGCGCTGGGGCGAGCCCGTGCTCGAGTCCGGCATCTCGCTGATCGAGGGCGGCAGGCTGTACTATCGCGGGCAACTCGTGACGGAGCTGGCAGGAAGCGCGAGTGTCGAGGAGGTGGCGGGGCTGATCTGGCGGGGTTTGCTCGGCACGCCCGTCGACTTCGACGATCCGTCGACGACGCTGGCGCCGTCGGGATGGCGGAAGGTCATGCGCGCCCTGCCAGAGATCTCCGCGCTCGAGCGCGCGCAGATGGCGCTGCCGCTTGCGGAGCTAGATGACCACGAAGCGTTCATTCTCGACAGACCTTCAATCGAGCGCGGTGGGGCCCGCATCGTGCGTACGATGCTTGCTGTCGCAGCCGGAGCCGATCGAATGAACGGCGGTGTCGCAAGGACACTTGCCGCGCACTGGACCTCTGGCCGTCGCCAGGAGATCGATCTCGTCTCAGCGGCGCTCGTGCTCACGTGCGATCACGAACTGAACGTATCAGCCTTCACCGTCCGATGCGTCGCTTCGGCCGGCTCGACGCCATACGCCGCGGTCGCGGCCGGACTCGGTGCGCTGCGAGGAACCCGCCACGGTGGCCAGACTGAAAAGGTCGCGCGTCTGGTCGACGAGGTCGAGCGATGTGGATCCGCACGGACCGCGATTGCCGCGCGTCGCAGGCAGGGCGACGAGATCCCTGGCTTCAATCATCCGCTCTATCCCTCAGGCGATCCCCGTGGGGCGATGCTTCTCGAGCTGGCTGCGGCCGTGCGGGGCACGACGCGCGCGCTCCGACCGGTCCACGATCTCGTTCGTGAGATGCAGCGAAGCGGCAGCCATCCGACGCTCGACATCGGCCTCGTCGCGCTGGCGCGCGCACTCCGCCTTGGTGCAGATGCACCGATCGTGCTCTTCGCTCTCGGGCGGGCGATCGGCTGGATCGGTCATGCGATCGAACAGTACCCATCGGGTCAGTTGATCAGGCCAAGAGCCCGCTACGCTCCAATGACCCCGGACGACAACCGCGTCGCGACTGCAGGGCGCGACGACGAGCTCACGGGTTGATCGGATCCGTCACGAGGCGCCGAGAAGTCGCGCCCCGAGTCGCGTGAGTCAAATGAAAAACCCCGATTCCTCTGCGGAATCGGGGTTCACTGTGGGCGATGCAGGACTCGAACCTGCGACCTCTTCGATGTGAACGAAGCGCGCTAACCAACTGTGCCAATCGCCCAACCGTGCCGCCGGCGTACCGGCGGCGGGGTACAAATATGTGTTTCGGGCCGGTTGCTTTGCAAGCGACGAATTGTATATTGCGACCGCCAAAGGGTCCAACACCTTCCTCGGCACTCTTCCTTTCGTCTACAACTTAGCATGTCCGTGGTGTGACCGTTCACTTCCGCGTGACTCCTACCCTCAGATGCTGAAAACGGGGCCCAAACCCGCTCAGAACAGCGTCCAGGCCGTTTCAAGCAAAGAACGGCAGGACCGGTTCATGCAGCTCCTGCTTCCTGTCCAGAAGCGACTCGAGGCCTTCTGTTTCGCGATGACGCGCAACGAAGAAGAGGCGTGCGATCTCGTCGGGGAAACCGTTCTCCGAGCGTACGAGCACTTCGCGCAGATCCGCGATTCGGAAGCCTTTCTCTCATACCTGTTCACGATCGCAAGCCGTCTGCACAAGCGCAAGCGCTGGCGCGGACGGATCTTCGGAAGCTACGACGCCGAGAGTGCCGAGGCCCTGCCCTATGGCGGGACCGCCCCGGATGTCTCGGCGGATGTGGAGAAGCTGTACGATGCCCTCGCACAGCTTCCCGATCAGCAGCGCGAAGCGGTCGTCCTCTACGAGATCTCCGGTCTCTCGGTCGCCGAGATTCAGGAAATCCAGGGGGGATCTCTCTCGAGTGTCAAGATGCGCCTCAGTCGTGCCCGGAAGGCGCTCGCCACGATACTCGGAGTCGATGAACCGGCCCGTTCCCGTGACATGCGGGACGAAGTCGACACTCAATCCGGGCTCTCGAATCACGAAACGCACTTTCTCCGATTCGAGGCTGCCGCACATGACTAAGAGAATGAAACCGCTGCAGCAGTATTTCGATCAGGCATCGGAGCGCCCGCTGGCGTTCAGCGAGGAGCGTCTGCGCGACCTCCTCGTCCAGCACGACGCCCCGGGGCACCCACCGACCAATCCCGCACGACCCTTCGCCGCCAGCGCCTGGCGTGTCATCGGCATCGGACTCGTGCTTGCCGGACTCGGCAATCTTACACTCGATCGCTCCGGCGATCGCCCGCTCGCCGCTGGCGCCTCCGGCGCCGCTGCGAGCCTCTCGACCACGACGGACGCGCGTGACAACGCGCCCGTTCCCCCCCAGGGAATCGTGTCTGAGAATTCCACCGTAGCTCCGTTGTCGCCAAGGGTACAGGCGACACCGAAGCGGGTCCAGACGGATGCGGTGGATCTCTCAGCCACGAACCGTGCGCCGGCGACGGCGCTGCGGGAGGGAGCGACCGATCGTGCCGCCCGCATCGGCGACATGACGGTGCGCTCGCTGCCGGTGAGCGCGACGGCCGCGCTCGACATGTCCGTCGACGATCGTCGCGCGCTTGGCCTTCGCGAGCTCGCCGATGGTCGGCTGGCCTTCGGATACTATCTGGTCGCGAACCTGCCGAAGAACCTCGCGCCGAACCTGAAACTCGACGACGCGTCGCTGCTCGGCCGCGGCTACGAGGATTCGCTGCTGGTGCAGACGATCGGTCCGCGCGGTCGCAGCGATCTGTTCGTCTCGCGCGCGGACTTCCCGCTCGGCATCGTCACCCGTCGCGCAAGCCCGATCGCGAGCTCGTGGCAGGTGATCACCGACGAGACCGGACGACTTCTCGAGGAGCGCGTCAGCGTCGCCGACGCCGATCAGCTCCGCCAGGTCTCCGAGCTCTTCGTCCGCGGCGCCGCCGACGGAGAGGTCGCTCAGAGCGTCGCGAGCATTCGCGGACTCGACGCGCTCGGTCAGAGCCTCCGACTCAACACACTACTTCCGATCCGAGTGACGCTCGGCGCCGACGCCGCGCGCGGTGTCTTCTGGTGCCGTCCCGATCCGCAACTGATCGCCGGACTTCCCGCACGCACCGTCGCGCAGCTCCGCAGCGAGCTGATGAAGGTCGCCGCGGTCGTCGGCACCCGCGACACCGTCGCGATCGTGCGCCGCGGCTGGGCACTGTCGGTCCTTCAGACGATCGACTCGATCCGTCCCGAATCCCTTCGCGTCGACTCCGAGTTCGACGTCGTCCCGCAGGGGATGACCGGAGCGGAGATCTTCGCCGGCTCGCGACGCAACGCCGGCGCGGTCGTGCGCTTCGAGCCGCTGCGCAACCCCGCGATGCGCACCGCGACCTTCGCGCTCGAGCTCGAGCAGCCGCGCCGCATCACCGTGACACTCCACGACGTCGACGGCCGCCGCCTGAAAACACTCGCACCCGGCCAGATGCGCGACGAGGGATCCACCGAAATCGTCGCATCCCTCGAAGGCGTCGAGCGCGGCCTCTACCTCGTCTCGATCTCAACCGACCGACGCGAACAAGTCGTCCACCGCCTCGTGGTCGAGTAGGGGCCGAAGGCCCCTGGGGACACGCCTTCGGCGAGGGGACAGCTGCGCAAGGGACAGGCCTCCGGCCAGGGGACAGGCCTCCGGCCAGGTCGATGGAAAATGAAGAGGGCAGTACCAGCGATGCCGGTACTGCCCTTTGCATTTACGTCCCCCGCGAAGCCGTCCCCTACGAAGCTGTCCCCTACGAAGCTGTCCCCTGCGCAGCTGTCCCCTGCGCAGCTGTCCCCTGCGAAGCTGTCCCCTGGCCTCCGGCCTGTCCCTTCCGCCTAAAGGCGGAGTCGGGACTGCTTTACGATCATTGCGATCTGGTCCTTGATTTCCTGGCCGGGCTCCAGGGCTTTGGCTTCGCGGAGGTAGCGCTTGGCGCCTTCCATGTTGCGCTGGCGCATGTCGAGCTGCGCGAGCATCAGGAGTGCCGTGGCGCGCTCGTCGACCGAGCGGAAGCGGTTGGTTTCGAGCGAGGTCTTGAAGGCCGGGCGCGCCGCCTTGAAGTTGTTGGAGTGGATCTCGACCATGCCCTGGAAGAAGTAGTAGTAGGTCTTCGAGTAGGCATTGAGCTTCTCGGGGTTCTTCACCGATTCGAGACGCTTGCGCGCCAGTGCGATGTCGTTCTTGAGCATCGCCTGCGAGATCTGCAGGATCTGGTTGAACCGCCACCAGAGGTACAGCAGCCCCAGCGCGATCGCGGTGATGATGCCGCCGAGTATCCACCACTGCAGCGCCAGCAGCGTCACGCCGATGACCGCCACCGCGATCAGTATGCCGAGAAGAAGCTTGGGAGAAACCATCGAGATCTAGTTGTGATGTGACGGGCAACGAGCCATGAGTGTCGTGTCGCCGGGACGTCGCGCGATCGCCGTGTCGAGCAGCGTGCGGAGCTACTTCACGATCGCCGAGACGGCCTTGAACTCCGCGATGTCAGCGCGCTGCATGAGATCGAAGAGCACCATCTCGACGCTCGTCAGCTCGACGCCGCGGCGCGAGAGCCGATCGAGCGCGACCTCGCGATTGCCGGGCGCGCGCGAGCCGACCGCGTCGGCGACCACCTCCACCTCCCAACCCATCATCGCCAGGTCGCGCGCGGTCTGAAAGACGCAGACGTGCGTCTCGACGCCGCAGATGATCGCGTGGTTGCGCGCGGCGCCCTCGAGCTGCTGCATGAAGTGCAGCTCGCCGGCGGCGGAGAAGGTGATCTTCTCGATCGGCCGGTACCACTCCGCGAGCGCCTCGCGGACCGAGGGCACGGTGTGTCCGAGTCCCTTCGAGTACTGCTCGGTCACGAGGATCGGCAGGTCGAGGGCGCGGAACCCGCGCACCAGCCGCAGGACGGCGTCGGTGACGGCGTCGCTGCGATCGATGACGGGCATCATCCGCTCCTGGACATCGACGACGACGAGAATCGAATCGTTGCGCTCGGTCATGGTCGGCTCGCCTGTTCTGGCAAAAGGGCAAACTTACGCATCCCGGCGGACCGGCCCAGCGCGGCCTGCGTCCGACGGACAATCCGTAACGAGCGTCACGCGCAACCTCGAGCCGCGTCAGTCGATAGAGGCCGGCATCCCGGCGTCGTCCTCGACGTCCCGATCCTGTCAACGACCAATCATGAATAGGCACATCATGCGACGCATTACCCGACGGATTCTCCAGGCGACCGCCGCGACGGCGGCAGCCGCGTTCTTCGTAGCCTCGACCGCCTCGGCCCAGTCCCCGGCAGTCGGCGCGAGCTTCATGGTCGGCGTGCCGACCGGCGAATTCTCCGATACGCTCGACAAGGTCGGCTTCGGCCTCGGGGTCGAGGTCGGCTATCACGTCGGCACCGCGCCGATCGAGGTCGGCCTGCAGGCCGGGTTCATGACCTACGGCAGCGAGTCGCGCAAGGAGCCGTGGAGCACTACGATCCCCGACGTCACGGTCGACGTCGAGACCAGCAACAACATCGCCCTCGGCCATCTCTATCTGCGTCTGATCCCGAAGGACGGCGTCGTCCGTCCCTTCGTCGACGGCAAGCTCGGCTTCAGCTACCTGTTCACCTCGACGAGCGTCGAGAGCGAGGGCGCCGGCGAGGACGGCGCGATCGCGTCGTCGACGAACTTCGACGACGGCGTCTTCAGCTACGGCGGCGGCGCCGGCGCGCTCGTGCTCCTGTGGCAGAACGATCGACGCGGCGAGGGCGACGAGGTCGGCGAGGTGCTGCTCGACCTGCGAGTGGGCTATCTGGCCGGCGGCGAGGCCGAGTACCTGACCAACGGCTCGATGCGCCGCGAGGCCGGCAGCGTCACGTACGTGCCGAAGAAGTCGCGGACCGACCTGATCGACGCGCGGCTCGGAGTGCAGGTGCGGTTCTAACGCCCCGTACGTATCTTCTCCGAATCATCTGGATGGGACACGGATGAGACGGATGAGACGGATCGCCACGGATCCACTCCGTGCCCATCCGTCTCGTTCGTCCAATCCGTGTCCTTTTCGCTGCTACCATGCCTGATAGAGATTTCCGAAAGCACCTTGAATCGCGCGTCCTGCTCTTCGACGGCGCGACCGGCACGTCGCTGCAGACCCAGTACCTGACCCCCGAGGACTTCGGCGGTCCGGACCTCGAGGGATGCAACGAGTACCTCTGCGTCTCGAAGCCCGACGCCGTCCGCGCGGTGCACCGCGGCTTTCTCGAGGCCGGCGCGGACATCATCGAGACGAACTCGTTCGGGTCGACGTCGATCGTCCTCGCCGAGTACGACATGGCCGAGCGCGCCTACGAGCTCAGCCGCCTCTCGGCGGAGATCGCCCGCGCCTGCGCCGACGAGTACTCGACCGACGAGCGCCCGCGCTTCGTCGCCGGCTCGGTCGGTCCGACGACGAAGCTCCCGTCGCTCGGGCACATCTCCTTCGACGACATGGCGGCCTCGTACCGCGAGCACATCGCGGGATTGATCGAGGGCGGCGCCGACCTGCTGTGCATCGAGACCGCACAGGATCCCCTGCAGATGAAGGCCGCGCTCTACGCCGCGATGGATTACTTCGAGGAGACCGGCCACCGCGTGCCGGTCATCGCCTCGGTCACCATCGAGACGATGGGCACGATGCTCATGGGCACCGAGATCGCCGCCGCGCTGACGATCCTCGAGCCCTATGACATCATCGATGTCATCGGCATGAACTGCGCGACCGGTCCGAAGGAGATGGAGGAAAGCCTCCGCTACCTCTGCCAGAACTCGCCCAAGCCGATCTTCGTGATGCCGAACGCGGGCATTCCGGAGAACGTCGGCGGCCACGCGCACTACCACCTGACGCCCGACGAGATGGTGCACTGGATGCGCCGCTTCATCGGCGACCTCGGCGTCTCCGTCGTCGGCGGCTGCTGCGGCACGACGCCGGAGCACATCGCGGCGCTGCGGAAGCTGATCGACGAGACCCCGCGCGCCGAGCGCGCCTGGGAGTACACGCCGTCGGTCGCGTCGATCTACAGCGCGGTGCCGCTGCGGTTGGAGCCCGCGCCGCTGCTCGTCGGCGAGCGCTGTAACACCAACGGTTCGAAGAAATTCCGCACGCTCATCAACGATGAGAACTACGACGGGATGGTCGCGATGGCGAAGGAGCAGGTCAAGGAGGGCGCGCACATCCTGGATGTCTGCGTTGCCTACGTCGGCCGCGACGAGACCCGCGACGTCGTCGAGGTGATGCGCCGGTTCAACACGCAGGTAGCGCTGCCGCTGATGATCGACTCGACCGAGGTGCCCGTCATCGAGACCGCACTGAAGCTCTGCGCCGGTCGCGCGATCATCAACTCGATCAACTTCGAAGAGGGAACCGCCAAGGCCGACGCGATCCTCAAGCTCGCCAAGCGCTTCGGCGCCGCGGTCATCGTGCTCTCGATCGACGAGGATGGCCAGGCGTATTCGTTCGAGAAGAAGGTCTCCATTGCGAAGGCGATCCGCGACCACGCGGTCACCGTGCACGGCATGCGTGAGGAGGATCTGATCTTCGATCCGCTCACGTTCCCGCTCGGCACTGGCTCGGAGGATCTTCGCGACAGCGGCGTCGCGACGCTCTCGGCCATTCGCGAGATCAAGCGGCAGATGCCGCGCGCCTACACGATCCTGGGACTCAGCAACTGCTCGTTCGGACTGGCTCCGGTGACGCGGCAGGTGCTCAACTCGGTCTTCCTCCACAACGCGGTGCAGGAGGGACTCGACATGGCGATCGTGCACGCTTCGAAGATCCAGCCGATGTACAAGCTCGACGAGAAGGGCGCCGAGCTCGCCCGCAGGCTCGTGTACGACGAGCGCGAGTTCGTCATGGTCGAGTAGAACGCAGGCTCCGTTGGAAACGCGAAGGGCACCGCCGGATCGATCCGGGGTGCCCTTCGCCATTTCCTGAACGAGCGTCGATGCGCTCGCCTCGTCGACCGGCTACTCCCCGACGACCACGCGGAACGACATGACATCGTCGCCGACGGTGATCCTCCCGAGATACGTGCCGGCGACGATCGAGTGGGGGAGATCGATCTCGACCATGTCCCCGCCCTGGCTCGATGGAACTCGAGCTCCCACGCCGCCGAGCACCGTCCGACCCGACACGTCGAAGAGCTCGATCCGCACGGGCGCGGCCGGCGCCCGCGCCAGTCGGACGCGCAGCGTGCGATCCTCGATCCCCGTCCAGACGCCCATGCTCGCGGCCTCTGGAAGACCGCGGACGCCGCTGCCGCCGGTGGAGTCGGCCATCTCGTAGCGCAGCTCGACGGCGCCCTCCTCGTCGTAGGACTCGACGACGAGCCGATGCACGGGCGTGGTCTCGACACGCAGGCGTCCGATCGTGTTGTTGAGTCCGGACTGCATCGCCGACCACAGCGTGATGTTGTACTGCGACAGGAGCGCGAAGAGATCGGCCGTCGTGATGTCGAGGTTGCCGACCATGAACTCCGGTCGCAGCGAGCGCGTGCCGTCGTCATAGACGTTGACGTGCGCGTCGCCGCTGATGATGAGCATATTGCGACCGTACCCCTCGCGCAGCAGCGTGCGCATCGTGTCGATGTCGGCGGGATAGCCGACCCACTTGTCGGCGACTTCGCGCGAGACATCGCTGCGGCCGATCAGGTCCGCCAGTGCGATGATCTGCTGTGCCCCGGGATTGAAGAACACCGGCGTGACGAGCACCTGCCAGCGCGCGGTCGAGCGGCGGATCGCGTCGGCGAGCCACGTCCGCTGGTCGGTGCCGGAGATCGGGTAGCCGGCGAGCATCGAATGTCCCGCGGGAGGCTCGAAGCGATTGTTCGGGAATGCGTTATCGATCGGATTGCGCTGCGAGCGCGAGTCGATCAGGAAGAACTCGACGTTGCCCGCGCGGAACGACTGCCAGATGCCGTTCGGATTCGGCAGGGGATAGTGCGGGAAGTAGCGTCGGTATCCTGTGATCACCGAGTCCTTCAGGTCCGCCGCCAGCGACCCGTCGGCGTTGTTCTTCCAGTAGTCGTGATCATCCCAGACATACGCGGCTCCCATGCGCGAGAGCACCGTTCGCGCGAAGGGATAGGTCGTGTCGTAGCGCTGCGCGTACGACTCGCGAATCGAGCCCGCCGCGGTGGGGAAGTCCGTGATGCGGCGGTCGGGATAAGTCCAGTCGCCGAGCTGAATGAACAGGTCGTCGCCGTCGTTCGCGGCGCGGAACACGACACCCGAATCGGTGCTGTTGCGCTGCTGGCACGAACCGAAGAGGATCTCCATCGGCGCATCGGTCCCGATCGCCGGCATCGTCGTGAACGACTGCAGCGCTCCGCCGACGCGGTAGTAGTAGCGCGTCGACGGTTCCAGTCCCTCGAGCGTGAAACGGACGACGAAGTCCTCGGCGGCGCTCGCGGCGAGCGGTCCGACGCTCCGTGCGCCGTCGAGCGATGGGTCGGTGCCGTACTCGAGCGTGAGGCTGCCGGCCGCGTCGAGCCACGCCTGTACGGTGGCGGAGCGATCGGTCACCGCGCCGACGAGAGGACGTCGATAGAGCTGCTGCGCCATGGCCGGTGCGACCGTCAGCAGCGTCAACAGGATGAGGCGAGAGACGAGCGTCGACATCGGGGCGGCTCCGAAGTGGTGATGGTGATACCGGCGCATCAGACGGCGCCCTCGCTCTTGAGCAGTTCGAGTCCGCGATCGAGCTTCGCGGCGAGCACGAAGTCGCTCTCGGTGAGTCCGTCGATCTTGTGCGTCCAGATGGTGACGTCGGCGCGTCCGTAGGTGAACGCGATGTTCGGATGGTGTCCCTGCGACTCCGCGATCTCCGCCGCGCCGTTGACGAACGCGAGCGTCGAGCGGTAGTCGGGGAACTCGTAGCGCTTCTCGAGGTGATGCTCGTCGACGACGCGCCATCCGCCGCCCAGGCGTCCCTCGAGCCGCTCGAGCTCCGCGCCCTTCAGCGCCGGGACGCCTCCCTTGCACGGCACGCACTCCATCGCGGCCAGCTCCATCTCGTCCATCTC
>DATLHO010000262.1:0-5109 GCA_035539855.1 Kapaibacterium sp. (SeqCode) | reverse complement strand
GGGTTGGGGGGAGGGATCACTCGACGACACACGCGCCGCTTCGAGCGCCACGATAATACGCATGAATACCATCACATCGATTCGACAGATTCTGCTCCGCGACATCGACAGACTGCGCGTGGAGATCGAGGCGTTCGAGCACGAGGCCGATCTCTGGCGAGCCGTTCCCGGGACGACGAATCCACCGGGCGCGCTTGCGCTGCACCTCTGCGGCAACCTTCAGCACTTCATCGGCGCGACGCTCGGGAGCACCGGCTATGTCCGTGACCGCGACGCCGAGTTCGCCGCGCGCGACGTGCCGCGCGCAAGCGTCCTCGCGGAGATCGCGACGGCGCGCTCGGTCGTCGAGCGGGCTCTCGGAGAGCTCGATGAGGCGGAAGTGGCGCGCGAGTATCCCGCCCGCTTTCTCGACGAGCTCCCGACCACCGGGGCGGTTCTCATGCACCTCAGTGGTCACCTCATGTACCACCTCGGGCAGATCAACTACGCGCGCCGCTTTCACGCGGCGCCGGCGCCCTCGCCTCGCTTCGTGACATGATGCACGGCGAGTCGTTCACGATACCGGCCACGTTTGACGCCGCGACAGACTGAGCCGGGCCGCTGTGAGCCACTTCGCACCCGCCCTGTCAACCGCCGAGCAGGCGTCTCGCGTTGATGCTGCGCTCGAGCCAGCCCTTCTTGCGCGCGAGCTCCTTGAGGCTGAGCTCCTCCTGCGCCTTGGAGAACAGCTTCTTCGCCTCGGCGTGAATGAAGGCGATCTCGGTCGGTCGGCCGGCGCCGCGCAGCACGTGTGAGAGCTGCTGCGCGAGGAAGGCGCATTCCTGGCGGAGCTCCTGCTCGCGCGCGCTGACGTCGACCGCATCGGGCTCCTCGACCCACGCCGATGCGCTCCGCGGCTCCTCCTTGACGAACTCCGGGAACAGCTCGAGCGAATGCGTCTGGATGTTCCGGTGCTCGACCTCGCGAAGCTGCCACGGGCTGTCGGTCGGCGCCGCGCGCGCTGCCTGTTCCTCCATCTCGCGAAGCTGCTTGAGCCTGATACCGAGCTGCTCTTCCGACGTGATCCAGTCGAGCGTGGCGACGACCTCCGAGTCGTTCGCGGCGTAAATGTCGCAGATGTTGGCGGCCTCGCTGAAGCCGTCGAAGTAGCGCATCCCGCGGAAGACCTGCTGCAGCGTCTTCGAGAGCGCGCGGACGAGGTCGGCCTTGACGATCACGCTGATCGGCTTGATGTCCGTTCCCTCGCCGATCATGTCGACCTGCACCATCACGTCGATCGAACCGTTGCGATAGTCCGCGAGAAGGGTCTCGCGCTCGTGCGCCGCGACGTCCTGTCCGATGCGCGCCGAGGAGAACTCGGGGAAGCACCGCCGGACGAACTCGAGGATCGCCGCCGCGTGCTTGTTGCTCATCGCGATGATGAGCATCTGGTGGTTGCGCGGCGAGGCGCCTGTGCGCCCGATCGATTCCATCGCGTGCTCGGTGCGCTTGCGACGGAACGTGGCGAACGCGGGCGTCAGCAGCGACTGGAGGTACACGTCGTGGAAGCGCAGGCGCTTGCGCGCCATGAACGTGTCGACGTCGTTCTTCGTCCGCGCGAGCTCGGCCATCTGCGACAGCGACATCTCGACGATCTCGCCGGTGTCGGTGTGGACCATCTTGAGGCGGTAGTCGACGATGTGCGCCTCGACGCGCTTGAGGATGCGGCCTTCCTCGTGTGCGTCGCGCATCGTCACCTCGTGCAGCGCGACGTAGTACTGCTGGCCGTCCTGCCCGGTCGTGAAAGGCACGCCGAAGAGCGTCTGGTTGTCCGAGCGCATCGGCGTTCCCGAGAGCGCGACCGAGCAGGAGCAGGCGAACTGCTCGATCTGCTGCGCCCAGGTGCCGTCCTCCGACAGGTGATGCACCTCGTCGAAGACGAACATCGCCGGGGCCGACTCGCAGAACTTCTTGAGCGCACGGTGGCCGCCGCGACCGCTGGCGTACTGGTAGGTCGTGATGATGATGTCGGTGGAGAGGTTCTTCAGGAAGACCTTCTCCGAATCCGCGACGCAGAACGTGTATGACGGCGCTCCGAGGTTGCGGAAGACGCGCCCGAGCTCGCGCGGGTCGGCGTACTGGTCGCGGAGGTTGCCGCGCGGCACGAACACGACGAGCTTCTTCGCGTGCCCGAGCGAGTGCGCGACGACGAAGGCCGCCAGTGCGGTGATCGTCTTGCCGTAGCCGGGGACGAAGACGCCGAGGTGGTTGCGCTCGCCGCGCTCGAGTCCGGCGGCGAGGCGGTCGAGAAACGCGTGCTGCCCGCGCCGGAGCGTGAAGCCGGGGCGCAGCGAAATGCCGGGCAGGGGAGGCCGTGCGGTCGTCGTGTCGGGGCGCAGCGTGGTCATCGATCGGTCGTCAGAGGGGCCGTCGCTCATTCGTTCGGTGCCGGGCATTGTCGAGTCAGTGGTCGTGCGATCTCACTACGGCGCTCACCGACCGCGGCGCCGGTGGGCGCGGGTTTCCGCGGTCGATGCGTGGGCCTCCGTTACAGCGTCTGGAGCAGGCGGCGCGCCGCGACAGCCTGGGTGCTGTCGGGATTGCGACGAAGGAACTGCGTCAGCAGCTCGCGAGCCTTGCGGCGATCGCCGGAGCGGGCGAGCAGCCGGCAGTACTCGAGGTAGGACCGTTGCGCGAGCGGGCCGCCGGCTCGCGAGGCGCGCAGATACTGGCTTGCGGCGCGATCGACCTGTCCGGACTTCTCGAGGGCGAGCGCGTAGTAGTAGTTGCCGTCGGACCCGGCGCGACCGGCGCGGACCGCGGGCTCGAGCTTCGTCACGGCGTCGGCATACCTGCCGGCGCGCGCCGCGGCGATGCCCTCGACGAGCGCCTTGCGCTCACCGCGGCCGTTGATTGCCGCTGCGCCTTTTGACGGCGCCGCTTCACTGGCTCGCGTCGAAGCGGCCGATGCCGTACGAGACTCCGACCGATCGCGTCGCGCGCTGCGAGCGGCGGCGGTGCGTGCGGTCGACGCGCGTGATGCGGCGGTGCGTGCCGTCGTCCGTCGCGCGTCGCTCCGGCGGCTCGAGGTCTTCGAAGCGCGCTCGTGGCCGGGAATCGTCGCGATCTCGCTCGGCCTCAATCCCTTGAACGTCCCCGACGGATCGGCGACCGCCGGCGTCGTCGCGCTCGTGGGCGCTGCACGTCTCGGAGCGGCACCGACCGAGTCGATCTGGTCGCGATGGAAGTCGCTCGTCACGAGCTCGTCGGTTCGGCGCGGGCGGGCTGTGGCGGTCTCGTCGATGTCGTCGCCAGCGGCGTCGTCGGATGACGTCGGGATCTGCTCGACCGTGATCGAAAGGGTCGTATCGGCCGCGGCCTCCTGCGTCGACGGGCCACCCGTGCGCACGAATCCGGGCTCGCCCGTGCGCTCGGCGAGCAGACGATCGTATTCATCGCGCAGGATCGGCAGCGAGTCCGCCGGAGCGGTGCGCATGAGCGCGTCGAGCTGTCCGAGCCGCTCGCCGAGGGTCATGCCGGCCGGCAGCGTCCCGGTCGTGCTCGTCGTCGGCGTCGCGGTGCTGTCGTCCGGATGGTCGACGAGCGCGCGACGGCTGCCGCAACCGCTTCCCAGCACGACCGCGATCGCGAGCGCGCCCGCGAGCGCGCAGCCACGGAGGATCGCGAAGCGATCGTCACGCGGATGTTCGTCGGGGAGAGTCGTGCCGGAGGAGAGCATGGGTCGAATATACGGCTTTCACCGGGCGTTGAGCTCGCGACGCAGCGCCTCACGCTCGATCTCGAGCTGGCGGATCCGCCGCTCGATCGAGTCGAGCTCCGACGGCATCGAATCGATCTCGATGCGCAGCTTCGACGCGGCCTCGTCGATGAGATCGATCGCCTTGTCGGGAAGAAATCGATCGGCGATGTAGCGGTCGGAGAGCTGGGCCGCGGCGACGATCGCCGAGTCGGTGATGCGAACGCCGTGATGGACCTCGTAGCGCTCCTTGAGCCCGCGGAGGATCGAGATCGTGTCCTCCGGCGACGGCTCGGGCACGAACACGGGCTGGAAACGACGCTCGAGCGCGGGATCCTTCTCGATGTGCTTGCGGTACTCGTCGAGCGTCGTCGCTCCGATCGTGCGAAGCTCGCCGCGCGCCAGCGCGGGCTTCAGGATGTTCGCCGCATCGACCGATCCCTGGGCCGCTCCTGCGCCGACGAGCGTGTGCAGCTCGTCGATGAAGAGGATGATCTCTCCGTTGGACTCGGCGACCTCGTTGACGATCGCCTTGAGCCGCTCCTCGAACTGCCCGCGGAAGCTCGTGCCGGCGACGAGCGATCCCATGTCAAGCGTGACGATCTGCTTGGTGCGGAGGCCTTCGGGCACATCGCCCTGGACGATGCGGATGGCGATCCCCTCGGCGATGGCGGTCTTGCCGACACCGGGCTCGCCGATGAGCACGGGGTTGTTCTTCGTACGCCGCATCAGCACCTGCATGACGCGCCGGATCTCCTCCTCGCGGCCGATGACCGGGTCGAGCTTCCCCTTGCGCACCGCGTCGTTGAGATTGCGGCCGTAGCGCGTGAGCGCCTGGTACTTGTCCTCGGGATTCTGATCGGTGACACGCTGCGATCCGCGGATCGAGCGCAGCGAGGCCAGCACCGTGTCGTGCGTCACGCCCTGGTCGCGCAGCAGGCGTCCCGCCGGCGTCGCGCTCTCGTCCGCGGCGGCCAGCAGCAGGTGCTCGACCGAGACGAACTCGTCACCCATCTTCTCGGCCTCCTTCATCGCCGACTCGATGAGCTTGCCCGTCGACTGCGAGAGGTACTGATTGCCGACAGTGGCGCCGGAGACCTTCGGGATCGCTTCGATCGCCTCGTTGACCTTGAGCTTCAGGTAGTTGACGTTCGCTCCGATCTTCATGAGCATCGGAGGGATGATCCCGGCGCTGTCCTGAAGCATCGCGCCGAGCAGATGGACCGGCTCGATGTACTGATTACCGTAGCTGCTGGCGATCTCCTGCGCCGCCTGCATCGTCTCCTGCGACTTGAGGGTGAGCTTCTGGAAGTTCATGGCTGTGCGTGAATCGTTGTCGTTGGCGCCGCGTCCACCGAAAGTACTGATTCACG
>DATLHO010000261.1:0-15255 GCA_035539855.1 Kapaibacterium sp. (SeqCode) | reverse complement strand
GATGATGTCCATGCAAGCGCCGAGGCCGTGTCGGTCCCGACCTCCCACTCGATCGAATCCTGGATCCAGACTCCGCCCGCGCGCTCGGCCAGCAGGAGCGAATCCCGCGTCGGTTCGTCGCTCCACGGCAGATCGGAGCATGAAGGAAACAGAATGCAGAGTAGTAGGGCCAGTCGTCGCATCGTTGGTCGTTGCTTCGGTCGTGGGCGATCGAGTCGCGACTCGCCCCTGTCGAACGCGACTCACCGTCGTTCGGATAGCGCGGGGGCCGAGCGCGCGACTCGATTACCGAACGACGATCAGCCGCCGCGTTGCGACGTTTTCTCCCGAGCGGACGCTGACGATGTATTCTCCGGCGCTGAGCACCGAGGCGTCGATGAGGATGTGATCCTCGCCGACGGTCTCGCCGTCGAATGCGGTCGCGATGACGTGTCCGCGTGCGTCGAGGATCGCGACGACGACGTGCGTCGGCTGCGCTGTGCGGATCGTCAGCCACGCATTGGTCGATGCCGGGTTCGGCCGCACCGCGCTCACCTGCAGCGCGCCCGTGCCGGTGACGGGATCGTCGACGTTCGACGGTGCCGACACGACGCCGGCAAGCGCGATCGAGACGGCGCTGTCGGGCGGATTGTTCGTGTAGATCACGACGCGTCCCGTGTACGCGCCGGCTCCCGCATACGGGGCGAAGCGCACTCGCACGTCGAGCGATCCTCCGGGCTCCAGCGTCGCTGCTGTCGCGGTGGCGAGGAAGAACGCGCCGCGCACTCCCTCCTTCGCACCCTCGACCGCGATCGAGTCGATGCGCAACGGAATCGTGCCGCTGTTGCGCACGACGATGACGGTATCGATCGGCGCGTTGTCAGCACGCGTTCCGAAGTCGACGTCGCTGACCGTCGCGAGCATCGACTCCACGATCGTCGCTGAGATGCTCACGTCGCTGCGCGCACCTCCGGTTGCGGTAATCCTGATGCCCGCACTCAACGCGCTCGCCTCGCTCTGCGCAAGCAGTCGCACGACGACGACGCGAGTCGCTCCCGCGGCGACATCGAATGCACCCGAGGGCGAGACGATCGCGAACGCCGAGGCCGCAGGCCCGTCGAGCGTCAGCGTGACGCCCGTGAGCGGAAGCGCTCCGGTGTTGCGCACGACGAACGAGTCCAGACGCGCCTGCGCGATGGGCACGGCGCCGAACGCGAGCGCACTGCGATCGAGCGCGAGTCCCGGCGCGACGCCGCGGCCGACGAGCTCGAGCTCGGTGCTCGGCATGACGCCGTTCGAGACGAACGTGATGCGTGCCGAGACGGCGCCGGCGGCGACGGGTGCGAAGCGCGCGGGGATCACGACCGTGTCACCCGGGGCGATCGTCAGCGGCAGTCCTGGCACCGTCAGCGTGAAGACGCCCGCGCCCGATAGCGCGACGTCGGCGACGACGAGCGGCGCGGCGCCGCTGTTCGTCACGCGCAGCGACTGCTGTCCCGTCGTCGCGATCGTGACGTCACCGAAGTCCACGCGGTCGCCCGAGATGAGCTGGAGCCGGCCCTGCAGGCCGCTTGCAGCCAGGGTCACGAGCTGGGTTGCGCTCGCCGGATCGTCGCTCGTCACGATGAGCTCGGCGGTGCGCGCGCCGGCAACGGTCGGCGCGAAACGGATGCGCACGACCACCGAATCGCCGGGCGCGACGACTGCCGGCAGCGTCACGCCTGCGACAGAAAATTCCGAGGCGTGCGCGCCGCCGATCGCGAGCGATGCGATCGTCAGCGGCGCGTCGCCGATGTTGCGCACCGCCAGCGCCGGCTCCTGGATCGACGAGCCAACCGTCGCCGAGCCGACGACCGCGAGCGCCGGCACGTACGCGACCGGCGCAAGACCGCGTCCCGCGACGACGATGTCCTTCGTCGCGGGAATCGCGTTCGTGCGCACGCGAAGCACTGTCGAGTAGCCGCGACGTCCGGTCGGAGCGAAGCGGGCGCGCACGAGGATCGAATCCCCCTGCGCGACGATCTGCGGCAGCGACGACGGAGCGACGATCGTGAACGCGGTCGAATCCGCGCCGACGAACGAGAACCCGTCGAGCGACATGGTCGCGTTGCCGGTGTTGCGCAGCCAGAGCTCCGCGGTGCCGCTGGCCTGCACACGAACGCCTCCGAGATCGAGCGAGTCGCGCGATGCGGCGATGAGCGGAGCGACGCCGGTGCCTGCGATCGCGAACGACGTCGAGCCCGTCGAATCATCGTGGCTCACCGTCAGCGTCGCGGCGTAGCTGCGACGCACGGTCGGAGCGAACTCCAGTCGAACGGCAAGCGTCGAGTCGGGCGCGAGGCGCGTCGCCGCACCGGAGCTCAACAGCCTGATGCCCGCGCCGGCATCGGCGCCGGCCAGAGCAATCGAGGAGATCGCGAGCGTGTCGTTGCCGGTGTTGCGCAGCACGGCGAACGTGATCGCATGCGCCGAATCGACGCGCCGCGAGCCGAGCGCGATCGACGCCATGAGCTTCGCGGCGACCGGCTCGATCGCGGTCCCGGTGAGCGAGACCGCGCTGGGCGAGGTCGGAGCGTCGCTCGTGATCGAGAGCGATGCGGTCTTCGTGCTCGAGCCGCCGCGGCGGGCGGTGAAGCGCACCGTCATTTGATGCGACGCATTCGGCGCGACGGTGAACGGCGCGCCGCCGGCGATGACGGTGAATGCCGAAGCGTCGGCTCCGGTCGCCGCGGCTGCGCTCACGTTGAGCGTGGCGGTACCGGGGTTCGACACCGTGATCGTCCGATCGGCGCTCGCGTTGACGCGCACGCGGCCGAAGTCGAGCGACGTCGAGCCGAGCGTGATCGCGGGCGTCGGGTTGCCGGCGAGCGTCGTCGAGTAGATCGCCGACATCTGAAGGTTGTAGCCCGGCGTGCCGGCGGCCATCCCCTGCGGAATGTTCCGCCAGCCGTTGGCCGACGTGTAGTACGAGCTCCGGTTCTGCGTCGACGCGCCGTTGTCGGTGAGCACCGTGAACGTGCCCGAGCCGTTGGTCGTGAGCGCGACGTGAAAGTCCGTTCCCGCGGTGAAGTTGATCGCAGTGCCGAGTCCGCGCAGCCAGATCTCCGTCTCCTGATTCGCCGAGATGTCCCGGTAGGGAATCGTCACCGAGCCGAGAGCCGTGCCGGGAATTCCCGCAAGACTTCCGGGCGCGCTCGCGTGCACCGTGACGGTGAGCGTGCCCGTCAACGGCAGCACCGACAGCGCCGAGACGCGCACGGCGACACCGACGAGCGAGCCGTTCGACGGCGCGGTGAAGCGCACAGCATAGCCGGTGTTGCTGCCCTGCGGCAGTCCGTAGCTCGACGCCGACGTGCTCGCGTGGTACGACAGCGTCGAGGTCGTGGCCGACGCGTTGGCGACGATGTCGATGCCGCCCGTCGTCGATCCTGCGCTCACGCCCACGGACGTCTTCTGATTCTGATCATCGAGGAGCATGTCCCCCGACTCGCCGATGCCGTTGTACCACTCACGCGCGATCCCCGTGTTCTGCGGCGTCGCGTAGCTGGCCAGGAGCGAGCCGCCCGAGAACTCCGGCTTCGGCGGCTCGATGCGCACGTAGTAGCGTCCAGGAGGCAGACCCGAGATCGTGTACGAGCCGCTGGCCGCCGGCGGTGAGGCAAAGGCGGTCGAGCCTCCGGAGTAGTAATCGACGACGGAGCTGTAGGCGGCTCCGGTTGCGGAGTCGACGGCGAGCACCACGACGCCGCCCAGGTCACTGCCCGCTGCGGTACGCACGGTGCCCGAGATCGCTCCGACGCTCGCGGTGAAGCCCGTCGCCGGATACAGCGATGCCATCGCCGCGGTGTCGTCGGGCGTCGTGTTGCGCTGCGCGGTCTTGTGGATGATCGGATACATCGTCGAGTAATCGGCGTGCATCGTCACCTGCGAGTGCGCGAGACCGAGGAAGTGTCCGATCTCGTGGACGATCGTCGCCTTGTAGCGATCCTCGTCGGTCGTCGAGCCGCTGCCGCTGAGGTACCCGTTGATGATCGCGTATCCCTCGACGTAGGTCGTGCCCGTCCACGCGGAAGTCGCGAAGCCGAGCACGGAGTTTTTCGCGCCGGCGCCGAGCTTCGCGTCGGTGATCGTGCCGTCGGTGTCGAACACGATCGGGTTGATGCCG
The DNA here is from genome assembly GCA_035539855.1 of Kapaibacterium sp. (SeqCode). Lineage (GTDB taxonomy): Bacteria > Bacteroidota > Ignavibacteria > OLB7 > OLB7 > DATLHO01. The sequence continues at coordinate 11,111 of DATLHO010000261.1, read as the reverse complement.
TCGCTCCACTGGCCGGTGCCGGTGATGTACGCGTCGTTGCCGGTATTGACGTCGCGCGGAAGCTGGGTGCCGCGATTGAACGAGAGCGCGGCCGAGCCGATGCTGTCCCACTCCCAGAACGACCAGCCGACGATGTTCGTCGCGGTCGTGTTCGAGAAGGCGCCGAGCGTTCCCTGGTCGACGCGGTAGGTCAGCGGAAAGGAGCCGGTGGCGTAGCGGCGCGCGGTCGTGCCGCTGGCCGAGAGCGGTCCGCCGGCACGCAGTTGCGCGGCGCCGGCGATTCCGACGATGGCGAGCAGAAGGCAGCGAAGGGTTTTCATCGGACGTCCCTCCCGCGGAAGAGCTCCTCGAGGAGCGTCGTGAAACGCGCGAGCTCGATGTCCTGCGCCGGTCGCGGCGTGATGCCGTGGCGGGCGAGCTCCGGTCCCATGCCCTCGAGTGCGCTCTGGCGCACGCCGAGCACCCGACCGTCGGTCGAGACGCTCCAGACTCCCTGATCCAGTCCGATCGGACTGGTGAAGCCGAGCGTGCTCGTCGGATAGAACATGACGAGCACCCGCTCACCGAGCGTGAAGTAGCGCATGTGCGACAGGAAGTGCGACAGGCCGTTGGCGGTGCCGCCGAGCTGCTTGACGGTGACCAGTTGCACCGGCACGAAGCCGATCGGCTGCTCGACGCGGAACGTCGTCCACGTGACGATCTCGCCGTCATCGTCGAGTCCGCCGTGCGTCTCGACGACGGTGCCGACGAACGCGACGCCGGCGGAGCCGACCATTTCGCGGAGATTGATCTGACGGACCTGTGCAGTCAGGGGGATTGTCGCAACCACGGCAAGCGCCAGCGCCACGAGCACAGCGCCGGACACACGAAGGCGTACGGAGAGCACCATGAGGTAGGAGAGTCTGTTGGGCAGGATTCTGGACCGGGGGCTAAGATAGGGTCAAATGTTAGATGTCAAAAGTCAGATGTCACGAGGCGGGGAGGGGTTGGGGGATGGCCGTTTCCCACGAATGGGCGCGGAACGTCATCCTCGACGAGCGGAGCGAGTCGGGGATCTGTCTTCGGCGGTAGCCGTGCCGTTCGGAACCGCTACCGCGGAAGAGAGATCTCCAGACGCATACGTGAATATTGTGTGCTTCGCTCCGTGAAGATGACGTGGTCGCGGTCGTTCGTGAGAAAGTCGTTCAAGCCCAATGCCTTGTGACATCTGACATCTATCCTCTGACATCTGACAAGAAATCCTCCCTACATTCATACGTCTACCGTTCATCCAACCCTTTACCGAGCGGGAACCATGAAGCTTCTGGTGATCGAGGACGAGAAGAAGGTTGCGAACTTCATTCAGCAGGGTTTGCACGAGGAGAGCTTCGAGGTCGAGTGCGCGTTCGACGGCGAGGCGGGGCTCGAGCGGGCGCTGTCGAACGAGTTCGACGGGCTCATCCTCGACCTGATGCTGCCGAAGCGCGACGGGATCTCGATCCTTCGGGAGATCCGCGCGCGCGGCATCAACACACCGGTGCTGATCCTGACGGCCAAGGGGACGGTACAGGACCGCGTGATCGGGCTCGACTCGGGCGCCGACGACTACCTGGCGAAGCCCTTCCACTTCGAGGAGCTCACCGCGCGCGTCCGATCGATGCTCCGCCGCTCGACGGTCGAGAAGTCGACGCAGATCAAGGTGGGCGATCTCGTGCTCGACACCGTGACGCACAAGGCGAAGCGCGGCGAGAACGACATCGAGCTGACCGCGCGCGAGTACTCGCTGCTCGAGTACCTAATGCGCAACGCCAACCGCGTGCTCAGCCGCTCGGTGATCACGCAGCATGTCTGGAGCTATAACTTCTACGCCGACTCGAACCTCGTCGACGTCTACATCAACCGCCTGCGCAACAAGATCGAAGCTGATGGCGCTGCGCGCCTGATCCACTCGATCCGCGGCGTCGGCTACGTGATGCGCGAGTCGCAGCCGGAGGAGGAGAAGGAGTGAGTCTTTCGCTACGCGCCCGACTGACCCTGTGGTTCGGACTGATGATGGCGATCTCGCTCGGCGTCTTCGCGGTCATCACCTACACGTCCGTCTCGAGCGAGCTCAACGCCAACCTCGACGCGTCGCTCAACCAGGTCGTCTCCTCGCTCGACCTCATCATCCGACAGCAGGCCCAGGAGCAGCTCGAGAAGAAGCAGCGCGGCGGAGCGGAGAAGCCGGCGTCGGACTCGAAGTCGTCGCGGCGGCGCGGCAAGCGCGAGGAGCTGCCGGCGGAGCTGGCGTTCCTGAAGGACTCGACGCGCACCGACTCGGTGATCAAGCCGGCGATCAAGCCGCTCGAGGGCTCCGACAACAAGAGCGCCGCGGGCACCGCGACGGGCGTCGATCCGGCGTGGACGGCGATCTACGAGCACACGCTGTTGAACTCGAGGAACTTCATGATTCAGATCATGGACTCCCTCGGCAACATCATCTGGAAGTCGAACAACCTCGGCCGCGACTCGCTCTCGCTGCCGTCGTCGCTGCTGTCGAGCGCGCAGGATTCGGTCGCGAGCATCACGACGCTGCCGCAGTTGCTGCGCGGGCGCAACGAGCAGCAGTCGATCCGCGTTGCGATCGCGCGCTCGATCTCGCTGCGGATCGCGGCGGCCTATCCGATCGACGAAGTGCAGTCGGTCATCGACGACTTCCTGCGCACGCTCATGCTCGTCGTGCCCGGCGTGCTGCTGATCTCGATCCTCGGCGGCTGGTTCCTGTCGAAGGCCTCGCTCCACCCCGTCGACGAGATCACTCGCAGCGCCAAGGAGATCACCGCATCGAACCTCTCGCGACGCCTGCCGGTGCCGAAATCCGACGACGAGATCCGACGGCTCTCCGAGACGCTCAACGACATGATCTCGCGCCTCGAGAGCTCCTTCGGCCAGATCCGCCAGTTCACCGCCGATGCCTCGCACGAGCTGCGCACGCCGCTGACAATTCTCACCGGTGAGATCGAGCTCGCGCTGCGCTCGCGCAAGAAACCCGAGGAGTACCAGGACGTCCTCTCCAGCGCGCTGCAGGAGGTGCTCCGGCTCTCGCGCGTCGTCGAGTACCTGCTGCTGCTCTCTCGCGCGGACATGGGGCAGATCCTCATCGACCTCGAGAAGATCAATCTCACCGAAATGCTGGCTGATCTCGCCGACGCCGCGACGGTGCTCGGCGCGCCGAAGAACATCTACATCACCTACCGGCACACCGAGAACCTGTTCATCGAGGGCGACCAGGCGAAGGTCTACCAGATCTTCCTCAACCTCGTCGACAACGCGGTGAAGTACACGCCGGAGGGCGGGCTGATCTCGATCACGATCCACCGCGACGGCAAGTTCGCCGAGGTGCGCGTGCGCGACACCGGCATCGGCATCAGCGCCGAGCACCAGAAGAAGATCTTCGACCGCTTCTACCGCGTCGACCGCGCGCGCAGTCGCGAGCTCGGCGGCGCCGGCCTCGGCCTGTCGATCGTGCAGTGGAAGGTCGAAGTGCACGGCGGCGACATCCGCGTCGAGAGCGAACCGGGCCAGGGCAGCACCTTCATCGTGCGCCTGCCGCTGCTCGTCGAGCCCGCGCCCGTCGCCGCAACGCCGGGTCCGGAGAAGCCGAAGTCGAGCTACTCGTTCGACGTGGCGCGCCTGCTCAAGCGCTCAAAGGAAGGACAGAAGGTTGCGGGAAAGGAGGCGGGGCGTGGAGCGTCGACGGAGCCGGCGAAGGAGCCATCCAGACCGGCGAACGGTCACGAGGCGAAGTCGGAGGAGAAGCGTCGGGGATAGGAGTGGGTCGTCATCGCACTAGCTTCCGTGGCCTGGGTGAGTCTCCCAGCCGAACATCACCTCTTTGCAGTCATGGCCACGGACGTCGACGAACACCTCGCGCGGCATCGGCGACTTCCCCTTCGGCGCAGACCAACGCACGCGATAGCGACCCTCACGCAGACCGCCGACCTCGAATTCTCCGTACCCGTTTGCCGCGACGATCCTGCGCCTGCCGGCGCCTTCGATGACGACGACGGCACGCGGGATACCCCGCCGGAGTTCACTCCCATAGCGCAATACCCGACCGTAGATGACGCCCCACTGTGGTGATCGGCGTATCGCGTTGAGGTATCGAACGTCATCACGTCGCCATTCGAGAGATCCGGTGCCCGAGCAAGACGAGGTTCCCAAGCCGTAGGGAGTTCGCGACGCATAGACGAGGTAGCGGATGTTGCTGAAGAACGTCACGCCGCAGTCGCCGCGACCCATCCCCGCTTCGACTTCGATCTCGTTCTCTGCGACACCCTTGATGGCGTGCTGGACCTTGAACGTATACACCATCGTCCTATGGCCAAAACGCGTTTCGAGATCAACGTCGATCGGCCGCCCAACGAACACGACATCGTGGTTTGAATAGCGCTCACATGGAGTCCAGGGCTCGCATACGCACGCGGTCGCGACGATCGGTGAGGCAAGCCCCGCAATGACGGCGATCGAGAAGAAGAGCACGAGGTTCACGGTACTTCCTCCGCATTTCTCAGAACGTCCGGGCGACATCGTCTCCGTACGAGGGCAGCCCTACTCCTCCTCCCCCCGCCTCCCACTCAATTCCAGAAACAACCGCATCACCGCGTCGTCGACCGGCTGCGCGTAGCGGCGCTCGATGTAGCGGCGGAACTGCTCTTCGATCGAGAGCTCAGAGAGTCGCACGACGTCGGACACATCGGCGTCGGCGAGCGTGTAGCGGGGGATGCAGTTGATGATGCCGGGTCGATGCTCGCGCAGCTTCGTGACGTACTCGGGCGAGAGCAGATCGTCGACGCGGACCGACAGCGAATACCACGCGAGCGGATCGCTCGCTTCGATGCGGGCTTCGAGCTCGGCGAGACTCTCGAGCTCGTGCCAGCGGAAGAGTGTACGCCCGGCGGTCAGCGGGACTTCGCGATGCGTCGCGCCCTTTTCGTCGACGTCGACGATCGTCACCGACTTCGGCTGTTCGGCCTCGCTGAAGCTATACTGAAGGATCGAGCCGGAGTAGCGCACGGGAAGATCCTCGAGCCCGCGCTGCTCCTGCGGTCGATGCAGGTGACCGAGCGCGACGTACGCCGCGTCGGTCGGGAAGCTGTTGGTGTCGACCGAGTACGCGCCGCCGACCTGGATCTGTCGCTCCGACTCGCACTCGACGCCGCCCTGCACGAAGAGATGACTCGCGATGACCGCGACGCCCTCCGGATGAAAGCCGCGCGCCGCCTCGCGCATGAACTCGCCGATGCGCGCGCTGTAATCACGCGCGGCCGCGACGTCGTCGTCGAGCCGCTCGGTGAGCACCTCGCGAAGCCGCGACTCCGATGGATACGGAAGCGCCAGCACCGTCAGCGGCTTCGCCGCGCGCGGCAGTCGCAGCGTCACCCGCGACGGTCCCGACGCGACACAAGCGACGCGCTCGCGACCGGCGTCGTAGAGCTCGGGGAGATCTTTCGGGAAGCCAATGGTCGTGATTCCGAGCTCGCGCGCGTAGGGATCGGAGGCGATCAGACGATCAGGAGAATCGTGATTGCCGGCGATCACGACGACCGCGCGGCGCGCGCCGTCGGCCAGTCGCGCCATCGTCTTGTAGAACAGCGCTTCGGCCTCGGCCGGTGGCACGTAGGAGTCGAAGACGTCGCCGGCGATCAGCACGACGTCGACCTGCTCCTGATCGGCGATACCGCAGATCTCCTCGAGAACGGCGACCTGTTCCTGATGGCGTCCGCGCCCCTCGAGGCGACGTCCGAGATGCCAGTCGGCTGTGTGAAGAATGCGTGGCAACGGGGGAATGCCCTGCGGGCGGATTGAGATGCGACGGGATGCTCTGCTGTCGGTAATGTCCGAAGGTAGGCGCTCAGGGCCGGGCGCGGAAAGTCCTGTTTGCGTGCCGCCGCCGACATCCGGACTCGCGTTTCATTCACGGCATGCCTCGACCGCGGATCGTCCTGCACGACCCGCGATCAACACCTACTCGCTTCGGCGCTAGCCCGCGGTCAGCTCGCGTTCGACGGCTTCGTAGGTCGCGCCGTAGCGGGCGAGGGCGTCGGAGACTTCGCTGTGGCGCTCGCGGAGAATCCCCAGCAGCAGATGACCGGTGTCGAGCTCGCTGTGGCCGAGGCGCTCGACCTCGACCTGCGCGGACTTGACGGCTTTCTCGGCGCCGCTCGAGAGCGCGACGTTGCCGTCGGGCGCCTGTGCCTGCTCTTCGGCGGTGCCGCCGGCGAGCTCGCCGCTGGTGCGCGATGCATCGATGACCACCGACTCGAGCTCGTGCATCTCGGGGTGGATCCGCGAGAGCGCCGCAAAGCCGCTCCCCTCCTTCGCCCTGATGACACCCAACGCAATATGGCCGACCCCGATCATCGGATCACCGAGATCGATCGCCGACTGCCGACTCCGCTTCAACGCCTCGGTAAACGCCGCGGTAACCGCCCCAATCTCACCCATGAAACACCTCAAAAGAACAAACTACACCGAACCGCCTCGTGACATCTGACATCTAACATCTGACATCCAACATAGAACCCGCCCCGACATCCACCATCCACATCGCCTCTCCGATCCGCGACGCTGGCAACCGCTCCGGTCCGCCATGCTCAGTGAGAATCGTCCGCACCATCGACGCCTTCTCGGCGCCGCTGACGAGAACGATCACCTCGCGGGCAAGCCTGATCAGCGGAAGCGTCATCGTGATCCGGTCGTGCTCTTCGCCATCGCGGCGCACGACCGAGGTCCAGCGCAGTTGTTCGTCGAGGGCGTGCGAGCCGGGGAACAGGCCGGCGGTGTGACCGTCGGCGCCCATGCCGAGCAGGACGAGATCGAGCGGCGTGCGCGCGGTGCCGAACTCGCGCTGCAGCTCGTGCTCGTACTCGGCGGCCGCGCGAACGGGATCGCCCGCGCAGCGGATCGGGTGCACGTTGCGCTCGTCGACGTCGACGTGATCGAGCAGCGCGCGACGCGCCATCCGCTCGTTGCTGCGCTCGTCGTCCGGCGGCACGCAGCGCTCGTCGCCCCAGTAGACGTGCACGCTTTTCCACGGCACCGCCGAGCGCAACGGCTCGGTCGCGAGCAGCTCGTACGTGCGCTTCGGCGTGCCGCCGCCGGAGAGCGCGATCGCGAAGCGTCCGCTCTCGGCGACCGCACGCGCCGCGTCGGCCGCGATGCGCTCGGCCGCGGCGCGAGCGAGCGCTTCGGCATCGGTGTGGATCTCGATCATTGCTCCTTTGAGTCCTCTTCGTCACCGTTGGCGAGCTCGGCCTCGGCGATCGCCGGCAGCATGTAGTCGCCCTCGTCGAGATGCAGAAGCTCGTCGGCCGATTCCGGCCCCCACGTTCCCGCCGGATACTGCTTCACCGCGATGCGCCGGTCGAGCAGCGGCGTGTAGAGCTCCCACGATTTCTCCGCCTCCTCCGCGTGCACGAACAGCGTCTGGTCGCCTGTGATGATGTCGAGCAGGAGCGTCTCGTAGGCCTCCGGCAGACGGCCGAACGACTCGTCGTAGCGGAAGTGCAGGTGCTGCTTGCGCAACACGTAGCCCTCGCCGGGCACCTTGACCTCGAAGCCCAGGGAGAATCCCTCGTCCGGCTGGATCGTGATCAGCAGCACGTTCGGGTGCACCTCCTCGCAATGCATCCGCTCGAACAGCGCGATCGGAGGCCGGCGGAAGACGACCGCGATCTGCGAGAGCCGCCTCGGCAGGCGCTTGCCGGTGCGGAGGATGAACGGCACGCCCTGCCAGCGCCAGTTCGCGATCTGCAGCTTGACGGCCGCGAACGTCTCGGTCGCGGAGTTCGATCGCACGCCCTGCTCCTGCCGGTACGACGGCACCTTCTCGCCGTCGATCGTGCCCTCGCCGTACTGTCCGAAGATCACGTCGCCGGTCGCGATCGGCTCGATCGCGCTGAGCACCTTGGTCTTCTCGAAGCGGATCGCGGCGGCGTCGAAGCGCGCCGGCACCTCCATCGCGACGAGCGTCATGAGCTGCGTGAGGTGATTCTGGATCATGTCGCGCAGCGCGCCGGCGCCCTCGTAGTACCCGGCGCGTCCCTCGACGCCGAGCTCCTCGGCGACGACGATCTCGACGCGCTCGACGCGGTCGCGATTCCACACGTGCTCGAAGATCGGGTTGGCGAAGCGGAAGGCGAGGAGGTTCTGCACGGTCTCCTTGCCGAGGTAGTGATCGATGCGATAGATCTGCGACTCGTCGAAGTGCTCGTGCAGCAGCGCGTTGAGCCGGCGCGCGCTCTCGAGATCGCTGCCGAATGGCTTCTCGACGACAAGCCGCGTCCATCCGTCGGAGCGGTTGAGTCCGGCGGCGCCGAAGCCGTGGACGGTGTCGTCGAAGACCTCCGGAGGAATCGAGAGATAGAAGACGCGGTTGCCCGGAAGATCCTCCTGCTCCTCGAGCTGCTCGATCCGTGCGGCGAGCGCGGCGTAGCCCTTGGGCGTGGCGTCGGGCAGACGGTGGTAGAACAGGTGCGTCCGGCACCACTCCTCGAGGTCGTGATCGAGTCCTGCGTCGGCGAGCGCGTCGACCATGAGCGCGCGATAGCCGTCGTCATCGAGCTCCTGTCGCGCGACGCCGAGCACGCGCCCGCGCCCCGCGGCGTTGCCCTCGGTCAGCAGTCGGTAGAACGCCGGCAGCAGCTTGCGCCGGGCAAGATCGCCGGTGCCGCCGACGATGACGAAGAGGTACGGCTTGATTCTCGTTGTCGCCATGGAACGTGGTGCCAGATGCGTGATGCGAAACGCGGATACGACATCGCGCCGTGTGAAGCGCGCTCAATCCCCAACCCTTTCAATCGCCATGCTTCGACGGCGTGCTGCCCGCGGTCGCGGGTCCCGCCCAGTCGGTATGGAACGTGCCGGCCTCGTCGATGCGCTCGTAGGTATGGGCGCCGAAGTAGTCGCGCTGCGCCTGGATGAGATTCGCGGGCAGCCGCTGGCTGCGGTACGCGTCGAAGTACGACAGCGCCGCCATCATCGTCGGCACCGGAAGTCCGGCGCGCGCGGCGGTCGCGACGACCGATCGAAGGTCCGACTGATTGCTCGCGACCTCGCTGAGCAGCTCCGGCGCGATCAGCGGGTTGACGATGTCGGTCGACGAGCGATAGATCGCGCCGATGCGCTCGAGCAGCGCGGCCCGGATGATGCAGCCGCCGCGCCAGATGCGCGCGATCGCCGCGAGATCGAGGTCGTAGTTGTACTCGCGCGAGGCGACCGTCAGCAGTGACATCCCCTGCGCGTAGATGATCACCATCGTGTCGTAGAACGCCTCGCGCAACGACTTCAGAAACTCCGCGCGATCGACCTCGATCCGCGCGTCGGGTCCGCCGATGATCTGCGCCGCCTCCAGCCGCTGCTCGCGGTACGCCGAGAGGTCGCGCGCTCCGACGGCGGCGTCGATCGTGCCGAGCGGCACGCCGTGGCGCATGGCTTCCTGCGACGTCCAGCGTCCTGTTCCCTTCTGCCGCGCCTGGTCGAGGATCATGTCCGCCAGCGGCGCGCCGGTGCGCGCGTCGGGCTGCCGCAGGACGATCGCGGTGATCTCGACGAGGTAGGATGCGGTCTCCGCGCGGTTCCATCCATCGAAGACATCGGCGATCTCGGCCGCCGTCAGTCCGAGGCCGCGACGCATCAGGTCGTAGCACTCGGCGATGAGCTCCATCACGCCGTACTCGATGCCGTTGTGCACCATCTTGACGTAGTGCCCGGCCGAGCGTTCCCCCACCCGCGCGACGCACGGCGAACCGTCGACGGTCGCGGCGACCGCCGCGAGCATCGGCTCGACGCGCGCGTAGAGCTCGCGCGTGCCGCCGAACATCATGCTCGCGCCGTGACGCGCGCCCTGCTCGCCGCCGGAAATTCCCATGCCGGTGAACGTGAACGCGCCGGTCGTGTCGGCGATGCGTCGCTCGGTGTCGCTGAAGTGCGAGTTGCCCGAATCGATGACGAGGTCGCCCGCGCCCAGCCGCGGACGCAACTGCTCGAGCACGCTGTCGACGGGCTTGCCCGGCGGCACGAGGATGATGATCGATCGCGGAGCCTCGAGCGCGCCGATGAACGCCGCCAGATCACTGGTCGCGAAGACCTCGCGGCCCTGCGCGCCGGCGATGAGCGACGCGGTCTGCTCCGGCGAGATGTCGAAGCCCGCGACGGGGAACCCGTGCGTCGAGATGTTCAGCAGCAGATTGCGCCCCATCACGCCGAGGCCGACCATGCCGATGCGATACGTGCTCATAACTGCAGTCGTTGGTTGCGATCGATCTCGCGTCGACGAGGCCGCGTCGTCGTCTGCTCGCGCGCGAGTCCGGTGCGCGTGTCCCGCCATTGGAGCGACTCGAGGATCATCGCGACGCGCGGCCCCATCCCGTCGGCGAACTCGGCTGGATAGACCGTCACGACAATGATGCCGCGACCGCCATGCATGCCGATCGAGGCCGACCCCATGATATCGCTGCCCCGCCGTCCCGTTATCCTGAAGGATTCGACCGCCCATGCGTAGCGGACCGGGGTCATCTCCTCGGCCTTCCAGCCGTTGGAACCGATGATCCCGTTCGGCTCGAGCAGCAATCGACGCACGTCGTCCAGGCCGGAGGCCGAATCGTTGGGCGTGAAGATGTGGAGAAATGCCGAGTCCGTACGACTCCCGCCGAAGTTCGCGATGACGCGCACGCCCTCGCCTTCATCGCTGGCGCTCTGCTCGACGATCATGTCGCTCGGGACATAGAGCGTGTAGAGCGCGGCGTCGACGCGTTGGGTCTCGATCGGATGAGGATCGCCCTCGAGCATCACCGTGTCGCTCCTGGTCGCGGGCAGTTCCGCGCGCTCGTCGCCGCAGGCGATCAGGAGCGTCGCCGCCGTGAAGAGGATCGTGGCGAGAACATGTGGTCGTGACATCGATGGCATCGTTCGTTGGGCGGCGCCGGCTCGAGCGCGGCGTTCAGAGTGCAGAGTGCGCAAAGCGAGTGCCGCCCCTGCGGAGGAGCACCGAAACGACGAGCCATGCGATCGCGCGACGCATCCCCAAGTGACCGCGGCGCTGGCTATCTTCGCGGGTCGATCCGCCCGCGCGACGAACGATCGCGTGTGCG
>DATLHO010000260.1:0-8335 GCA_035539855.1 Kapaibacterium sp. (SeqCode) | reverse complement strand
TCGATCCTCCGCTCGCCGCTGGCGCTCGCCGGCAGCGAGATGTTCTCGCCGACGATGAGCGAGAGCGGCGCGCCGACGCCGTGGAGCGCGCCGTTCGACCTGCGCTTCGACGACAGTTCCGGCGCCTTCTACAACGTGTCGGTCGCGCTCGACTCCGTACCCGTCGTCAATGGTGCGGCTGCGATGAGCGGCCGCTACCCGGGCATAGCGCTGCGCCTCGGCACGAGCGTGTTGATCGAAGGGCGGTGGTATTCGCTCTCGCTTCCCGAGGACCTCGATCCGGAGGAACTGGCGCGCGGAACGGTCGGCCTGGTGCTCGAAGGGAAAGGGGAGTGGGGCGATACGCTGCGACCGCTCGCCGTGCGGGGAATGCGCACCCGCTGAGCTTCGCTCGCGTCGCGGCTGGCGCAGGAGTGCACATCCCGTCAACACAGCCGCGTCATCGATCACCGCCTGCAGGACAGCGGCGTCGTCGATCACCGCCTTCAGGACCACGCGCACTCAGCGCGTCACGACCAGCACTTGTTCCTCTACCTCGCGCCCCGCGCGCAGCCGCAGCAGATAGCGTCCGGCGGAGACCGGGCCGAGCGACAGTTCATGCTCGCCTGGCACGCGTCGTTCGTCGACGAGCGTCGAGACGACGGCGCCCGACGCGTCGATGAGATCGAGGCGTACATGCTCGTCGGTCGCAATCGAATACGTGATGAGCGCGCCGTCGCGCATCGGGTTCGGCGCGGGCACCCGCAACAGCGCCGCGTGCTCCTCTCGAAAGAGCCTCGTTCCACCCGCCTCGCACAATCCCCTCAAGGTGAACCGGCCCGCGCGCTCGACGAGCGCGATGTCGCCGCCAACTCCCATCGAGCCCTCGAGCGTGAGCGCGGTGACGGTATCGCTGCCGAGCACCGCGCGGAACACCAGCACGCCGATCGTCGAATCGCCGCCGAGCGCGATCGGAAGCTCCAGATCGATCACGCGCTCCCCGTTCTCGACACGCCCGATCGGCGTCGGCGACTCGGGCATCAGCAGGCTCGCGTTGTAGCGCAGCGTCGTGCGGATCGCCGTGGCGCCGGAGGAGGCGACCGCGACGACGTCGCGGAGATAGACCGGCACGAACACCTGGTCGCCAGGGGTCCCCGCCGCGACGCCTGCGATGATCGTCGCCGACGGACTCGGCAGTTGCACCGCCGTGATCGTCACGTTGTCGATCGCCCAGCTCTCGTTCACGATGATCGGGAAACGATCGCGCAGCTCGGCCTCGAGCGTCAGCGAGAGTGTGGAGCCGGTGTGCGGCCACGCGAGACGTAGTCGATAAATCGCGTCACCATCGGCATAGCCGAGCGATGAGATCGCGACCGCGCCCGTGAACGCGGGATGATCGCCGCCGGGATACTCGTCCGGCCAGGACTGGCGGAGATCCTCCTTGTTCGAGAAGCTCGTGCGCACGAGCTGTCCGCGCTCGGCATCGGAGATCGTCAGCAGGTCGGGTCCGTCGGAGGTCGATTCCCGGCCATCCCACGAGCGGATGACGTAGAGGTCGAGCTCGACGACGAGGCTGTCGTGCGGCGGCAGGGGAGTGGTCGTGAACGTGACACGCTGATCACCGAAGTCTCCGAGGAAGCTCACGTCGCCGCGAGGGTTCGCACCGATTCGGATCGGGCGCTGGAAGAGCGGGTTGACGATCGTGGGCGTCGACCAGCCGGCGACGTCGCCGGTCTCGAAGTCGTTGCGGTACACGATCTGTCCGGGCGCGGGCGTTGCGGCCGCGAACAGCAGCAGGGGTACACAAGGCAACGTGAGGAGTGCGCGAAGCAGCATGGGGCAAGATAGCAGGGACGTCTCGAAGCGCGTGGCGTCGCGGTGCGCTTGTCACGGAGATCATCGCGCCTGTCACGGAAACGATCGCGGCGTCACCCAGTTGAGAATCAATCCGGCGATGATGCCCGTCGTGAGCACGCCCATGATGCCCAGCAGCATCGCGAGCAGCTTGCCCAGCCAGGTGTGCGGCACCGTGTCACCGTACCCGATCGAGAACGCGGTGATCACCGACCAGTACACGCCGTCGAGGAAACTGTACTGCTCGTACTGCTCGGTGTGAATGTCGAGCTTGGTGGCAGCCTCGATCTGTCGCTGGAGGCGACCGTTCTCGGCGTTGATGAACAACACCGGGAACACGACGAAGATCATCACGGCCTGAAGAATCAGGATCGCGCGCAACAGGCTGCGGTTGCGCCGCACGCGCCGCATCTCGTAGAGATACACGCGATTGCGGATGCGGGAGATCTCGGCGTCCTTGACGCCCGGCAGGCGCGGCACGATCTGCAGCAGCCGGAGCATCTCCTCCATGCGATTGGCTTCCTCGTACTCCTGGAGCGCGCCGCGCAGCAGCATGTGCGCATGGTTGCGAACCTGCTCGGTGACCTCGTCGGTGTCGAAGCGAAGACTGTAGAGTCCCTCGTAGTACGACGCGATCCGCTCGGGCGCGGGCGCAGGGAGCGCGGCGAAATCCTCGGGCTCGACGTGATCGAGCAGGAAGCCGGAGTACCGCTCGTTCTCGAGGAGCACGGGCGCGCCTTCGATCGCCATCAGGAACGCGCGCCGGACCTCGCGGCGCGCATCGTCGCTCGTCTCGTCGTCGTACAGCTCGATCAGCGCGTCGATGACCTTCTCGCGCTGCGCCGCGGGCACGAGCCAGATGCTCTGCCCGAGCAGCGTCGCGATGCGCGGGTTTCGAAAGGCATGTCGGAGGCGTTGCCCGTCTCGTGCCATGGAAGAGTGTATTGCCGGCGCGTCACGCAAGGATCGGGCCGGTCCGCGCGGTTGCGTGCCGGGCCGCGCGCTAGTGTGTCGCGACCGCCGACGGCGCGCCGGCCGCGACGACCGTCACGTCGGACGTGCAGTGCGCGCATCGTGTGGCGCGCAGCGGAATCGTCGAGTAGCAGTACGGACACTCGCGCGTCGTCGGGTCCGGCGGTGGCGCCTGGCGCTGCAGTCGATTGATCGTGCGCACCATCATGAAGATCACCGCCGCAATGATCACGAAGTCGATGAGCGCCTTCAGGAAGAGCCCATAGTTGATCGTCGCCGCGCCGGCCGCCTGTGCCGCCGCGAGCGTCGGGTAACTGGCGCTGCCGAGTGTGATGAACAGGTTCGAGAAGTCGACGCCGCCGAGCAGCATGCCGATCGGCGGCATCAGGATGTCGGAGACGAACGACGAGACGATCTTCCCGAAGGCCGCGCCGATGATGATGCCGACGGCGAGCGCGATGACATTGCCCTGGCTGAGGAACGCTTTGAACTCCTTGAACATGGCTGGCCTCGATGAGATGATCGGCGTCGGAGGGGCTCCGGGAGGCGCCCGCCGGGATCCGGCGTCGGAGGGATGGGGCAATGATACGACAAGTCGCCGCATGGGTCCAGATGGGGAGCGCAGCGTTCAGATTGGAACGCAGGAGGCGTCATTCCGCCTGAAATTCGCCATCGTCGCGCCGTCCGGCGCCGCGCCGCGCTGGCATGATTCGGGAATGAAACACTCCGAAGGCGCCAACGGCGCAGGAATACAGGCATTGACGAATGAGGTGAGGAGATGAAGACGAAGGGATGGAAGAAGGCGGTGGCCCTGGCGGTCTGTGCGTGCGCCTGTGCAGGCAGTGCGGCGACCGCGCAGGTCACGATCGGATGGAGCTCGTCGAACGCCGTGCAGAACACGCTCGGCACGTCGTCGGGATATGCGAGCGGTGCGTCGCGATCGAGCGTCGCGCCCGCGCCGGCGATGCCCATGGCCGTCGGCGGCGCGTTCGTCATCAATCGCTTCGGCTCCCGCGACGGACGCATCGTCGCCTACGGACGACTTGTGCCGGTGATGGGCGTCGAGCTCGACGCGGGCGCGACGACGGGCTCGAGCGTCTCGCGCAGCGGCATGCTGCTGAGCTCGCCGGCCGAGCCTGCCGGCGGCTACGGCGCCGACCCGCGCCTCGGCATGGGCTCGAGAATCGCGTACTCCGATGTGATCGTCGGCAGTCCCGCGCTCGGCGCGAGCGTCGACGTCTCGTCGAGCACCACGCGCGGTACTTCACTCGGTAGCGCCAACGCGAGCGCAGGCAGCATTGGCTCATCGCCGTCGTGGGGCGTCAACACTTCGTTCGACGCATCGCGCCTCGGCGACTGGACCGGCATCGGCACCGGCTACGGTGAGAGCGGCGTCGAGTCGCGTTCGACGATGACGCGCGACATCGACGAGGAGACGACCGCGTTCAATCTCGGCCGGCCCTACGACGACCAGTCCTACATGGAAGACATCACGTGGGATGGTCACGCGACGATGAACGATGACCTTGCCTGGAGCGAGGATCAGGAGATGCTGGGCGATCTCGAGCTGGACGCATCGGTCCCTGACGTGACGATCGAGACGAGGCTCGGAGCCTCGGCGGAAGCTCCCGTCGGCGCAACGACGCTCGAGCTGAGGAACGATCGTCCGCTAGTGCAGTTCGGCGGCAGCGCGGGACTGTATTCGAAGGCCGAGGCCGAGCGCGCGCTGCTGCTCGGCTCCTCGGAGGACATCGCGATTCCCGTGAGCGTCGTCGCCGCGTCGTGCGACGCGGTGAGCCTGTCGTTCGCCGGCGTCGAGACGGTCACCGTTCGGTCGACTTCGGACGAGGGACGTCTCGGCTCGACCCTCTGCGCGCTCTCGGAGGCCGCGGCACTTTCGCCGGATGAGGGACGGCAGGCGAAGCTCCTGAAGCACCTCAACCGACTGATCAGCGACGTAGACTGACGCGGGCACGCCCGCGTCCCGACGGTCGCGAACATGACGGGTCCGCCGATGAGGGTCGGCGGGCCTGTCGTCGTTCGGATCGCCTGCGTGGCGTCGCATTCAGCGCCGCGACCGGGCCGTTGCACTTCCGAACCTCTGTATCGATTCGCTACCATCGCCGCGTTACTGATCTAGGTCAGCTTTGGCGCTCGGCGAGGCGTGCGATCTTGGATCATTGAGCATCAGTCAGCTTCTGCGAATCGAACGGAGAAGGTCATGAAAATCGTATCGGCGGAAGAGGCGGTTCGGGCGATCAAGTCGCACGACCGGGTCTTTATTCATAGCGTCGCCGCGGCGCCACAGCAGTTGATCATGGCGATGGTCGAGCGCGCGCCCGAGCTGCGCGGCGTCGAAATCGTCCACCTGCACACCGAGGGTGTCGCTCCGTACGCGGCTCCGGAACACCACGACAGCTTCTTCACGCGCTCGCTCTTCATGGGCGCGAACATCCGCTCGGCCGTCGCGCACGGCGAGGCGGATTACGTGCCGGTGTTCCTGAGCGAGTGTCCCGGTCTGTTCCGCAGGAGAATTCTCCCGCTGAACGTCGCGCTCGTGCAGGTGTCGCCGCCGGATCGACACGGCTTCTGCTCGCTCGGCGTCTCGGTCGACGTCACGCGCGCCGCCGTCGAGACCGCCGACGTCGTCATCGCGCAGGTCAATCCGAACATGCCGCGCACGCACGGCGACGGACTCGTGCACGTCGATCGCATCAGCTTCGGCGTCGAAGTCAACGATCCGCTGCCGGAGCATCGCCCTCCGGTGCTCACCGAGGTCGAGCTCGCGGTCGGTCGTCACATCGCCAATCTCGTCGAGGATGGCGCGACGCTGCAGATGGGCATCGGCGCGATCCCCGACGCCGTGCTCGCCGCCCTGCACTCGCATCGCGATCTCGGCATCCATACCGAGATGTTCTCCGACGGCATGCTCGACCTCGTCGAGCGCGGCATCATCAACGGCCGCTTCAAGCGCACGCACCCGGGCAAGATCGTCAGCAGCTTCCTGATGGGAACGCGCCGCCTGTACGACTTCGTCGACGACAACCCGCTCGTCGCCCTTCTCGACGTCGCCTACGTCAACGACACGTCCGTCATTCGCCGCAATCCGCGCGTCACCGCGATCAACAGCGCCATCGAGGTCGACATCACCGGACAGGTCTGCGCCGACTCGATCGGCACCCGCCAGTACTCCGGCGTCGGCGGCCAGATGGACTTCATCCGCGGCGCATCGTTGTCCGAGGGAGGCAAGCCGATCATCGCACTGCCGTCGACGACCAGTCGCGGCGAGTCGCGCATCGTCCCGTTCCTGAAGCCGGGCGCCGGCGTCGTCACGACGCGCGCGCACGTGCACTACATCGCGACCGAGCACGGCGTCGCCTACCTTTACGGCAAGACGCTCCGCGAGCGCGCCCATGCGCTCATCGAGATCGCCGCGCCCGAGCACCGCGAGGCGCTCGAGATCGCGTGCCACGAGCGCTTCAACAGCTTCGAGCCGGCGCTCGCGTAAGTCGTTCGGTGTCTCCTGGAGCGCGTCGCGACGCCCGTCGCGGCGCGCTCTTCCGAGCAGCGTCCCGTCATCGCACCATTCAGTCAACCAACGGATCCGGCCGCCCGGATAAATCCCAATGTCCGTCTGGATTGTCGCCCTTCTCGTCTTCCTCGTCAACCTGCCCTTCGGCTACTGGCGCGCCAGCGTCCCGACGAGATCGCGTACCTGGTTCCTCGCGATTCACCTGCCGGTGCCCATCGTCGTCGCCCTGCGCATCGTCGCCGACATCGGCTTCGCCTTCTGGACCTACCCGGTGCTCATCGGCGCCTTCGCGCTCGGGCAGTGGGTGGGAGGAAGGATCCAGGCGTCTCGCGGCGCCCGTGAAGTGATGGTGTAAGTCGCTCGCGTTACGTCCGTGACCCCCTGGCTGTCAGTCCTCCGACAACCGTCGCGAGGACTGCCTGTGGTTTCCCTCACCCGTCGTGTATTCGCCACACTGCTGCTCGTCTGCGCCACCGCCGGGTGTCGCGCTGACGTGCAGCACTACGTCGTCCGGAGCGATCTGGCCGCCATCGACGGGGCGAAGGTCTCATCGGTGCGTCTCGACGATGGGACCACCGTGCGATTCGACTCGACGCGCGGCGTGGTTGGTCCGCCGGACGTCGCCGTCATCAGCGGTCGAGCGCTCGACGGAGATTCGCTCACCATACCCTTCGATCGTGTCGCCGAGGCGGACGTCCGGATTACGACCACGAGCACGCCCGGGACCTGGCTGATCGCCTGCGTCACCGTCGTCGGCATCTTCATCGCCGTCATGTCTCAATTCTCCGCGCACTGATGAAGACGCTGACTGCGATCATCGCCGTCGTGGCACTCCTCCTCAGCCGGTCCGATGTGCAAGCGCAGTCGGTCGACAAGGACGTGCGAGCCGTGCTTTCGTCGAACGACTCGACGCTCGTCGGCGGGCTGCTGCTCGGAATCGAATCCGCCTCGATCCTCCTGCGGATCGATCTCGACGATACGCTCAGCATTCGTCTCGACGACATCGAGCGCGTCACGCTCATTGAGGAAAGGCCCCGATACGGGTCGGCCGCGGTCGTGCTTGGTCTCCAGGCCGCATTCGTCTACACACGCCTCCGCCAGAGCCGCGACGGCACGCCATTCGGCGCGCACGGGGACTACCTCCTCTCAATGATCCCGGGCCTCGCCATCGGAGGTCTCGTCGGGTTCTGGATCGACGCGGCGACACGACAGCCTCGGATCGAGCTCGACGCGTCCACGCAGCGAGATGAGCTGCTCGACCGCGCCGCCGAATCGCTCGATCGCGACCATGACTGGAGCCTCTCGCAGTACTCGGGAATCGTGCATGGCGCGGTCGATGAGGAGGCGGTCTATGGGCCGGGTCATCGCCGGACCCACGACGGCAACGCAGCGCTCGGAGACAACGTCACGCTCCTCCGCCGCCTCGAGGTGGCGCGTCGCGTCCACCCCTGGGTCGACCTCGCGCTGACGTACTCGGCCCTGGCGCAGCCGGGATTCGAGGGTGTGATCCGCTTCGAATATGAGAACACGCAAGGTCCGGTCGTCGTCGCCGCTCCCATGTCCTACACGTTCGACGGAGACGCTGTGCTCCTCGGCGGTCACCTGCGATACAGCCCCTGGGGTCCGCGAAGCGCCGTGCTCGTGCGGGCCGGCGCGGCAGCGGGGATCGCGGTGCCGGATGTCTGGCGCAATGGCGAGCGCTTCGTGCGCGGCGTCCGTCCCGCCGCGATCGGTACCGTTGAGGTGACCCTGGGCCTCGGCAGCACGCGTATCGGGCTCGCGGCCGAATACCTGCTCGTCGGGTCGCTCGAGCTCCCGGCCGCCGGATCCCGGGGCGCGCCGACGTCCTTCGACCCGTCGAGCGGATGCGTCGGTATCGTGCTCGGCTTCGCCCTGTGACGCCGTCCGGCAATGTCTGACATGCGTCATGCTTGGCCCTGTTGAGCCTCGCTATGTTCCAATTGCACGGAACAGCGATTCAACGGAGCAGGTCATGAT
>DATLHO010000259.1:0-18029 GCA_035539855.1 Kapaibacterium sp. (SeqCode) | reverse complement strand
GTCGTCGTCGATCAGCAGGTGTCCGAGGTCGAGATCGAACGGACAGAGCGCCTCGTCCTGCTTCGCGGTACGCGGATCGTCGGACTTCTCGTCGCCGCTGACGTCCGGCACCTGCGTGCCGTGACCGGCGTACTGGAACGCCAGCACGTCGCCCGGCTCGCTCTCGTCGATGAGCCGGCCGAGCTCCTTCATGATCGCCTCGCGCGTCGCCTGCGCGTTCTCGAGTGAGCGGATCTCGTCGAAGCCGAGCTTCTTCAGCGTCGACTTCCAGAGCCGCGCGTCGGCGACGCAGCCGGAGAGCGGCTGGCCGCGATACTCGTCGATGCCGACGCAGAGCGCCCGGCGCGCGCCCTTCGACGGGTTGATCGTCGTCGCGATAGGTTTCTCCGGCACCTCGACCTTCGTCTCGATCTCGAAGCCGATCGTGGAGGCATTCGTTGCGGCGGCCGCGGGCTCCTTTGGAGGATTCCACATCGCGTCGAGCACTTCATCGGGCACGACATACGCTTCATCCCAAGAGTTGCCCAGAATCGAGCGCTCGGCGTGGTCAGGGTACGGCGTGATCGGCGCGTGGTCGTCGGCGCCGATCACTCGGCGCAGCACGCTCTCCATCGTGCGGCGATCGTTGTCGAAGCCTCCGTGCTCGGTCGCCGCGGAAGCGCTGCGCCCGGTGGTGACGTCGGTCGGAGACCAGATGATCTCGCCGTGCGGCGATGGGACGCCGTCGAGTCCGAAGAGCGCGCGCAGCTCGCGGTCGCGCTCGAGCGAGATCTGCAGTCCGAGGATCGCGGCCTCGCGCTCGCGCTCGAGGGAGTAGTGGATCAGGTACAGGAGCGACTTGCGGTACACCGTGCCGCAGCAGTCGGCGCGCTCGGTGTCACGGTCCATCGTGAAGATCGTCGCGGTGTCGACGCCGCGACCGATCAGCGGCTTGAGCCGTCGATTGAACTCGTCGACGCGGATGGCCGGCGCCAGCAGGTGCAGCGAGTCGAAGCGCACGCCGCCATCCGCGATCGCGCACGGCAGGAAGTGCGCGTGGAAGATCGAGCCGGCGCTGTGGCCGACCGCGTGCAGCTCGAGACGATCGGCGTGCTGCGCGCAGAACGCCCGCAGCCGCTCGGCGACGTAGCGCGCGCCGCCCTCCGGCTCGGATGCCTTCTCCGCGCTCCACTTCATCGACGACCAGATGCGCTCTCCCTGCGCGATGCGCGCGAGCTTCTCGAGCGCCGGATCGCTGACGTGGTCGGCGAGCCAGTCGCCGACGCCGCGCCCGGTCGCGCGCTCGAGTCCCCGCTGCGCGCCGGCGAACATGTCCTTGAGCGTCTCGGTCAGTCCGGTCTCCCAGACGAAGAACAGCGGATAGACCCCATTGGCGAGCCACCACCCGCGCACGTCGAACGCGTAGCGCAGCGCGCTTGACTCGCTGGTCAGGCCGCCGTGCGCGTGGAAGAGGATGCGGAGCTTCCGATCCTGTCGCTGCGCCTCGGCAAGCGCGTCGCTCAAGTGCCGCTCGAAGATCGCGTCGACATCCTCCTTCGTCGTGTCGAAGTCGCCGTCGTCGCTGAAGCGACCCTGCCGCAGGTTGATGACGTGGGGACGCAACAGCCGCAGCTCGCCCGGCGTCAGGCCGCCGCGCGCGGTCGCCGCACGCGCGCCGCGCGATCCTCCTGGTCCGTCGAAGTCGAGCACCTCGTCGTGCGTCGGCTCGGCGTCGAACGGATCGTCTTCGCCCGGGCCTGCCTCGAGCTCGCGCGCGATCGTCGAGATCTCGCGCAGCGACGTGCCCTCGAGCTCCGACGCGGCGAACGGTCCGCGCCGTGCGCCCGCGCGCGCGCCGCGAGCGCCCTCGCGCGGCGCGTCGAGCGCCTCGTTGAACGCGCGCACCGCGGCGATGACGTCGGCCTTGCTGATCGCGTTGCCGGGACAGCTCTTCGAGGACATCTCGTTGTGGAAGCGCAGGGCCTCCGGCTGCAGTCCGAAGCGTCGCTGCACGTGCGCGATGACGCCGATGACCGTGTCGCGCTGCGGTCCGTCGAACGGATCGTGGCCGGCGTCGAAGTCGCCGATGATCTCGAACATGAACGGTCCGCGCGCGGACGTGCCGTTGAAGCCTCCGGAGGAGGCCGGCGAGCGGTTCCAGTTGCGGCCGAGCCAGATGGTGCCGTCGGGCGCGATGGTGATGTGCTGCGCGATGTCGGACCAGCCGTTGACGGCGGTGTGGTGTCGCCACATGCCGTTGATCGTCTTGGCGCCCTGGTACTGCGAGCGGTTGGGTCGCCATGTGTGGTGCATGTGCACCTCGACGATCCGGCGCGTGAAGGTGAAGCTCTCGACGAGGGCCGCGAACTGCGGCAGCGTGATCTGGCGGAATGGCGGAGGCATGGTGCGGACTCCGGACTATGTGTTGGTTCCCGCGCGGGTGTGCGATGCATGGCGCGAGCGACGGCTCGCGCGCACGTGCGCAACGCGGGAGTGCATGCCGGGAGGGGACGGCAGTGTTAGGCTGTGGAGGAGCAGTGGGGGGGACCGACGGATGGAAGATACATCCGAAGCGGCAGGATGTCGAGCCTGGGGCGGACAGAAAAGCGTGACAGGAAAACGCGACGGGAAAACGTGACAGGAATACGGGATAGGAAACGTGAGAGGAAAGCCGGACAGGGCAAAAAGAGAGCCCCGGGGGTGGCCGGGGCTCGGGTGGATCGGCGAGGTCTTGGCCGATCAGGGCTTTGCCGTGGTGCGCGAGTCAGACGCGACATTCGAGTAGATCCCGACGGCCAGCTCCGGCTGAAACGCGTTGTCGGTGCTGATGGTTAGCGTGCCCGATGTCGTCCCGGATTTTTTCGCCGTGATGGTCACGGGGATCGATCGCTCCTCGCCCGCCGGAATCGTGATCTCGTTGAGGCCGATCGTCGCTTCGAGCCCGTCGCCGGTGACGCGTGGCGCGCTCAGGTGCAGCGGCTCGCCGCTGACGTTGCGGATCTGCAGCTCGATCTGCTGCGGCTTGCCGACGGGCCCGTCGACCGGACCGAGCATCTCCGGCATCGACACCGCGCGCACGACGGTGGCGTGCAGCGGCACCGCGAGCCGGGGCGAGGCGGAGTCGTTCGAGAGGATCGTGACCGAGGTGCGGACATCGTTGTTCTTGTGGCGGGCGTCGACCGAGACCGCGACGCTCACGCTCTCGCCCGGAGCCAGCTCGCGGCGCTCGAACGGCGCGGTCGTGCAACCGCACGAGGTGACGAGGCGCTCGATGACGAGGGGCTCGCGGCCGCGATTGGCGATGACGACGGTCGTGTCCGCGCGGTTCGGTCCGATGCGTCCGAACTCGATGGTCGCGGGCGTGACGGAGATCGACGGTTGCGCCGTGGCGATCGAGGCCGCGGCAAAGGCAAGGAGTGCGATGAGGTTGCGCATGACTGCAGGTGCTCGTTGAGTGTGACGGGAAGCAGACTGCAGGGAGGTGCGCGTCGCGGGCGAAAGGTTACCGGGTCAGCATGGCGGTTAGTCGGCACGGCGGTCACGCCTCATCAGCACGGCGGTCAACCGCCGTGCTGACGCGTCAAGCCTCGTGAACGAGGCTTTCGCACGGAGCTACGCCAGTGTATCGCCGAGAGCGCGTCGCATGCGCATGGGCTCGGTGCGATCGCTCTGGGAGCGCTCGCGATACTGCGCCGGCTGCAACGATTATCGCAGAGCGCTCGCGGCATCGCGCTATGACGACCGCCTCTGTGATCGTCGCAAGGCGCGGCGCGCACCTGCGCCGCGCATCGAGCCCACGGCGATGCGTCGTCTCTCGGCAATGCTCTGGCGCGGCTCAATGCGCGAGCCTCGTTCACGAGGCTTGACGTGTCGGCCCGGCGCTTGAGCGCCGGGAGCGAGCCCCCGCGCTCGCAATCGAGCGCCCCGCGCTCGCAATCGAGCTACACCACCACCCCCGCCGACGCCGCTCCCGCGCCCGCCCTTGCGCCCTTCGCCGCCACGAACGCTCCCGCGTAATCCGCCAGCGCCATCACTGTCAGTTGCGGGTTCACGCCGATGCTCGTCGGGAAGACGCTCGCGTCACAGACATACAGGTTGTCGTAGCCATGCACGCGCAGCTCCGGCGAGACGACACCGCGGCGGCGGTCGCTGCTGATCGCGTTGCCGCCCTGCGGGTGGCCCGTCCCGAGCGTGATCGCGCCCGGCGTCGTCGCGATGCGGCGCAGCCGCTCGAGCTCGGCGGTCGTTGTCCATTCGTGGAAGTCGAGCGTGTGCGGCATCACGCTCGTCGCGCCGCCGGCCAGCCAGATCTCTCCGGCGGTGATCAATCCCTCGGCGAGCTTCTCGAGGTCGCTCGTCTTCGGCGTGTAGTCGATGTCGCGTCGGAAAATCCCCGCGTCACGCACCGTCGCGTTGCCCTCGGTCGCAACGAGCACGCCGGCGCTCGCCATGCGGTTGTAGCGGAGCATGTTGTCGAAGTGGTCGCCGAACCATCCCGGCATCGTCAGCGCCTGCGCGACCGGTGGGTTGTACCAGATCTCCGCGATGAATCCACGCGACGGACGCTGCCGGATGTAGTGCGAGATCTGCAGGCCGTCGTACGCGTTGATCGCGTGGTCGAAGACCGCCGTCATCGGCGAGCCGAGGTTGAACGCCAGACCCTGTCCGGCCCGGTCGCGGGCGATGCCGGAGCGCAGCAGAATCAGACTGGAGCTGACCGCTCCGGCGGAGACGACGATGGTGCTGCCGTGCACGGTGATGCGTCGTCCGTTTTTCAGCACGCACTCGACCGCGGTCGCGCGGCCGCCGTTCGTGACGATCTTCTCGGCCTCGCAGCCGGCGATGATCTTCACCTGCCCTGGGTAGTCGCGCTGCAGTTGCGGCAGCACCGTGTCGAGCATCGACATCTTCTTGCCATAGCGGCAGCCGATGTTGCAGTATCCACAGCCGTAGCAGTCACGGATGTTCGCCTCGACGACGTCGACCTCGTTCGGCGCCGCGTCGAGCCCGAGCCGTCGGATGCCCTCCATGAACGGCGCGCCGCCCGGGTTGAGATTGCGCTTCGTCGAATCCGCGCTTGGCACAGTGTTCATGTAGTCCTGGCGGCGCACGCCGATGAGATCGCGCACGCGGCGATGCGACGCGGCCAGCCCGCTCTCGTCGATGCGCGCGTCGAAGCCGCCGGCGTCGTTCCAGCGGTCGAGCACCTCCCCCGGAAGGTCGAAGCAGATCGCGTTGTTGACGACCGTCGTGCCGCCGACACAGTTTCCCTGCAGCACCTGGAAATTGAAATCCCTGCTGAGCTGCAGCGCGCCCTCGGAGTAGAGCTTCGAGAGCATGTCGATCTCGTCCTCGCTCATCTCGGCGCGGTCGACGTAGTCTCCCCGCTCGAGCATGATGATCTCGCGCGACGGGTCGTTGCGCAGGATGCTCTGCGCGAGGATCGACGCGCCCGCGCCCGATCCGATGATCACGACGTCGCCGTGCACGCTGTCGCGATCGATCTCCGACGGCAGCGTCACCTGCAGCGGCGTGCGCTCCTCGACCGGAGAATTCGCGAACGCGGGACGCTTCGAGAACGGTACGTACCCGACCTGCGCGTGCGTGCGGGGATCGTCGTAGTAGGAGAGGTACGCGAGCTGCTTCGCGACGCGGATCATCACCTTGACGAGCGTGCGCCAGAATTGCGGAAGCATCCCCGTCTGACGATAGAACCGCTGCTCGAGGAACTGCCGGCGGTCGAGCGGGTTCATCATCGACAGCGGCGGTTTGAACGAGAGCAGGGGATAGACCTGCATCGCGTTGAGCACGAGACGGAAGATCCACTTCGTCTTCGCGCGGAACAGTCCGAGATAGCGATCGCCGCTGCGCGCCATCTCCGCCGGCGTGACGACGACCGCCTCCGGACGGCCGACGATCAGCGCCTCGGAGAGCGCTTCGAGCGATCGGAACTCCATCGGCGTCAGGTACGAGAGTCCGTACGCCGACCACTCGGCCGATCGGTAGAACCACGCGAGCAGAAAGATGACGACGCCGTCGAGGATCATCGAGCCGATGAGCGCGTTGCGCACCGCGAACGTGAGTGTCTCGCCGACGAACGGAATCGTGACCGTCATCGTCCGCGCGGTGTCGCCCCAGATGAGCGTGGCGCCGACGGCGACCTCGGAGATCAGGTGCCCGACGATGACGAGCCACGCGAGCAGGTGGTAGCGACGCACGTCGGCCGCCGCGAAGAAGCACAGCAGCGACATGACGGTGACCTTCACCGCGGAGTTCGTGACGAACGGAAGGTGCACGAACGACTGGCGGTTGTCGCCGACGAGCGCCGGCAGTAGATAGCCGAGCGCGGCGAGCGCGAAGACGACGGCAAGGATTCGCAGGAATGACTGGAGGCGGAGCTCCTCCGATGTGGGCGGCAGAAGCATGATGGACCTCGCGCGGGCTGGCGTACGAGTGTCTCGCGCCGTGGTGCGGGCGAGCGGGATTGTGCGAGGGGGGATTGCTGCGGGGAGGACTCGTGGAATATACAGCCGGGCTCGCTCATCCGCGCAGCAGGAGCCGCGATCGGCTTACCGGGTGATAGGCGCACCCGGCGTCCACCTCACCACGTGATCGGCGCATCCGGCGGCCCGACGTCGATGTCGCCGGGCTCCGGTGACACGTCGGTGACGCCGCGGATCGAGCGCGCCTTCTCGGCCGCCTCGTCGTCGCCGGAGCCGTTGACGCAGCCGATCGCGTCGAGCACGTCGGAGACCTCGAAACCACAGTCCCTGAGATCCTTCTCGACATCCTTCATCGGCCGGTCGCCGGAGGTCGTCACGACCCACTTCCTTTTCTTCGCCATGGTGCTCCTCGCTGGAAAGTCGAATCCGCCGGGGCATTGCTCGCGCCCGGCGGATTCAAGGTAGGTGAAACTGCTGATCGTTACGGCGCCTGCACCAGGCCTGCTCCGACGCGCGTTGCCGGGAACGGCAGGCGGCGCGCGGAGGCCTGCAGCTTCTTCCACAGCGCGACGCCGCGCAGCGACGAGGAGCTCTCGGCCCACAGCGACGCGACGCCGGCGACGTGCGGAGTAGCCATGGACGTTCCGCTCTTGCGGCCGTAGCGCACCGGGCGCGGGACCGACGAGAAGACGTCGACGCCCGGCGCGGCGATCTCGATCTTGCCGAAGTTCGAGAAGCTCGCCGGCGTCAGCGTGTTGGTCAGCGCGGCGACCGACATGATCGTCGGCGAGTTCGCCGGGTAGCCGGTCGGTCCGGCGTTGTTGCCGGCTGCGGCGATGATGAGCAATCCCCTCGTCAGCGCCGCCGCGCCCGCCGCGGTGTACGACGGCTGCACGCCGCCGGAGCCGCCGAGCGACATCGAGATCACGGCGCAGCGATTGGCGATCGCCCAGTTCATGCCGTTGAGCACGCTGCCGCCGACGCTGCCGCCGGAGTTCGAGAGTACCTTGCCGACGAAGATCGACGAGCGATAGCCGATGCCGTAGCGCGGGATCGCGCCGGCCGGTGCCAGCGGTCCGCATGCGGTGCCGATGCAGTGCGTGCCGTGCGAGTGCAGATCCTGCACCGGCTGGCCGACGAACGTGCGCGTGATGAACGGCCGGCCCGCGAAGTCCGGATGCCCCAGGTCCATGCCCGTGTCGAGCACCGCGACGCGGATGCCCGAGCCGCTGCGCGGACTCGGCGGTACGCGGCACAACCGCAGGCCGATCGTCGAGCCGAGCACCATCACCTCCTCGTCCTCGAACTCCTTGAGCTCGCCGTCGGTGAAGCCCGCGGCGATCGTCTGTGCCGCGTCGGCGAAGCCGCGCAGGTACTGTCCCGGCGACTCCTGATCGATGCCGCGCGCCCGCTTGACGAACGCCTCGAAGTCGTTGTCGGCGAACACGAAGAGCTCCGGATCGATCGACTCGATCGGGCTGTCGGACGCGATCTCGTCGTGGACGCCGAGTCCGCGCGCGCGCGCCGAATCGCCGCCGATGAGCGCGACGCCGATCTCCGGAAAGACGACCGCCTCGGCGTCGCCGAGGGTCTCGAGCTCGACGGCCTGGTCGCGGAAGTCACGGGCGTCGGCGACCCGCATGCCGGCGTCGCTGAAGGCCGCGATCCCCTCCTCGATCGCCTCCTCCTTCATCGTCACCAGATAGCGGCCCGTCTCCATCGTCTCGCCTCCGCGCTCGAGCGCGGCGAGCAGCATCTGGTCGACCGGCGACGACACCGCGGTGATCCCGGGATCGTTGGGCGCCTTGCCCGGATTCTTCTTGGCCATGGTGAATTCCTCCTGTGGTTGAGGGCGCCTCTCGGGCGCCCGATTCTTCGACGCGGCGCTAGCGGATCTCGGCATCGCGCCGCGAGGAAGTCGGCTCGGCGGAGCTCGCGCAATCCGGGACGTCCCAGATCACGCCGAGCAACGCCGCCGGGCCGAGTGGTGAACAGTTGTAGGTGTAGATGCGGCGCGCGAGCCCGCTGCCGGATGCGGCAAAGCCCGTGGCGGTGCGGGTTACGCAGGATGCGACGGTTACCACCGAGGAGCCACCCGAGGTGCAGGAGGCATCGTCCGGATCGACCGTCAGGGAGATCGTGCGCAGCGCGATCTCGTCGAAGATCTGCGCGGCGGTGAGACTCGCGAGGTCGTCGGCGCCGCCGGTGGCGACGACCGAGCCCGCGTCGATCGAGAGCTCCAGCCCCGTCGCGGTCCGGCCGGTGATCGTCACCGTCCACGCGTACTTGATCTTCCGTGCGTTCGCCACCGTGAGCTCCGACTCGAGCCTCACGGTCTGCGCGCTCGCTGCGGCGGTGCAGACGAGCAACGCGACGAGGATGCGATTGAATGTGTTCATGGTGCGACCTTGAGAGAGCGGGGGGATGTGGCTTGCGGAGCGGTGGAAATCTAGAGCGCCCGGCGCGGACCGGGAATGGACACCGAGACCACATTCGGCCGGAATGTGGCCGCGCGCGTGTCGGGAATGTCAGTTATTCGTCGTCGTCCGCCTCGGAGAAGCGGGTCAGCAGCTCCGTGTAATTGCGCGTCCCCGCCTTGGCGTGGATGCTCGCGACGTACTTGCCGACGGTGCTGCGGGCGATCCCCTGGCGCGCGGCGATCTCGCTGCGGCTGGCGCCGGCGAGCTGCATCGCGAAGATCTCCAGCTCGCGACCGCGCAGTCCGATGCGCGCGGCGATCGCGTCGATGATGTGCCGCACGGCGTGCAGTCCCGGGTCGTGCCGCACGTGACGGCAGACGCAGTCCGAGAGCGCGAAGGCGATGAACGGGTGGATGGTGCGCATCAGCTCGAGCGTCGCGTCGGGGATCGGCGTCTTCGTGCGCTCGCGCCACAGCACGATCGAGCCGACGTACTCGCCGCCCTCGATGAAGTAGTCGAAGACGGAGGGGATCTGATAGGCCGATGCGGGGAATCCCTCGGCGAGCATCTGCGCGACGAGCACCCGGCCGGGCGTCGTGCGCACGCTAGCCGCGCGCACCCGGCGCCGGCCCCGCGCGCCGCCGTTGCGCGACGACTCGTCGACGATGACCAGCTCGGCCATCTCGTGATCCGGCTGCTCGACCTCGCTCGCCAGGTTGACGCGCAGCGTGATCACGTCGACGCCCGCGAGCAGCAGCTTCAACCCCGCATGGAACCGCCGCATCCACTCGCCGCTCTCGACAGTCGTCGGCATCGCGTTGAGAAAGCGCGCGACCCGCGCCGAGAGGTCGGTCGCGCGTCC
This sequence comes from Kapaibacterium sp. (SeqCode), assembly GCA_035539855.1. GTDB lineage: Bacteria > Bacteroidota > Ignavibacteria > OLB7 > OLB7 > DATLHO01. The sequence goes on along the minus strand of DATLHO010000259.1, from coordinate 8,325 downwards.
GTCGGCGGAGCCCGCGAGCGGGCTGGAGCCTCCGAGAGGGCTGGCACCACCTGTCGGCGTGCCCAGCAGGGGCGAGCGCGTCCGGCGCTGCGCTTCAACGCTCACGCCGCGCAGCAGCAGCGCGAGGCCGCCGCGGCGGTACTCGCTCCACCAGCGGTGCAGGTTTCGCTCGGAGTAGCCGAGCGTGGCCGAGAGCTGCTCGAAGGTCAGCGCGGGCTCGCGCTTGAATGCGAGGAGCATCCGCACGCGCGCGCGAGCGCCGCCCTCGCACCGTCGAGTGAGCTCGACGAGCTGGGCGATCGATTCGCGGACGACGCCTTCGCGACGGCGCGGCATCAGCGTCGGATGATCGAAGGGAGCGGGAGAAGGAGGATGTCGGGCATGCGTGGACCTCGCGGATTGGACGACGGTTCACTCGCCGTGGCGGGCGAGCGGGACGATTGCGAGGGGGGCTCGGGGGACCGATGGCGAATATACGTGAGAGCGACGGCATCTCACTGGGACGAGCCGGTGCCGCGATACGCCCTCACGCGCTGCCGGCGACGATGCGGCGCACGTCGAAGGAGTTTCCCTTCTCCTCCATCGTGGCCAGCAGGATCGTCTCGCCGTCGGTGCGGATGTTCACGAGGCCGTAGATGAGGTCGACCGCGAGCGGCGCCTGCATCAGCGGGCGCGGGCGGTCGTCGCGTCCGGCCGGATCGACGATCGGGTCCGTCGCGGTGATCGCGTGCTCGACGAGGACGTCGCCGGCCTCCTTCACCGAGATCGACTCGGCGTACGCCAGGCGCACCGAGCGCGCGAGCTCGGTCGAGTACAGCAGGGGAGGACACTTCTCTCCGCCGGGATCGTCGGGGTCGACGGCCTCGCGGCCGTAGCGCGCCGAGGCGCCCATCACGCGAGGGCGCGGGTGGGCGTAGTCCTCGTTGTCTCCGGAGGAGATTACCGTCGCGCACGCGCCCATCGCGCGCACGAAGTCGAGGTGGATGTCGTCGGAGCCGTGGTGGCATCCCTTCGCCACGTCGACGGTGAACTCCGACGCGTCGTGGTAGCTCAGCAGCAGCCGCTGCGAGAGCGTGTTGAGGTCGCCCGTCAGCAGGATGCGCGCCTTGCGGTAGTCGACGCGCAGGACGACGGAGTGGCCGTTGCGCGTCTTCGATTCGTCGGCGAGCCAGCGCAGCCCGCGCTCGCCCGCGGCCGTCTGCTCGACGACCGGTCCGAGCACGCGGATGCGACAGGCGCCGGTCGAGTATCCCGGCAGAAATCCGTCCGCGCTCGAGAGCCTCCGCACGCTCGCCGGCACCGCGGCGACCTGCGAGGCGAGCGATCCGAAGCTGATCGTCAGCGGGCGCGGAGGCGTTGCGAAGTCGGACTTGCCGTCGAGCAGCTCCGTGATGAACGATCCCTTCGTCGGTATCCCGTGATCGCCCGCGGGGAACGCCGCGACCTCGCCGGCGACCCGGGCGCCGAGCGGCGCGCCCCGCTCGAAGCGGCCCATCCCGCTGTGCAGGAACGTGTCGACCTCGACGTCGAAGCGTCGCGCGGGCTGGTCGGCCGCGGGAAGGAATCCCTCCAGCACGTTGATCAATCCGCCGTAGTGGTCGAAGTCGGGGTGGGTGAGGATCACGTTCTGCAGCTCGACCTTCTTTTTGCCGAGGTCCTCGAGGAACTTCCAGCGCAGGAAGTTCGCGGCGCCCTTGCGCGTCATCTGCCGGTCGTTCGAGACGCCGCCGTCGATCAGGTGCCACTTCCCGTTGGGTGTGCGCATGAGCACTGCGTCGCCCTGGCCGACATCGATCACGTAGATCTCGAGCAGGCGCTTCGTGCCGAGGGCGCTCGTGGCGACCCAGCCGGTCGCGCCGCGCGCATGCACCTTCGTGCGGTCGGCGGAGGTTTCGATGGTGCGGCAGGTGTCGCCCCAGAGCAGCTCCTTGCGGAAGAGCCGATCGCCGCGCTCGATCTCGAAGCGTGCGGTGGGGGTGGAGACGTAGCGTGTGGCCATCAGAGGATTCCTCCAGGCAGATGTGGTGCGCGCATGCCGGGCCGCCGCGCGTTGCTGCGCCGTCGGTCGCTACTCGTCGCTCTCGCCGACGAACCGCCGGATGATCTCGCCGACGTCGAACGTGCCGGTCAGCCGGTGGATCGCCGCGAGGTGCCGGCGCACCGCCGCGCTGGTCATGCCGGTGCGCATCGCGATCGCGCCGACGCTCATGCCGGAGAGCGCGAGCGCCAGGATCTCGCGCTCGTCGCCGTCGAGTCCGGCGCGGGCGCCGATCTGACAGGCCATCGCCCCGGCGCCGCGCGCGGTGCGGTCATCGCGCACGAAGCGCTGGATGCACTCGGTGAGCCGGAAGGTGATGAACGGGCGGAGGTTGTGCAGCATCGTCAGCGAGGCCTCGCTGATCGGGGGCATCGCGCGGCTGCGCCAGAGCATGATCGACGCGAGGTAGGTGCGCTCGCCCGCGTGGTAGGCGAAGACCGCCGGCGCGCGGTAGTCTCCGACGGGAAAGCCCGAGGCCGCGGCGTCGCGCACGAGACGTCCGGCAAGGTCGTCGACGGCCGAGCGCGGCACGACCATCGGCGCGATCGGCGAGGGATCGTCGTGTCCGTAGGCGACGCGATGCTCCAGGTCGAACGACTGCAGGTTCATGCTGATCGAGACCCGGTCGACGTCGCCGAGCAGATCGGCCAGGGCGTCGCGGAAGATCCCGATCCACGCGATCGGCTCCTCGAGCGGTGTCAGCGCGTTGAGGAAGCGGAGAATTCGAGCGTCGTCGCGCGCGTCGGCGTCGGCGCGCAGGTCGAAGTGGGTCATGGGGGCATCGCTCGTGGCTCGTGCGGGTGGGCGAAGATACGCAATCGCGGAGCGGAGAACCGGTCGGTCGTCGTATATTGAACAACCGTTCAACCAAAACGCCATGGCACCGAGAAGCGCGGAGCAGTTCGAATCGATGCGCGAGCACAGCCGCGCCCTCATCGTCGAGGCGGCGCTGACCCTCTTCGCCCGCCACGGCTACGAGGGCGCCTCGATCAGGATGATCGCGCGCGAGGCGGACGTCTCTCTGGGACTGCTCTACAACTACTTCGGCGGCAAGGATGAGCTGCTGCTGGCGATCATGCACCGCGGCCTGGCCGACGTCGGCGAGTCGTTCGCCGCAGCGCTCGAGGCCGGCGACGGCGCGCGCCGCGGCGACCCGATCGAGCGGCTGCTCCGCAGCGCGATGGAGATCCTGCGGCGCAACCGCCGATTCTGGCTCCTCTTCTATTCGATCAGGACGCAGCCCGCGGTCGTCGAGGGTCTCGCCGGCGAGATCGCGGCCCTGGGGGCGCGCATCGACGAGGGGCTCCGCGCGATCCTCTCCGCGGCGGGCTCCGCCGAGCCGGCCGTCGACGCGCGGCTGCTGTTCGCAACGATCGACGGGATCGGCCAGCAGCTCGTGCTCGACCCGGAGGCCTATCCCGTCGACGCGGTGATCGACCGCGCCGTCGCGCTGTTCTCGGCCACAACCACAGGAGGTACCCGATGAGCACCGAGGCCTGGCTCGACCGCACCGAATATCCCTTCGCGCCGCACTACGCCGAGGTCGGCGGCGGCCGCATGCACTACGTCGACGAGGGCGCCGGTCCGGCCGTCGTGCTCGTGCACGGCACGCCGACGTGGTCGTTCCTCTGGCGCAAGCTGATCGCGGAGCTCTCGACGACGCACCGCGTGATCGCGCCGGATCACATCGGGTTCGGGCTGTCGGACAAGCCGGCCGGCTGGAGCTACCGTCCGGCCGACCACGCGCGCAACCTCTCGACGCTGCTCGAGCGGCTCGACGTCGGACCGATGACGCTCGTCGTGCACGACTTCGGGGGCCCGATCGGGCTCTCGCACGCGATCGAGCATCCCGAGCGGGTGACGTCGCTGGTGCTGTTCAACACGTTCCTGTGGTCGATGCGCGACAACCCGACGGCGGTGCGCGCGTCGAGGCTCTTCGGCAGCGCGTTCGGCCGGTTCCTCTACACGCGGCTGAACCTCTCGCCGCGCTGGCTGATCCCGATGAGCTTCGCCGACCGCAGTCGGCTGACCCCGGCGATCCACCGGCATTACACCGCCCCGTTCCCCGACGCCGACTCGCGCATGGGAGCGTGGACGCTCGCGAAGGAACTCGTCGAGTCCAGCGAGTGGTACGACGCGCTCTGGGCGCGCCGCGACCGCCTGGCGACGATCCCGGCACAGCTTCACTGGGGCATGAAGGATCCTGCGTTCGGACCCGACGCGCTCGCGCGCTGGGAGACGGTCTTCGAGCGCGCGGAGGTGCACCGCCACGACGCAGGGCACTTCGTGCAGGAGGAGGTCGAGGGGATTGGTGGCGTGGTGCGGACGTTCATCGAGGTGCATCAACGCGAGCGTCAGCGCGCGCGGTAGTCGCGCGGCGCGTTGATGGGGATACCGAAGGGAAGCGTCGACGGATCGATCGGCGGAGGTACGGCGACTCCGGTGATCGCAAGCCAGGGTGCGGCATCGACGGTCTCGAGAAGCTCGCCGAGACCGGCGCTTTGATAGACACGCCACCACTGCCAGATCTCATGCGGCGCGCGGCCGACGAGTTCGGCGACCTCGAAATCGCTGAGATCCCCGTAGCGTCGAAACGCCAGCAGCATGCGCAGTGCGTCGGCCTGCGCCGCGAGCGCGCATCGCCGCAACCGCGCCTCGAGCTCCCAATGTGTTTCCCAGACGATGCGCGTGGTGTTGTGCATTGTCGAAGTTGCTCCGGCAGTGATCAAGTCATCGGATCTGGCGACGCATCTACTTCCTCGGTGGGCGAGTGACGGATACCGACAACCCGACCGCGCGTCACCGTTGACTTTGTCAGCCGGCCATTAAGCGATCGGATGTGCCGCCGAACGGTGGCTTCGCTTATGTGGAGAAATTCGGCTACTTCCGCCACGGACATCCCATTGAAACGACAGATAAGAACCTCGCGCTCGCGTCGAGACAACTTGGAATCGACTGTGAGTTCACTGATCATTGCGAGCGTCGAAGCGAACAAGTGGTTGACCGACGTGTACCGGGCAATCGCGCTGACGAACAGGTACGTCAGGAACGGTCTGAGCGACTCGATGTGCTCTATCGTGTGGCTGTCAACGGGTCTTGAGTATGCGTGATTCCAGAGAATAATCGAGCCGACGTACACGCGGCCGTCGATGAAGTACGTGAAGCAGACTGGCTCATGATACTCATCGACGGGAAAACCGGCGGAGCGGAAGCGGTCGACAAAGTGCGCCGCGTCGCGCTCCGGCGCCGTTGTGATGTGAAATGACGTGCGAGATTCGGAGCGATCCACAACGTGAACGCTCGTGACGGGATCTACCTGACCGACTCCATGGACGGCGTTGGCTGTGCGGTTCACGTTGGTGGAAATGCGATCCACAGTAGGACAGATCCGCGCGAGACTGTCACGGAGATCCGAGGCCCACTGTTCGAGGTCGCTGGATCGCGACGCGCCGTTGGCGAGTGCGATCAGCGATTGCCGTGTGAACGTCTTTGAGGTCACGGTCGCAATAGATGATCGGAGATCGTCGATAACGCGTTCTCACCGAGCAGAGTGTGACCGGCGGAACGTGGAGACTCTACGGCTTGCGAGACCGGCGAACGGTGCGTCCGGCCCGTCCTCGTTTCGAGGGGTGATCCTCAGGCGTTGCAAACGGTACGCCGAGGACACGCGTCGAGACTGTGCAATGGTCGCGGAGTCGTCCGCGAATGGCGCGAATGTGTCGGCGTACAGTCGCCTCGCTGATGTTGAGGCGGGCCGCCGTAGAAGGCACAGAATGGCCCTGGAATCTATGTGCGAAAACCTCTCGCTCCCGTCGAGTTAGTTGAGCGCTCTCGAGAATCCCGTTGATTGTCCGTAGTGCCGTCGCGTATTCCCGATGACGTTCTTGGAATCGTTGAATGGCAGAGGCGAAGATGGATATGACAAAACGAGAGATGCCTTTTAGCAACTGAATCTGTGAAGTGGGAATAGGGGCCGATCCTGTCAACAACCAGATAACTATCGAGCCCATATACTCGCCGTTGCCTCCGTGGTAATTTAGGCAAAGCGGATCCTGGTAGTCGTCGACCGGAAACCCGGATCGGCGACAGAGTCCCAGGAAGTGATCGGCATCCCGAAGTCCAGTCGAAGCTATGACAACGTCACAAGCCTCGGTATGCGTGACGTACGGACGCATTATTGAGATGCGCTCGGAATAGCTGGCCGTGTCGCCGAGTACAGAGCATCCACGATTCACGTTGACTGAGATCCTGCTTGCCATTGGAAGCAGCTCAGAAAGCGAGTGCTTGAACGACTCGGTCCATTCTACTATGTCCTGGGAATGCGTTTGAGCATTGGCAAATGCCAATAGCCTCGAACGAACGTTCTGCATGGAGGTCTGCGATTGAGCACCAGAATTGCCTACGGCTTCCGCATGCGATGCACTCGGCTGCATTCGATATGTGCGATCGAGTTTGCGATCCCAAAAAGTCGGCTGGCCTGTAGCTCAACGGCAACCGCCTCCTCGTTCTCCGGTCTCCGACCCGCTAATGACGGAGACTTGTGGTGCCAGCAGAGGAGGCGGTCTAGGGGATGAAGGCTCATCCCGCCGGAGATCGGTACGCCCTCGATCAAAGCGCCGTTCTCATTGTCAACTTAACGCCCAGGCTCTGCCAACGGTAGTACCCAAGAAGAGCAATTATGCATTTCAGTGACGATTGCCATGGCCAAAAGTCGATGATGCGGGGTATTTAGGGAAGCGGTCCTTCGCTGACCGAAGCGAAATATCGAACGAAGAGCTCACCGATCGATGTCGTGCTTGTCTTGCGATAGATATTCTTAACGCACTTCCGAATAGTCTCTTCGGAGACACCAAGGCGCTCCGCTGCTTCGGAGTACGTATATCCATAGAGTCTATGCATGAGTACGTCGCGTTCCCTAGGGCTTAGTGAATGCACGAGCGGGCCGTCCGGAAGCTCTGCTAGATACGTCTCAGGCAATGATCGCAGGACGCGTGAACGAGCGATCGCATCCGAGTATAGGAACGTCAGGAATGGACCCAGCTCATCGAGGAGCTTCGTCGCCGATTCGATGGTCGAGGCTTCGCTGGCGAAGATGCGCAGAGTGCCCAAGGTACCGTCGTCTCCGACGGGGATGTCTAGCGCAGCTCTCGTATGGGTCGAGGCCTCGTCGGTCGGAACTTTCGATTGTGATCCGTTTGGGGAGGCGAAGTGCAGCTCGACGCTCGTAACGCCATTGAGATACCTCTTGAGGGCTGTCTCAACCGACTCTCGCCATTGCCCGAAGTCGTAGCTCAGGGGAAGAGAGTTCAGTAACTCCATGAGCGAGGCTGCTCCGTCGTCCTCGTAAGCCGTCTGAGTCTCGGCAACTGCTGGCATCGCACCGGCATGGTCGAGAAAGGCCGCGAGGCCCTGGCTGTTATATGTGCGCCACCAGCGTCTAATCGTCCGGTCCGACAGGCCAAGCTCGCCGACGAGTGCGTCGGCCTTGACGAGCGGATCTTCTTTGAGCGCGAGAAGGAACCTCACCCTCGTCTCGAGGGGTGACGAGCTTAGTCGTCCTAGTAGTCCCTGCAGCTCTTCGGTGGTCTCGAGGACTCTGCCTCTTCGTGTTCGTCCCATGGCAATGAGAGTCGCCGGCACTAAGGCCGGTCACGCTTGGAAGTGGTTGTTCTTGAAGGAGGGCGGAGGGGGACGCCGAGGTACTGACGAAATCTACGGCGTGAGATCCCCGACGAACAGTCCCCGAATGGAGCAATTTGGGACAGGCGAGGTCCGCTTGTTGGCCGGAATCGGACGGTCGACGTCCGATCAGGACCAAACGACAAAAGCGAGTGCATACAGCACTCGCTTTTGCGCAAAAAGAAAAGAGGCAGCGAGAGACCTGATGGGCGTCAGGTTGGACCTCTGTGCTACCTCTTTTGTATGGTCTCGAAAGTGCCTGCCACTAGACTGTTTGGGCGCAGTCGATGTGTGGGCATTGAAAGAGAATGAGGGACCTAATCTCATCCTCCGGGGCAGGCTCGCTCGTGAGATTCGTGTGGAAGCTGACCTCTCTGCTTTCCACGTGAGCTCTCCTCATGTCGCGTGAGGTTTGGGCAAACCTCTCAAGATGCGACCGACGGGCGAAGCTCGAGACCAAGTGTGAGTTGCTCTGGACCAAGACAACTCACCGTAACGGTTGACCAGCAATACACCTTCGAAGCGTTCGGATCGGCCGGCAGTCCCCGTGGAGGCGGCTGCCGGCCGCCGATTCAAAATTTCAGCTACTTGACGGTTCCGCTGACGAC
>DATLHO010000258.1:0-18551 GCA_035539855.1 Kapaibacterium sp. (SeqCode) | reverse complement strand
AACCTCACCCCCCTGCCCCCCTCTCCGTATTCGGAGAGGGGGGCAGGGGGGTGAGGTTTCCTGCCGGGGGGGTGAGGTTGCCCGGGGCAATACCCCGCCTAACCTATCCGTCATCACCCGTGTTCTCAAGCGTCCCCGGTCCCGTTTCCCGCCCTTGTCGGCGCCCATCTGCAGGACCACATCAACCAGGAACTCTTCGCGATGCCGCGTGATCTGATACCGTCAGTGCTCCGCCGTTGTCTTTCGTTCGTCGTGCTTGCGTTTGTGGTGCTGGTGTGGGCGGAGCCCGCTCTGGCGCAGCGTCCGTTCGGCGATTTCAGGCGTGCCGACAGCGCCGCGCAGGCCGTCGTGGCGTTCATCTCGGCGTCGGCCACGAAGGGGATCGACAGCGTCTACCTGTACGAGCATGCGGTCGGCCGATTCGTCGAGAAGATGCTGCCGCTCGCCGGACAGAAGCCGTTCCCGCCGCACCTGCGGTACGAGGTCACCGCCGTGCAGTCGATCCGCGACGACGACAGCCTCGCGATGGTCGCGCTCACGTCGGTCGTCGACACGCTCGGCGGCTTCGGCCCGCTCGCGGTCGAGATGACCTTCTTCGTGCAGCTCGACGAGAAGGGCTGGCGCATCGCCGACATGCGACGCTTCAAGCACATCGAGACGCGCGCCCACGAGATCCGCGCGATCGACACGTCGAGCGACTATCCGCGCGCGCTCAAGCCGCGGATGGTCCGCGAGCTCTCGTCGGTGCTGCTGAGCAACGAACAACTGCGCGAGAACTTCCACCGCAACAGGGCCGGCTTTGCCGATCTCGCCGCGCGGTTCTCCGGTCGCGATTCGCTGCGCATCCTCGGCCGCACCGACCGCAGCATCGTCCAGCTCAACCGCCTCGGCATCGAGTGGGGCGTCGCCGCGCACGAGATTCCGAAGGAGGCCATCGACGAGTACCTCGCGTCGGCCTCCCCGAAGGACCGCGCCGCGCTGCGCACCGAGCTCAAGCACGCCGAGCGCATGCGCCGCATCGGCCGCGACAGTCTCGCGAAACACGCCCGCCGCTACGGCCTCAGCGTCGCGCACCTCGACAGCACCGTCGCCCTGATGGCCGACCTCCGCGTCTCGTTCGTCAACGCGCAGCTCCCCTGGAAGGGCGCCGTGCAGATGACCGTCGGCGGCGTCATCGACGACGCGATCGGCTACCTCTACTCCCCGAACGGAGAAATCCCCATCGTCTCGAACGACGAGTTCTACTACCTCGAACAGATCGCCGACGACTGGTGGATCTTCCGCGCCGGTTAAGCAAAAAGCACAGTTGCGTCAATCCTCGAAACGCAACGCCAGACCCAATAACAAAAAACAAATAACATCCCCCCAATCCCCCCTATGACCGACACTCCAAACACCCCCGTCACCATGTACAGCACAACCTGGTGTGGCGACTGCCGCCGCGCCAAGCGCTACTTCCAGGAGTGGGGCATCGCCTACGAGGAGATCGACATCGAGCGCACGCCGGGCGCGGCCGAGCAGGTCATGGCCTGGGCCAACGGCAAGCGCGTCGTCCCGACGATCACCGTCGGCGATACGGTGCTGGTCAACCCGCGCGCGGGGGCGCTGATGGAGGCGCTCGGGATGGGCGCGTAGACCCGCGACGCGTGTCTCGAAGTCTGCGGAATGAGTGAGGGGCTCCGACTGTGCCGATGCGGCATCGTCGGAGCCCCTCTCGTTCTGGGAGCTCTCGCAGTCGGAGCCCCGCGTATGGTCGCAGCCCCTCTCACGGTCGGAGCCTCTCTCACGGTCGGAGCCTCTCTCACGGTCGGAGCCCCTCTCACACTCGGAGCCCCTCTCACGGTCGGAGTCCCTCTCTCGGTTGCGCGAAGCTCTGATCTACGCGACGCTTCCGATGACGATTGGCGTCTCGCCGAGGTCTTCGAGTCGCGACGTGACGGCGGCGACCGCATCGGGCGCGACCACGATCACGAGGCCGATGCCGAGGTTGAACGCCTCGCGCATCGCGTCCTCGGGGACGTTGCCTTCGGCCTGGATGAACGAGAAGATCGCCGGCCGGCTCCACGCGCTCCAGTCGATGCGCAGCTCGAGCGGCGAGCGCACGACGCGACGGGTGTTGCCCTCGATGCCACCGCCGGTGATGTGCGAGTAGGCGTGCACGCCGTCGATCGTCATCGTCTCCTGGATCGCCGCGAGGTAGGAGCGATGCACCGCCAGCAGCGCGTCGCCGATCGTCGTGTCGGAGCCGGGCAGCGCGGCGGTGATCTCGTGCTTCGGGAACAGCGCGGCGCGCGCGAGCGAGTATCCGTTGGTGTGCAGTCCGGTCGACGGCAGACCGATGAGCACGTCGCCGGCGGCGGAGTCCTGTCCGGTGACCATGTGCAGACGCTCGACGACGCCGACGATCATCCCCGCGAGATCGAACTCTCCCTCGTTGTACATCGACGGCATCTCCGCGGTCTCGCCGCCGATGAGCGCGCAGCCGTTCTCGCGGCACGCGTGGGCGAATCCGCCGATGACCTCGACGGCGACCGATGGCTCGAGCCGACCGGTCGCGAAGTAGTCCATGAAGTACAGCGGCCGCGCGCCGCAGACGGCGATGTCGTTGACGCAATGATTGACGAGGTCCTGTCCCACCGACTCATGACGGCCGGCCATGAACGCGACCTTGAGCTTGGTGCCGACGCCGTCGACCGACGAGACGAGCACGGGCTGGTGGTAGTTCTTCAGGAACGAGACGTCGTACAATCCTCCGAACCCGCCGATGTCGGCAAGCACGTGCGGATTGAACGTCGAGCGCACGAGCGGCTTGATCCGGTCGACGGTCTCTTCGCCGGCATGGACGTCGACACCGGCTGACTTGTACGTGATGGACATGGCTGGCGGCGTTCGAATTTCGGATTCTGGATTTCGAGAAGAACGAACTCAGACATGACGCCAGAGGATCGCAGAGAGTGTGGGAACCCGCCGCGGACACGATTGAGCCCTGGAACGTCGACGGAGCCTGTGGCGGCAGGGTCCCTGTCGAAAGAAAGCATGGCGATGCAAGGCATCGCCATGTAGAACACAAAAGTAGCCAACCCGCCCCTTACATACCAAGTACTGGTTGACGGTCAGATGAAAGCGTACCCCCCCGATCGGTAGAAACCGATGGGTACGATCAGCACGGACGGTCGTGTCGATTCCCTCACTTCCAATCATGAGTGAGACACTCGGCCGTCGGCAGATTAGACTCACACCGAAGGAGACACGAAACAAACATCGAAGAAGCCTGCAGCCGCTACGTTATCAGCTGATGCGTCCAGGAGCGCGAGAGTAAGGCAATCGCCCGGGAGCTCGTCGCCGTGACCTGCCGGCGCCAGCGGATTCGGCCCGGACAGCTGGTGATTCACGCCGACCGTAGCTCATCGATGCGCTCGAAGCACTTCAGCGAGCTGCTCGAGGATCTCAAGATGAAGCGCTCGCACTCACGGCCGTATTGACGACCAGTATTCGGAGAGCCAGTTCAACATGCTGAAATATTCTCCGGGCTTTCCGAAGCGCTCCGGCTCGATCGAGGATGCCCGGCGCTTCTGTCAGGTCTTCTTCCAGTGATACATCATCATGCACCGGCACAGTGACATCGCGATGCCGACGCCGACGATATTCCACCACGGCGAAGCCGACGAAGTGCTGGCCAGGCGCGACGCAGCGCTTGCACGAGCCTACGCAGCGCATCCGGAACGCTTCGTCAAGGGGCTGCCCAAAGAGAAGCGGCCTCCGGAAGAGGCGTGGATCAGTAAGCCGAAAGAGCCTGAGCCGCCGGAAGATCTTCAGGAGCGCAGCGGCAGTGACGAGCCATCGCTTGTGGTAAACTCGGAGCGGCCCGAAGGAAGCCATGGCGAAGGGTCTCCCATAGGGGATGTCGATCGCTCAAGCACTACGCAGTGAGGAGGGCTCGGCCAGCTCCCGATCGCAGCGTAATCAAATCTCGCCGACTGTTTCGAAGGGATTGGCAGGTACCGCCCCGAACTCTCTGCTGCAACTTCGTACATCCGACTCAGGAAAACCCTGATTGCCTTACCCTCGTGACATACCTACGTTCAGGCTTGGTTCCCTGGCCAAGTAAGTCCGTGCCGTTCTGAGAAAGAGAGCTCTCGACTGTCGCCCACGCTGAGCTCTGGCTCGAAGAACGCCGGCCTGACCCGCCTTGGGTATGCCATCGGATCAGTCGTAGGTCGCTGAGTTAAGATCCCAGACTCCCGTCGAGGCCACATGATCGTTCGGCGAGCTATCCGGCAAACGTGTTTCCAATTTTCTGATTGCCATTCACCATGACGACTCCATTCCTGAGCTTCAACTCGCTCGTTTCGAGCTGCCTTGTATTAATGTCCATCGTCAGTGTAGGGCTTTCTATCGCGCAAGCACAATCGCCACCTTGTGCACCCGCCGTCATCTCCCCCGTCTACCTCGTACCACATCTATACTCTCCTCCCGCAGTTGATCCGACGATGCCGCCTGACGTCCAAATCGGCTACTTCGCTGCTGGATTGGCATACGCCTCCACAAATAGTGACTCGCTAATGCGACTCTATTCAAGGCAGGTCACCTTTAACGACACGGTGAAGAAGAGTATGCGCTTCTTCTACCAGATGGTTGACCACGATCCCTTTCGATTCGCCCAGTTCCTCCTCTTGCCACGGCCAACTGATTCAAGTGTCAGTCTGCCGTGGATACACATGTCGTTACTGAATCTGGTCAAGAGCACATCTCCAACCCCAGCGCTTGACTTTGAACTTATGCGGGCGAGTATCATCATGCGGATCCAGTGCAGCTCTACAGTCGAAGATACGCTCCTGCGAGTGGGTTTCACACCACGCTATAACACGACGGTATATTCAACCGTGGTCGATACAATCAAGGGAAGACGCCTGCCTGCATGCCAGCAAGAGACTCGCGTCGCCCCAAGGAGGCGCGTTCTGCCGACGCAGATGACACTTGCGAGTTACCTCGCCAATCAGTTCGACACCGTTGCAACGGATGCGGCAAGTATCGGACATTGCCTTCGATTCCATTACGCGTCCGGCTGGGGGGTTCACGAAGGAGTCGGTGCTAAGTGGATCAAGCCCACTCAACAGTATGTCGTGTTCCTCAATCTCGTAGAGGTATGCAGCGACGAGTATGGCACATATTTCGGTCTCCGTCCCGTCGGAAGCGCAACACCGACTTTCAGGCTCTTCCCAGTAACTCAGGATACTGTGCGGATGCCCGGCGACGAATTGGGCGTCGGCAGCGAAGCCATGCACGTCAGCGACTTTACTAGCCTCCTCCGGTCGCGCATTGCGACTATTAAGCAATATTGAGGCCAGGAATCATGAATCGTGACTATGTGCAGGCGAGTCTCGCAGCGCTTCTGTGCCATGCCATTTGCTTCGTAGCTATCGGCGGAGTCGCTTTCGGGCAGGTAGAGGATTGCCAACCGGAGGGGTGTACGGAGGACAAGAGGCCGTACAGGTTCTGTGATGGAGTTGGTCACCTCGTGACAATCTGCGTTGTAGACCCAGCCAAACCCGTTGAAGTAGCGGATCTCCCGGCATCAGACCGATCGATGCTGGTCAAGTACGGCATCTCGGCAGCCGATTTGACGCCGCTTACCATAAAGTTGCCGATCTGTCTTAAGTTTCGAGGTGATGGCCCCGAGACGATGACGGGCAATAACTGCAGAAGGAATGCCGTGACGGGTCAGATTACCGATTGCAGCGTTGGCAACATGACCTATGATAAGGATGATTTTGTCAACGACATGAATGAGGCGGCGCGCCGGTGGAACTGTATCTGCGGACGCGAAAACGATCCGTGCGGATGCGAAATCGAAATTGGCTTTTCCGATGATTACGACGATTTCGGTGAGGCCGAGCTAGAGGCAACGTCAAGCTCGTTGGAGGAGTTCATTAGAGATCATGCATCTGTGGAGTCTCCGGCCATATGGGGGCCTGCGGAGCAGCCTCCGTTCGGGAAGTGCGAGGTCGCGTGTGAACAAATGGTGATAAATCTGAATAATACCGCTGCGTACCGGAGGAAGCGATCCTGGATATCGAGCTCGTTTTCAGATAACCATTGGCAGGCAAAGTATCCAAGCGGCGATCGTGTAAACAGCGATATGAATCTGATTGGAGGGATTCAGCGAGAACTTGGTAGGTTGATGAACGCGTCTGGCAGTTGGTGGGATAAGAGGGTAACAGGGACGAGTGCCAGCACCTGCACGTGTGATGACGAGGAGACGGCGAGGTATTGGTGGGAAAGCGGCCGATACGGCAACGAGGTGACGCCTCCAATTCCTGACTGCGAGAAGTGCATGGCGCAGAAACTTTGTAGCTTGTATCCGTCGTCATCGGCGAAGCATGAGCACGACGACGCGGGTAACGATGCGCTTGGTGTCCTTTGGTCGAGCGCTGGCTGGCTGACGATTGCCGTTTCACGCGGTCTGAGGGGTGTGGATGAGTTGATCCTCTACAACTCAGCTGGCGAGGCAATCGCTCGTAGTCCAGCTGCTAACGGTCGTTCTACGACGTTTCAGGACGTTCATCTGGTGGAAGGCTTTTACATTGTCGCTGCGGTCAACGGAGGCAAACTGTATGCTTCGGCGCCGGTCGTCGTATCGAGGTAGGTTGGGCTCAGCTGCGTCCCGGGCGGCGATGGTCTTCGCACTCATTTGTGCGAACGCTGCTTCGGCAAGCGCTCAGCAATGGCAAAGCGTCGGCACCATACCGTTTAGCGGTTGGCTCGTTGACATGCAGTTCGTCGATCGCGTTCATGGATTCGCACTTGACTCCCGCGGGGGGCTGTTTCGAACCGCGAGTGGCGGGCGTGTTTGGGAGCGCGCGGCCGCTCCTACGCCTTCGATTGCAACCCAGTTGGCATTCGTCGATTCCGCCGTGGGGATCATGGTGTGCGATAGCTCGGGTCCGGACTTCACGTGGTTCCTCAACGTCTATCGTACAACGGATGCGGGTGACACATGGGCCCTGGTTTATCAGGAGGCCGACTCCGGCCATCGAGCAGGACGCGCGTGGGACGCGGCGGTCATTGCGCCGAATCTCATAGCGCTTTCCGGCACGGCGGCGGTGTACATCTCGCGGGACATGGGAGCAACCTGGAGCCGCATGGCGACGCCTGCCAAGATTGGGGGAGCACAGGCTGAAGATTGGAATTGCCTCGACGTCAGCGATGAGCGGATATGGATTGGCGGCGAGAGCTCGAGGACGTGCTGGGTGTCGCTGGACGGCGGTGCAAACTGGTCTTCCCGGCTCTCATTGGAATACCCGCCGCATGGTATCGCACTCGGCGAGAACGTTGTGCTCGTAGCGGAGCGCGTCAGAGTGCATGTTTCGTACGACGATGGCGACACCTGGCAGACATATCCCGTAGACCGCGACCGATTTCCTGGCGCCCTGCTCGACAACATCGTAGTCCTTGGTGACGGGTCTGCACTGTTGACCGCTGGGAGCAGAGTTCTACGTATGAGCCCGCTCGGCGAGTTCGAGGATACCCGGTTACCACGCGCGCCAAATCAGAGCCTGGGTCAATTGTCCTCCCCTGCAAGCGGAGAGTGTTGGGTGGTTAATGCTTCGACCGGCGAGGTCTTCTACTACGTCGGTCGAGTCGGTGCCGCTCCCGGCGCTCCACAGGCACAACGGTTCGTGAAGACCGACGACGCCGCTCGGCGCCTCATTATTCGCGGAGACGTGGGGACGAACGAACTCGATGTGGTGATCTGCAACCTCAGGGGAGACATTGTCAACGCTTGCGTCGAGCGCGACGATGCGACGGAAGTGCGCGTCGATCTCGGTAGTCTCAACGCCGGATACTACGTCTGTCGTGTGGGAAATGAGTCGTTCGCATTCTGGGTCAGATGAGGCACGCGGCGAAGCGCGCATTGATCCAATGACCGAGCCCGGACTCAACGCCCCTGGTGCTCGCTGCGAACGGCGTCCTTCGTGTCGCTGCTGACCGCCCCAATTGTCGCCTCGGCCGGCGCCGCCACCGCATCGAGTCGGATCCGGAACGTCGTCCCCTCTGGCGAGCTGTCCTTGATCGTGATCTTCCCCTTGTGGTACTCCTCGACGATGCGCCTGGCGAGCGAGAGGCCGAGGCCCCAGCCGCGCTTCTTCGTCGAGAAGCCGGGACGGAAGATATCGTTGCGAATCTTCGGATCGATGCCGCGGCCGTTGTCGACGATGTCGATGACCGCGTGCCCGCGATGCTCGCGCACCTTGAAGCGCACGAAGCCGTCCGGACGATCGATCGCGTCGGCGGCGTTGCGCACGAGGTTCTCGAAGACCCACTCGAACAGGTGTACGTTGATGTTGACGTACACCGGTCCGCTCGACTCGAGGTCGAGCGTCACGCGCTTGCCGAGGTGCGGCAGCCGTCGTTGAAAGTAGCCGACGACGTGCCGCAGCACTTCGTTGACGTCGACCGTGTGCACTTCGGCGGCGGAGCCGATCTTCGAGAATCGCTGGGCGACCTTGTTGAGGCGCTCGACGTCGCGCTCCATTTCGTCGGCCGCCTCGAGTACCTGCGCGGTGTCCTCGGGCATCAGGCGCAACAGCTCGATCCACCCGAGCAGCGAGCTCAACGGCGTGCCGAGCTGGTGCGCGGTCTCCTTCGCCATCCCCACCCAGATGTTCGACTGCTCGTTGCGCTTGATGTGGCTGAAGCTCAGGTACCCGACGAGGATGAACATCGAGCCGATGAGGATCTCGATGTAGGGCAGCCAGCGAAGCTGAGTGATGACCTCGGAGTCGTCGTAGTAGACGTAGTTGAGAACCGTCGAGTCACCGTTCTGATCGATGAGATGGATCGGAATCGGATCGTACACCTGCGCCATCTGCTGGCGCCGGCGATCGAGGAACTTGTACTGCTCCTCGATCGGCAGCGTCCGGTCGTAGTCGATGTTGATCGACTCGTACTTGGTGATCCGACCCAGCGAGTCGGTGACCGCCGAGAGCCGATGCTCGGCGTCGGTCTGGATCATCGGGAACTCGACCGTGTTGACCAGATCGAGCGCCAGGCCCAGCATCTCCACCGGCGCATCCTCGACCATCCCGCTCTGAAACGTCTTAACGTAGAACTGAATCGTCTCCCGCTCGCTCTGCTTCATCCGCTCAACCAGCCGCTGCGTGTACAACAACGTCCCGCCCACGATGACGAGCGCCATCAACACAAGCGCCAGCTTGAGATTGGCGGAAGCCGTCAGGCGGATGGTCTTGAGCTGGGACAAGATGTTAGATGTTGGATGTCAGATGGTAGATGTCACGGACCGGGCGTCGACTGCCGGTTTTGGTTCTTGTTATTGGTTATTGGGTTTTGGTTTGTATGCGACCTAGCTGTGCGGGCATCGACCACCAACAAAAAACAAACAACAGATACCCAATAACCAAAAACGCTCCCCCGCCTCGTGACATCTAACCTCTAACCTTTGACATCTCAACGAGATCATCAACCAGGCCACCGAACGCCACCGTCTCCTGCCCGCCGCCCTGCATGTTCTTGACCTGCGCTTCCTGGGCTGCGAGCTCGTTTTCTCCGGCGATCACCACCAGCTTTGCTCCGCGGCGGTTGGCTTCGCGCATCTGGGCTTTCATCGAGCGGCGGAGGAGGTCGTGCTCGGCGGAGAGGCCGGCGGCGCGGATTTGGTGGACGATCGAGGTCGCCCAGCGGCGCGAGGCGTCGTCGAGGCCGATGACGTAGACGTCGGTCTCGGGCGCGATCTGCGGGAGTCGGCCGGCGGTTTTCAGCGCGAGGATGATGCGCTCGAGTCCCATGCCGAAACCGATCGCCGGCGTTGGCTTGCCGCCGACCTGCTCGATGAGCCCGTCGTAGCGCCCGCCGCCGATCAGCGCGTCCTGCGCTCCGAGGTCGAGTCCCTGGAATTCGAAGGCCGTGCGGCTGTAGTAGTCGAGTCCACGCACAAGGCGCGTGTCGATCGTGTACTCGATGCCGTTGGCGTCGAGCAGCGCGCGAACGGTCGCGAAGTGCTCGCGCGACTCGTCGCCGAGGAAGTCGAGGATCGACGGCGCATCGGCGGTCGCCGCGATGTCCTCACGCTTCTTCGAGTCGAGCACGCGCAGGGGATTGGCTCCCATGCGACGAACGCTGTCCTCGCTGAGCTGGTCGCGGCGTGTCTCGAGGAATTCGAGAAGCGCCGTGCGGTACTCTGCGCGCTCCTCCGACGTGCCGATCGAGTTGAGGCGCAGTCGGTAGCGCTCGAGTCCGATGCGCTTCAGCAGATCGGCGCCGATCGCGATCGCCTCGACGTCGGACTCCGGAAAGCCCGAGCCGATCAGCTCGATGCCGAACGTGTAGAACTGCCGGTAGCGTCCTGCCTGCGGCTGCTCGTAGCGGAAGGCGGGTCCGATGTAGTACCAGCGCGTCAGCGTGCTGACCTGTCCGACACCGTGCTCGACGAACGCGCGCGCGGCGCTCGCGGTGAGCTCCGGACGCAGCGTCAGTGACTCCGGCGGCACCCCCTTGTCCTCGAACGAATACATCTCCTTGCCGACGACGTCGGTGCCCTCGCCGATGCCGCGACGGAACAGGTCCGTCGACTCGACGATCGGCAGGCGCACCTCCGCGAAGCCGTACAGGCGCATGACCACGCGGATCTCGCCCTCGAGCCACAGCCAGATCTCGCTGTCGCCGGGGAGAATGTCGTTGAAGCCCTTGAGAGATTGATACTGCACGGCGATTCCCCGGCGCTGATTGCGGATTCGGAATGTGTGATTGCGGACTGCCGATCACCGATGCCGACGGTCGGCTCGTGGATCGGCCTGCGCGGTACGCTAGCCGCGTACCGTCTTGACCGCGCGCATGGCGTAGGTCGCGAACGAGGCTGCGAGCAGCGCAATGGTCAGCCACTGGCTCACCTGGTAGACGATGCCCTCGACGCCGGCCAGCAGCAGGATCATCTGCAGCGCGAGGCTCGCGACCGCGGCCTTGCCGATGTACAGCGACGGCAGCACGATGCCCGTTCGGCGCTCGACCCAGATGCCGCCGAGAAAGATCAGCAGGTCCCGGCCGAGCACGATCGCCACGAACCACGGCTCGAGCCATCCCTTCGCAAGGAGCGCCGCGACGCCGACGGCCATGTAGATCTTGTCCGAGAGCGGGTCGAGGATCTTCCCGAGGTCGGAGATCTCGTTGAGCTTGCGCGCGAGCCAGCCGTCGAGCAGGTCGGTGATGACCGCGAAGACCGAGATCGCGATCGTCAGCAACCGCATCTCGGCGTCGATCGTGAAGACGATCGGGATCGCGAGCAGGCCGCGGAAGGCGCTCAGCGCGTTCGAGTAGGTCCAGCGGAGATTCAGGGCGGTCTGGGCGGTCTGTTCGACGATCATACGGCTCGAAGATTCGGAAGAGCCGGCAAGATACGGATCGGCCACGGATGACGCCCGCGCGCCATCCGTGGCCGTGCCGCCGTCGTTACGGCTTCGGATCGAAGCGGTAGCGATCGCGCGTGATCTTCGCGGCAGGTCCGACGACGCCGAACTGCATCGCCTTCGGATACGCGTTGAACACCCGCACCACATCCTCCTTGCGGACCGCCTCGATCAGGTCGAGCCCGAACGCGCGCTCCCACCGCCCCGTGTTCCGCTCCGCGTTGTACAGCGCGGTGGCCTTGTCGCTGTTGGTCATCCGGGACATGTAGAAGTTCGTGATGAAGACGGCCTTGGCGTCCTCGAGCTCCTTCTCGGTGAACTCCCCACGGCGCATCTTCTCGAACTCCGCGAGCATCACCGGCACCGCCGAGTCCGGCAGCACCGCGCTGACCGCCATCGCTCCGATGCCCTGTCCGAGACTCGACGTCAGGTAGCTCTGCGGCGCGTACGAGAGGTTGCGCTTGGTGCGGACCTCCTCGAACAGTCGGCTGCGCAGGTGGCTCATGCCGACGACCATCGGCCAGTAGTCGTCGCCGGAGGCGACCGGACCGACGAACGTCGCGGTGACGTACGTCGTCGGGCTCTTCGGCAGATCGACGACCTCGATCGAGGAGCTCTTCGGCACGACCAGCGGCGCGACCGCGGCCTGCGTGTACTTGCCGCGCGGGAGCTCGTCGAAGAGCGAGAGCTTCTCGCGGATCTGCTCGGGGGTGACGTTGCCGACGACGACGACGAACATCCGCGTGCGCTCGGTGATGCGCCCCATGAACTCGCGCATCATCGGGATCGTCACCGACGCGATGTCCGCCTCGTTCGTGATCCTCGAGAGCACCGGGTGGCCGAGCTTGATCAGGCTGTCGGCGATCAGTTGCGCGTAGCCCTCGGGCTGCGACCAGCGCCGGCGCGCCGCGGCGATGCGCTGCTGCATGATGTTGCGAAACTCGACCGTGTCGTACAGCGGGTTCATCACCACCGACGCGAGCATCCGGAACGCCTCGTCGAAGTGCGAGAGCGTCGTCGTCATGCGGTAGCTGATGCCGCGCGCGTCGGCCTGCCCGTACAGCGACGTCGACGTGCGCGAGACGAACCGCCGCAGCGCCTCCTTCGGATACTGGTGCGATCCGCTCGAGGTGATCAGGTCCGACGTGAACTCGCCGAGCGCGGGGTTCTGCGTCTCGCCGGTGAGCAGCCCGCCCTCGAGTCCGATGATGACCGACACGAGCTCGTTCGCCGCGGGCGAGACGATCGTGTTGATGTTGTTGTGCGCGAACGCCCTTGTCACGCTGATGGCCGCCGGCTGCGCCGCCGAGCGCTGCGTCGTCGCGATCACGACGACGGTTGTGGCGCAGGCAACCAGGAGCGTGCGGAGAAGAGGCGAGGGAATGCGGCTTACCATTTCAGGGCCTCCTCGGTGATGTTCAGTCGGGTGAGGGTCTCGCGCTGCGCGCCGACGCCGAGCACGAACGGGCGTCCGACGAGGTACTTCCTGACGAAGTCGTCGATCTGTCGCGGATTGATGCCGGCGACGACCGACGGGAAGCGCTCGTAGTAATCGAGCGACGCCATCGCCCACCACCGCGCGGTCGTGCCGATAGTGAAGTCGTGGATGTTGTCGCGCTCGAACTTGCTGCGGTCGGCGATGATCTGCTTGCCGACGGCGATCTCGTCGTCGCTGAAGTACCCCGGCTGTCCCATCGCGCGGATCTCCGCCTTGAGCACCTCGAGCGTCCTGTGCGCGAGCTCGGGCTTCGTCCGCAGCGTGAAGTTGATCGTGCCGGTGAAGCGCGCGTTCTCGGCCCACGCGCCGATCTGCGTCACCAGTCCGCTGTCGACGAGGTTGTGATGGAAGCGCGACGTCGGCTGCGACAGGAGGGTCGAGAAGAGCTGCGAGACCTGCACGTCCGGCTCGTCGCGTCCAATGCTCGGTCCGTAGAAGCGCAGCCGCAGCAGCACGTCGGGAATCCGCGCCTCGCGCACGACGAGCTGCGGGCGCAGCGACGTGAACGCGGGGGGATTGTGCGTCGGGAACGGATCGGCGCCACGCTGCCATCCCGCGAAGAACTTCGCGGCGAGCGCGAAGACCTCGTCGGCGTCGACGTCGCCGGAGACGATCAGCGCCGCGTTGTTCGGCACGTAGTAGCGGCCGCGGATGAACTCCATCTGCTCGGTCGTCGCGGTCTGGATCACCTGGCGCTGTCCGAGCGGCTGCTTGCGGCTGACGTGCGGCATCCACAGCGCGGAGTCGAGCGCGTAGCGCAGCGCGAACTCCGGCGACGCCTCGTTGCGGTCGAACTCCCCGAGCACGACCTCGCGCTCGCGGACGAGCTCGTCCTGCACGAAGAGCGGCGTCGTGATCGCGTGCGCCATGAACTCCAGGCCGGGCTTCACGTTCTTCGACGGCAGCGTGAAGTAGTACGTGACCACCTCCTGCGACGTGTAGCCGTTGTAGACCACGCCGAGCTCGCGCACGCGCCGCATGTACGCCTCCTGCGAGGGGTAGGCCCTGTTGGCCTTGAAGAACATGTGCTCGTACAGGTGCGAGAGTCCCGCGTACTCGTCGGGCTCGGTGAACGCGCCGGTGTTGACCGTCAGGTCGATCGTTGCGATCGGCGAGGAGTGATCCTCGATGACGATGACATCGAGGCCGTTGGCGAGCTCGGTCGTGCGGAACGGCGAGCTCCGCCGATCAGCGCTGGCCGCCGTTCCCGTGGTCGTCGACGGCGTCGTCGTCACCGTCTCGCTCGTGCGTGTCTGCGTGCCTCCGGCGCATCCGACGAGCGCGGCGGCGAGCGCGAGACCGAGTATCTGTCGTCGCATGGCGGTCCTGGAATTGTGTGTGCTACGAGCGCTCCCCGAAGAGAGCGGTTCCGATTCGAACAAGCGTCGCGCCCTCTTCGATCGCGACTTCGAAATCTCCGGTCATCCCCATCGAGAGGTGGGGCAGGGCGAGTCCCGTCGCGGCGCGCAGCTCCGCGCGAACCGTTGCGAGCAGACGGAACATCGGGCGCGTCGCCTCGGCCTCGTCGAGGAACGCGGCGAGCGTCATCATCCCGACCAGCTCGATCCCCTCGATCGCGGCGAGCGCGCGTCCCAGCTCGATGGCCCCGTCGGGCGCGACCCCGTGCTTCGACTCCTCGCCCGACGTGTTGACCTGGAGCAGAACGGGGATGGTGCGGCCGGCGGCGATGGCCTGACGTCCGATCTCCTCGCCGAGACGGACGGAGTCGACGCCGTGGATCATGTGCACGAACGCGGCGATCTGTCGGACCTTGTTGCGCTGCAGGTGTCCGATGAAGTGCCAGCGCACCGGCTCCGCGACCGCCGAGTGCTTCTCGACGAGCTCCTGCACGTAATTCTCGCCGACGTCCGTGATGCCGGCGCGGAACGCCTCGACGATGGTCTCGTTCGGATGCCGCTTGGTGACCCCGACGAGCGTCACGTCGGCGACGTCACGCCCGGCGCGGGCGCAGGCCGCGGCGATGCGCTCGCGAACGGCGCCGAGATTGTCCTGGAGTGTCATACGCGTTCGATGCCCGCCGCCGCGAGTGGGGCTAGTAGCCGACCTCTTCGAGTCGCTCCCGCAGGTCGCCAAGGTAGATGTTGAGCGACTCGCCGTAATGCAGCGTCTCGGGCACGAGCACGAGCGAGCCGAACGTCGCCGGCTTCGTCGACTCGAAGTTCTGGCTCGTCGAGATCGTCGTGGTCTCCTCGGGCCGATAGGGATTGTCCACGTCGTGCACGACGACGGTCGCGCCGAACTCCGCGAGCTGGCCATCCTCGAGCGGAGGCGCCGCGAAGCCGAGAAGCTGCAGGGGCAGGCGGATCTTGACCGAGTAGCCGCTGTCGATGCGCGCGGCGACGGCCTTGACGCGCTTGACCGCGCCCTGCTGCTCGTCGTCGAGCTCGTTCGAGGTCTTCATCTTCGGCTGCACGTCGAGGAAGTCGCCGAGCGGGATCTCGATCGCGTAGATGTTCGAGTCGGTCTTCATCCGGAAGTCGCGCGTGCGACGGCCGGAGCGGATTCGGTCGCCGAGCGCATACATGTCGAGCCAGACCTCGAGACGATCGGCGGTGGTGTCGATGCCGTTGACGGGAATGGGCACGACCTGGTCATCGCGCACGACGATGTTGAAGTAGAGGAAGTCGTCGTCGTACGCCGCGCGCATGTCGATCGACGCATCGCTCTCGCTGTTCCAGAAGTACGCGCCGCGCGAGATGAACTTCGAGAACCCGGCGCTGGCCGTCGACTGGTAGCCGCTCGGCACGTCGCGGCCGCGGCGGTACGCGGGCACCGACAGGAAGTCGCTGCGGAAGATCTGCTTCTCGGTGGCGACGCTCAGGTAGCGCTCGTATCCCTCGAGCGACTGGAAGTTCCGGTACGTCTCGTGCGTCTCGTCGCCGACGCGGATCGTCCGGAAGCGATCGACCATCATCAGCACGCCGTCGCGAAAGCGGTGTCCGACGACCTCCCACTCGTACTCCTTCTCCTTGTGGATCGTGTACACGTTGCCGTCGCGGATGGCGACGCCGACCTCGATCGGCAGCGTCACGAACGGCTCGACGGCCTCGCGGATCATGCGCATCGTCCCCTCGTCGTCGACGAAGTAGTAGACGTTGATGCGCGCGCGGCTGTCCGAGCGCATGCGCAGCGTCAGGGCCAGATCGTTGGCGCCGTCGCCGGTGAAATCGCCGACGTCGTAGCCCCAGACGTCGAACGCCGCCTGTGGCAGCGCCTGGCGCACGTCCTCGACGAGCTCGGGCGCGAAGTACGGATCGAGCCGCCGCGCGAACTCGTCGAAAGCGATCTGCTGCTGGGCCGCGACCGGCGCGACAGCAGCGAGGAGACAGAGGAAAGCCAGGACACGAAGCGTCATAGACCCCAAAGTTAGACCGCGACGGGTGCCCGGACAACCCCGAGCCGCCCGCGGGGACCCGACCCCTTCCCACAATGCCCGCACTGTCACCCCCGCAGGGGGCCCTTTCTTCGGCGCGACTGCCGCGAGGAAGAATCCGCATTGCCCCCATCACGACATGCGGCGATGCGACACCCATGAAAGATCCCCAGGGGGAAGACACGTGCGCAGAGCTCGAGGGAATCGAGACGCCGAGCCGCGACCGTCCGCACGAACGACACTATATTCCCCCCCGTGACTACTCCGACAACGCTCCGTCCGCCGACCTGGGTGCTGCTCGTGCTCAGTGGCGCGCTTCTCGGCCTCGCGTATCCCCCGAATCCCATCGGCCTCTTCGGCTCCGTCGGGCTCGTTCCGCTGCTGCTGGCGCTCGAACGCGCGGACTCGTGGCGGAAGCTGCTGAAGTGGAGCTACCTGTCGCTGCTGCTGTTCTCGGCGCTCTCGAGCTGGTGGATCGGCTCGTGGCAGGCCAAGGCCGATCCCTTCCTGATGATCAGTTGCGTGCTGCTGGTGATCGTCCACCCGCTGTTCTTCATGGTGCCGCTCGTCGCCTACCGGTGGGTTCGCGAGCGCAGGGGACGCTTCTTCGCCCTTGCGTTCCTGCCGTTTCTGTGGTGCGGCGGCGAGTACCTGCACGCGCTGACCGACGCGAGCTATCCCTGGCTGACCCTCGGCAACACGCAGACCTACAACCTCTACTACATCCAGTTCATCGAGTTCACGGGCGTCTGGGGCCTGAGCTTCCTGCTGCTGGTGCAGAACGCCGCCTTCACGGCGATGATCTTCTCGCTGGGCTTCGAGTCGCGCCACCAGACGCGGATGTTCCGCTTCGGCATGACGCTCATCGCGCTGACGCTCGTGCCGCCGTTCCTCTACGGCTTCTACGTCCTCAGCCGGCACGCCGACGAGCCCGCCGAGAAGTCGATCACCGTCACCGTCGTGCAGCCGAACGTCGATCCGTGGGACAAGTGGAACCAGGCCGACACCACCGATCACATCGCGCTGAACTACCGGCTGTCGGCACAGAGCCCGGCCGCGCGCAGCACGCAGATGTTCCTGTGGTCGGAGAACGCGATCCCCTATCCCGTGACGCAGCCCGGCTACGAGGCGCGCCGCGAGGCGATGGACGCCGCGGTCGCGACGCTGGGCCGACCCGTGATGTCGGGCTTCCCGGACTACGTGGTCTATCACGCGGGCGATCAGCCCCCGGTGACGTCGCGCCCCGGCGTTACCGTCGACCCGGCAAGCGGCCGGCTCGACACGACGTTCCGGTGGGATTACTTCAACTCGGTTGGACTCTGGGCTCCCGGCAAGGGCCTCACCGGCGCCTATCACAAGATGCAGCTCGTGCCGTTCGGCGAGAGGATTCCGTTCGCCGACGACGTTCCGTTCCTCACAGGCCTGCTGAGCTGGGACGTGGGGATCTCCTCGTGGGCGAAGGGCCGGACGATCCAGACCTTCGACGTGCCGATCGGGGACACGATCACGAAGTCGGCGTCGGTGATCTGCTTCGAGAGCATCTACCCGAACATCGTGCGGCAGTTCATCGACTCCGGCGCGAACTTCATGACGATCATCACCAACGACGGCTGGTATCTCGGCACGCCCGGACCCCTGCAGCACAACCGCATCGCGATCATGCGAGCGATCGAGACGCGACGGTCGATCGCGCGCGCGGCGAACACCGGCATCAGCTCGTTCATCACGCCCTACGGCTCGATCTTCAACGAGACCGAGGAGGGCGTCACCACGACGACGACCGGCGCGATCGCGCTGCGTGACGACATCACGCTGTACGTGCGCTGGGGAGACTGGTGGCCGATCCTCTGCCTGATCGCCAGCGGCCTGATGCTCGTCTACGCCGGAGCCGCGCGCACGCGTGCGAGTCGCCCGGCGGAGGTCGCACCGACGGACGTCGACACCGCGGCCATCCGATGATCGGCCGCGACGCACAGATCGCCGAGGCGATTCGCTTCATCGAGGCGGCCGTCGAAGGACGGGGCGAGGCGAACGTGCTCTTCGTCACGGGCGAGGCCGGCATCGGCAAGTCGACGCTGCTCGGGATGATCCGCGACGCGTGCGAGAGGATGATCCCCGCGCCGGTCGTGGCGCTCACCGCGTGCTCGACGCCGCTTGCCGGACAGGACATCGGCGCGGTCGAGGCGCTCGAGCCGTGGGCGCAGCTCCTCGCGCAGATCGCGACCGACGGCGGCCGCGC
>DATLHO010000257.1:0-9935 GCA_035539855.1 Kapaibacterium sp. (SeqCode) | reverse complement strand
CGCGTGGCAGGACACGGAGCAGGCGTGGCGCGAGCTCGAGGGACTCGACCCGAACGATATCGACTTCCGCGAAACGGTCGGGCGGATCTCGCGCGGGTGGTTTCCGCGGGCGCACGCCGCGTCATCGCTGTCGTACTTCGGCGAGATGTTCTATGCTGACGTGCACGATCGCGGGACGGAGATCCGTTCGACGGCGCTGGTGCCGACGACCGCATCGTACGGCTGGCACAATCCGTTCGACGGCGACGAGCGCGAGATCCTCGAGCCCAACAGCGACGACGAGGAGGACGACGGATACCCGGTGACCGACTACACCGAGTACGGCATCAGCTACACGTACAGCCTCCCGATGCCACTGATCGCGCGCCTCGGCGCGTCGCTGCAGATCACCGAGGGGATGCTCTTCGCCGAGGACACGACGCGCGACTTCCTCGCGATCAGCGGACTGCGCCGGCCGGTCAAGGAGGTCGGCGTCGTCTACCTGAAGAACTACTCCCTGACCGCTGCCGGCGGCTTCAACATCCCGTTCTACGGCGCGTTCGTCGACTCGGAGTTCGGGACGATCGCGTCGTACTACTACGCCTACGTCGGCGCATCGGCGTCGTACGTCATCGGTAGCCGCGCGACGCAGTACCAGCAGATCGCCAATCCCAAGTCCGAGCTCCGCTACGGCAACGGGGCCGACACCGTCACGCTAATCAGCCGTCGTCGGCTCGACGGACTCGACCGCATCCGCACGGCGATCGACGTGGCGCTCGGGTGGACGGTCGCGTTCGAGTTCGCGACGTTCTCGTTCGAGGCGTTCCTGTCGATGCCGCAGAGCGCGGTGCTGCTCGACGCGCCGTGGAAACAGTACTACGCCGGCTTCCGCGCGTCGGTCGGCTACCAGTGGCTGCCGGGACGCTGAGGTGTGCCGTAATTGTTACAATTGCCCTTCCGGTCGGGCAGTAAATTGGTTGCCCTGTATCGCATTCGATGGCGGGCGTAGCTCAGTTGGTTAGAGCGCCTGGTTGTGGCCCAGGAGGTCGCGGGTTCAAGTCCCGTCGCTCGCCCAGCTTTCGTATCGATTGACAGTGAACGAAAAGGCGCAGTCCGACGCTTCGGGTCTGCGCTTTTTTGTTCCCGTGTATCGTTGCCGCTTACCCATCAGACTGGTCTACCCATGGTTCGCGTACGCTTCGCCCCGTCACCGACCGGGCTCCTGCACGTCGGCGGACTCCGCACCGCCCTGTACAACTACCTCTTCGCCCGCCACAACGGCGGCGTGATGGTTCTGCGCGTCGAGGACACCGACCGCACGCGGTTCGTCGAGGGCGCCGAGGAGAACATCCAGGAGATGTTCCGATGGGCGGGGATCGAGTTCGACGAGGGACCGCACGTCGGCGGCAGCTACGGACCGTACCGTCAGTCGGAGCGCACGGAGATCTACCGCGAGCACGCGCGGATGCTCATCGAGCGCGGCACCGCCTACTACGCGTTCGACACGTCCGAGGAGATCGAGCGGATGCGTGAGCGCCAGCAGGCCGCGGGCGTCGCGCCGAAGTACGACCGCACGTCGATGCGCAACCAGTTCACGCTCGGTGACGAGGAGACGAAGCGGATGCTCGACGAGGGCGCCGAGCACGTGATCCGCCTGTTCGTGCCGCTGACCGGCGACACGCGCACGAGCGACATGATCCGCGGCGAGAGCTCGTTCGCGAACAGGACGATCGACGATCAGATCCTCATGAAGTCCGACGGGTTCCCGACGTATCACCTCGCGAACATCGTCGACGATCACCTCATGGAGATCACGCACGTCATCCGCGGCGAGGAGTGGCTGCCGTCGCTGCCGAAGCACGTGCTGCTGTACGATGCGTTCGGATGGGAGAAGCCGCTGTTCGCGCACCTGCCGCTGCTGCTGTCGCCGGAGCGCAAGAAGCTCTCGAAGCGCGACGGCGACGCGTGGGTGCTCGACTACGTCACCAAGGGATACCTGCCCGAGGCGCTCGTCAACTTCGTCGCGCTGCTCGGATGGAACCCGACCGCCGACCGCGAGATCTTCACGATGCCGGAGATGATCGAGATGTTCGATCTCGCGAAGGTCAACAAGGCCGGCGCGATCTTCGATCTGCAGAAGCTCGAGTGGATGAACGGCATGTACCTGCGCCAGCTCCCGCTCGAGCGCCTCGCCCGCCAGGCGATGCCGCTGGTCGCCGAGGCCGGCTACGACAACGTGGACCTCGTGTACCTCGAGGCGGTGATCGACCTGGTGAAGGAGCGCATCAACTTCGTCACCGACATCCCGCGTTTCGCCGACTACATGTTCGGACCGATCGTTGCGTTCGACGAGGAGTACGCGGCGAAGCACTGGAAGCCGGAGACGTCCGGACAGATGACCGCGCTCGCAACGCGGCTCGAGGCGCTCTCGCCGATCGACTGGACGGTGGAGCGGATCGAGGCGGTGGTGCGCGGCTACGCCGAGGAGCTCGGCATGTCGGCCGGCAAGCTGATCCACCCGATGCGCCTGTCGATCACCGGCAAGCGCGTGGGCGCGGGCATGTTCGAGACGATGGCCGTGCTCGGCTGCGAGGAGTCGATCGAGCGGCTGCGCAGTTACGCCGCCCGGGCGCACGCGACGCCTGCCGAGT
The DNA here is from genome assembly GCA_035539855.1 of Kapaibacterium sp. (SeqCode). Classification (GTDB taxonomy): domain Bacteria; phylum Bacteroidota; class Ignavibacteria; order OLB7; family OLB7; genus DATLHO01. The sequence goes on along the minus strand of DATLHO010000257.1, from coordinate 7,305 downwards.
AGACGGCGCGTGCCGGCGACGAGATATCCAATCACCGAACACCGAACTCCGCAATCCGCACGCACGTGATTCCGCAGTACAACACCCGCCTCGTCGGCGTGCTATCGCATCCGGCGGGTGAGAGCCCGATCTTCGACACGCTGGCCGCGGCCGCAGAGGCCTCCGGTAGCAACACGGCCTTTCTGCAGTTCGACGCGCAGGCGAAGAACCTGGCCGAGCCCGTGCGGGCGCTGCAGGTGCTCGGCGCGCGCGGCGTGTACCTGAGCGGTCGCTTGCGCGCGAGCGCGAGCTCGCTCGTCGACTATCTCTCGGACGAGGCGCACGGCACGGGCATCATCAACGTGCTGACGTTCGACGGCGACCAGGCGACCGGACACAACACCGAGGCGCGCGCGATCATGGCACTGCTCGAGGGATCGCGCGAGGCGCTGGGGCAGGGGGGAGCGGTGGTTCTCGGCGGAGGAGCGATGGCGCGTGCGGCGGTGTATGCGCTGGTGCGTGGCTTCCGTGCGCGCTTCGTGACGATCGCCGATCGCACGCTGCAGCAGGCGCAGGTGCTCAAGCAGCATTTCGGCGGACCGAAGACCGACTCGAAGATCGAGGCGCACGAGCTCTTCCCGCCCGACATCGCCGACGCCCTCGCCGAGGCGCGCGTGATCATCAACGCGACGTCGGTCGGCATGGCCGGCGGCGTCGAGGAATCACCGATCACGATCCCCGACATCTTCAGCAGCCGCCAGGTCGTCCTCGACGCAGTCTACACGCCGGTCACGACCCAGCTCCTAGCCACCGCCGCTGCCGCAGGCGCAACAACGATCACCGGCGCCGACCTCCTGGAAAAGCAGTGCGCGATGGCATTCGAGCTCCTAGCGGGAGAGGGCGAAAGGCAGTGAGGCGCAGAGGAACAAAGCGACAAAGGGACTAAGGGACAAGTAGGTCGTGAAGCACGCCCGTCCCTTAGTCCCTTTGGCACTTAGTCCCTTAGGCCATTGGTCCCTTCCTCCGGCAACTTCGGCTCCACCATCACCACCTCCTCCCGATCCATCACGACTGCTCCGACCGCCGAGCCCTTCGGTTTGCGGACGTATTTCTTGAGCGTGTAGGCGACGGGCACCATCTTCGCGTTCTTTGAACCCGAGTAATAGGCGGCGATCGAGGCTGCGCCGCGGATGGCTTCGCGCGGAGGCTTCGACTTCGGGTCGCTCCACTTGAGCACGACGTGCGAGCCCGAGCTGCCTCGCGCGTGAAACCAGTAGTCGTTCGGCTTCGCGAAGCGTACGGTGAGCTCGTCGTTGTTCGAGGCGCTCTTGCCGGCGTAGACCTCGTGTCCGCCGGCGACGATGAACTTGCGGAACCGCTCGGCGGTTCCCTTTTCCTTCGGCTCGTTGTCCATGCGTACGGTTCCTCCGCTTTCGGTCGCGATCGTTTCGAGCTCGTCGACGCTCGAGGCGCGGGCGATTCGCTCGGCGAGGGCCTCGACCGCTGCCAGCTTCGCCTCGTGGCGGACGCGCTGCGTCTCTGCCTGCGCCGCGGCCCCGCGCGTCTTGCGGGCGCGCGCGAAGTAGCGCTCGGCGTTGGCGGCCGGCGTCAGCTTCGGGTCGAGCGTGATCGTCCGCTCGGCGCCCTCGTAATCCTGCACCACGATCCGATCCGAGCCCTTCACGATCGAGTAGAGATTCGCCAGGAGCAGCGATCCGTACAGCTCGTACTCGTCGGCGCGCTGCGCGTGCTCCGCGTTCTGCCGGCTCTTCTCGAGCATCCGCACGAGCCGTCCACGCTCGGCCGCGACGCGCTTTGCGAGCTGGGTTCGGAGCGACTCGATGTTCTGCGTGTAGTAGACGACCGCGCGGTAGGCGCGCACCGCCGCGCCGATGTCGCGGAACTCCTCGACCTCCTCCGCCTGATCCGCGATGCTCTCGAGCGCGATGAGGGAGAGGACCTTCTCGTCCGGGAGGTGGTAGATTCGGAACAGCGCCGACGCCTCGGCTGCCCCGTAGAGCTCGTCGACCATCGCGAGCAGATCTGCCAGACGGGCCTCATCGAGTTCCGCGATCGAGCCGACGCCGGACATTCCGCAGCGATGAAGCGCCTCGACGGCGAGACGTCGTCCGAGCTCGGGGATCGCGCGCATGAGCGCCCTCACAGGCTCCTCGCTGGTCGCACGCAGCCGCTCGACGATCTCCGCGCGCGAGCGCGGCTCGGGCAACCGCTCGGCGATCGCCGCGTCGGTCTCGCTCTCGTCGTGGCTCTGGAGCGATTCGACGATCGCGCCGTCGCGCACGAAGTAGACGTTGCCCGATCCGCCGCCGAAGAGCACGAGCACGAGACTCGCGCCCCCCGCGAAGTGCAGTCGGATGATCCGCTCCCCCTCATCGATCGACGCCCCTTCGAGCCGCATGCCGAGCGCGGCGGAGAAGAAGTCGAGCGTGTTCTTCCTGGCGCGCGCGACCTGTGAGCGCAGCAGGGCATACCCGATCTTCAGATCGAGCGACACCTCGACGAAGCGCGACACGACGCCCTCGATGAACCGCAGCGTCAACTGATTCTTCTGCTGCGACCAGCACTCGGCAAGCGTCCAACCGGCGAGCTCACGGTCGATCGACGCAGCCTGGTGGAGGAATGTGAGGTAGTGGCGAATCAAGATGTTGGATGTCAGATGTCAGATGGTAGAAGTCACATACAAGATGATTCGACGCCCTCGCCTTTTGACATTTGACATCTGACCTCTAACATCTGACATCATATGTCCTTCTTCCAACCCCAACGACGCCTATCGATCCTCCGACAGCGTGACGAGCGCCCGTCGCGGGTGTCGCTGGTGCGCTCGCTGGTGACCGCGAACGTGATCGTTCTTGCGGTGGCGCTGGGCTGGCTGTGGGCGACGCGTCCGGATGTGACGCTGGCGCGGATGATCAATGCGGCGCTCGTCGCGCTCGTATTCACCAATCCGATCACGATTCTGGCGCACTACGGCTCGGAGCTCGTGCAGCGGCGCACGCTGTCGAGTCCGCGCGTCGTGCGGATGCTCTGGCAGATGCTCGCGTGGATGGGCGCCGGCGGCGTCGGGTCGATGATCGCCTATGGGACGCTCGCGCTGCTCGGCGTCGACATCCCGCTGTCGCGCCGGACGTGGTCGATCGCGCTGCTGAGCAACGGCCTGATCGCCATCGGCATCGGAACGTTCGTGCTCGTCTTCGACGCAACCGGAGCGCGACTGCGCCGGCGCGTGCGGCTGATGGGACAGAAGGACTTCCTGACCGCCGAGCTGCAGGCCGCGCAGAACCTGCAGAAGAGCCTGCTGCCTGGGGAGGACATCGTCATCCACGGGTTCGACATCAGCAGCGCGTGGACGCCGGCGGTCGAGATCGCGGGCGACTACTACGACTACTTGTCGTTCGCCGATGGCTCCAAGGGAATCCTCGTCGCCGACGCCGCCGGCAAGGGTATCCCCGCCGCACTCGTCATGGCGAAGTTCCAGGGGATGGCCCAGGCGCTCTCGATCCACGTCGCCGATCCCCACGACTTCTTCGTCGGTCTCAACGACACGCTACGCGTGCGTCTCGATCGCCGCAACTTCATCACGGTGGGGATGCTCACGATCGACTTCGACGACTGCATGGCGTTTTATCGCGCCGGACACAACCCGCTGCTGATGTACTCCGCCGCGACCGGTCGCACCATCTTCTGCACGCCGCCGGGCATCGCGCTCGGACTCGCCCACGGCGCCGCTGTCAGCGGCGCGCTCGATCCCCATCACTTCGTCATGAGCCCCGGCGACATCGTCGTGCTCTACTCCGACGGACTCACCGAAGCGCTCAACCGTACCGGCGAGGACTACGGCGAGGAGCGGCTCGCGGCGATCGTCCGCGCGGCCGCGGCGTCGCCGCGCGCGTGCGAGATTCGCGACGCGATCCTGCGGGACATCGAGACGTTCGTCGACGGCGCGGCGCCGCACGACGACATGACGCTCGTGGTCGTCAGGCGCTCTGCTACACCTGCAGCACGCCAGGGCTGAACTTCGGGATCTCGTGATTGTGGCTGGCCATCGCGAGCCCGCGCGAGATCACCTGCCGGGTCTCGCGGGGATCGATGATGCCGTCGACCCACAGCCGCGCCGCCGCGTACAGCGGGTGCGTCTGTCGGTCGTAGCGCGCCTGGATCTCGCGGAGCATCTCGGTCTGCTCCTCCTCGGAGATCGTGCGGCCCTCCTTCTCGAGCTGTGCGAGCTTGATCGTCAGCAGCGTTCGCGATGCCTGCGAGCCGCCCATGACCGCGATGTTGGCGCTGGGCCACGCGTAGATCAGCCGCGGATCGTAGGCCTTGCCGCACATCGCGTAGTTGCCGGCGCCGTAGCTGTTGCCGATGACGATCGTGAACTTCGGCACCGTCGAGTTCGCGACCGCGTTCACCATCTTCGCCCCGTCCTTGATGATGCCTCCCTGCTCGGCGCGCGTGCCGACCATGAAGCCGGTCACGTCCTGCAGGAACACCAGCGGGATGTGGCGCTGATTGCAGTTCATGATGAACCGCGCCGCCTTGTCGGCGGAGTCCGAATAGATCACGCCGCCGATCTGCATCTCGCCGGTGGCGGTGCGGACGATGTTGCGGTTGTTCGCGACGATCCCCACGGCCCATCCGTCGATGCGCGCGTAGCCGGTGACGATCGACTGTCCGTAGTCCGCCTTGTACTCGTCGAGCTCCGAGTCGTCGATCAGTCGCGCGATGAGCTGGTAGGTGTCGTACGGACGCGTGCGATCGTGCGCGAGCACGCCGAGCAGCTCGTCGGCCGGGTATGCCGGCGGCTTCGCCTCGGCTCGGTCGAACAGTCGGCGCTGGCCGAGGTCGGGTCCGAACTTCGAGACGTGCGAGCGGATGGTCGCGATCGCCTCGCGGTCGTCGACGCACTTGTAGTCGGTCACGCCGCTGACGGAGCAGTGCATGGTCGCGCCGCCGAGGTGCTCGATATCGGCCTTCTCGCCGATCGCGGCCTCGACGAGCGCGGGTCCGGCGAGGAACAGGTACCCGTTGCCGTCGACGATGAGCGCCTCGTCGGCCATGATCGGCAGGTAGGCTCCGCCGGCGACGCACGGGCCCATGATCGCGGCAATCTGGGGAATCCCCATGCTGCTCATGATCGCGTTGTTGCGGAACTGCCGGCCGAAGTGTTCGCGGTCGGGGAAGATCTCGTCCTGCATCGGCAGGAACACGCCGGCGGAGTCGACGAGGTAGATCGTCGGCAGGCGGTTCTCGATCGCGATCTCCTGCGCGCGCATGTTCTTCTTCGCCGTCAGCGGAAACCACGCCCCGGCCTTGACGGTAGCGTCGTTGGCGACGATCATGCACTCGCGTCCCTCGACGATCCCGACGCCGGCGACCACGCCGGCCGACGGCGCGCCGCCCTCCTCCTCATAGAACCCGTGCGCGGTGAACAGGCCGATCTCCATGAACCACGAGCCCGGATCGATCAGCAGGTCGATGCGCTCGCGGGCGGAGAGCTTGCCGCGCTTGTGCAGCCGTTCGCGCGCCTTGGCGCCGCCACCCTCGCGCGTGCGCGCGGCGACCTCCTCGATCTCGGCGAGGCGCGCGCTGTTGGCGTCGTGGTTCTTCTGGAAGGTGTGGTTGCGGTCGAGTGCGGAGCCGATCTGCATGGGCGTCAGAATTGTCGAAGTGCCGCGGCCGCGCATCGGTCGCGAAACCACGAAGATACGGCCCGGTCCGCGACCGGCGATCCGCTCGAGAACGTGGTCGCGCCCCGTGGCACTTCGATCACGACGACGAGCGAGTGCGCCGATGGGAGACTCAAGACCGTTCTGCTACGGGATGACTACGCTCGTGACGGCCGTCGGCTCGTCGACGAGATCCTTGAAGAGATAGCGATCGGTGACCCAGTCGTAGTCCTTCGACGCCCCTCCCGGATACGCGATGACGTATACCGTGGAGCCCGACGCGAAGCCGTGGCTCCGAAGCCAGGCAAGGTCGATCTCGGCGGCGATGCTGCCCGCCGGTCCAGCCAGGACCTGCCATGTGTAGCGATATGCGGACAGGCGCCAGGAGACCGCGGACGAGGCTCCGATCAGTACCGTGACCATCGGTCCGGGAACCTTCGGCGTGATCGATCCATCGACGCGAAGGACCGCGGGACGCGCGCCGTCGGCGGGCAGAGTGCGCACCGAGAAGCTGTCGATACGGTACGGGGGCAGCGGTTGGATGGTGAAGTTCCCGCCGTTCGGCTGGTTGCGCGGCCAGACGAACAGCGTATCGCGTCCGACGACCTGCTGCCGAACCAGGTAGTCGCGCGTATATCCCGGCTTCGAGAGCTCGAACGTATAGACGCCCGCCGGGACGCCGGTCATGATCCAGCGACCCGTACTGTCGCTCGTCGCCACGTGCGCGGTTCCACTGATGCTCACGGTCACGCCGGCGTGATAGCGCGCGTACTGACCCGAGTCGATGAGCTGGACGATGCCGACGATGGCGCCCGTGCGGTCGTTCGGCGAGACGGGATCATCGTCGTCGTCTCGCTCGCAGCCGGTGGCGACGAGCACGCCGAGAACGAGGAGGACGCGGAGGAGGAGGGGAGCATTCATGGGGAGATCCTTCATGTGGGATGCGAGCACAGATGCGGAACGCGCCTCGGCGGGATTCGGTGCTATCTTGACCTTTGAGGCGCCGATGGCGTCACTACCCCGACAACCAGCACTCAGTCACGCCGATCGATGGAACCGACTCTTCACATGCAGCAGGGACTCAACCTGCTCAACCGCGTCCTGCAGTTCTACCCGTACATGCGCGAGGGCGATCGCTCGGTCGTCACGCTCACGCAGCAGGACTGGCTCGTGCTCATGGACTTCGCACAGAACCCCGAGGCGAACGAGATGCGCCCGGAGACCGTCAGCGACATGGCCGTCGACATGCGCACCGGCGTGATCAACGTCACGGTTCCGGACTGCGTCGTCGAGGTGAAAATGGGCGGGTGAGGATGATCGCTGATCGTCCGAGGCGAGCACGCCTCAGAGCTCCTCGTCGAAGCCCCGTTCGAAGTACGCGACGATGTCCTCGCAGGCCGCCTCTTCTTCAGGGCCTGTGAATTCCAGGATCAGCGTCGAGCCCTGTTCGGCGGCGAGCGTCATCACGCCGATGATGCTCTTGCCGTTGATGCGCATTCCGTCCTTGTTGATGACGAGCTCGCAGCGGTACTGCGAGGCCTTCTTGACGATCGTCGCCGCGGGCCGCGTGTGCAGCCCGGCCCGGTTGCGAATGGTCACCTCCTTTTCGATCACGAATTCCTCTCCAGCAGCATCTCTG
>DATLHO010000256.1:0-1752 GCA_035539855.1 Kapaibacterium sp. (SeqCode) | reverse complement strand
CTACTCTTCAGCGGTGTGCTCTACGCGGGTCTGGCCGGCGCGCTGCTTGCGCTCGACGCGCTGCTCGGCGTCGAGGTCGGCAACGACGCGTACACCGATCTCTTCGCGGTCATGGCCGGGATCGTCAACACGTGGTTCTTCCTCGCCGGCGTTCCCGCGGCACGACTGGTCGGCGAGGATGAAGCCGTCGCCGTCGCGCAGACGGTGTATCCGCGCGGTCTCAAGGCCTTCGTACAGTTCGTGCTGCTGCCGTTGACCGCGGTCTACCTCGTCATTCTGTACCTCTACACGGGACGGATTCTTCTCGAGTGGAACCTGCCGCAGGGACAGGTCTCGTGGCTGATCTTCAGCTACGCGGTGATGGGGATCCTCGCCTACCTGCTGATCTTCCCGCTGCGCGAGGACGAGGAGAACCGGTGGATCAGGACGTTCGCGCGTGGCTTCTTCATCGCGCTCGCACCCTTGCTCGTCGTCCTTGCCGTCGCGCTCGTTCGCCGCGTCAACGACTACGGTCTGACCGAGCCGCGCTACTACGGGCTCGCGCTTGCGGCGTGGCTCGCGGTGATCGTCGCGTACTTCCTGACACGTCGCGAGGACATCCGCGTCATCCCGATCACGCTCGGCATTGCGTCGCTGCTGACGACCGTCGGACCGTGGGGAGCGACCTCGGTCGCCGTGCGCAGCCAGGTTGCGCAGCTCGAGGCGATCCTCGAGCGACCGAAACCGCTGAGCGATGAGCACAACACCACGGTGCGCTCGATCGCAGCGTTCCTGGAAGAGCGAGGACGCCTTGCCGACGGTGCGGCGCTGGTGACGAAGCGGCCCGACACCGTCAGGACGTCGGCCGATCTTGCGACCGCGGCCGGCGTCGATCCCGCCTATCTCGGCAGTCAGAATCAGAATCTCCACTTCTCGTTCACGCCGCCCGCATCGATCGACCTGCGTGGCTTCAGCGACATGATCGAGATCAGTGGCTCGTTCGACACGATGTCGATCGCGTCGTCAGAGCTCGGCACGGTGAGTCTGCGCTGGCGTCATCCCGGAATACTGATGGTCAGCGCCGGCGGTGATTCGGTTGCGTTGCGGCTCGACTCCGTCGCAGGAGCGTTGATGCAGCCGGTCGAGATCATCGACGTCAGCGCGGGCGACGAGACCCGGCCAGAGACATCGCCGGAGACGCAGCCCAAACCCGAGCCGTCGCCAACGCCGCGTCCGGAGCCGCCGCCTGGTCGCGGCGAGCGGGCGCCACACGTCGAGGCGACCAGCGGAAGCCTGCGCGCGCGGCTGGTGCTGCGCTGGCTCGCGGGGTCGCATCGCGTCTCATCCGATACGACCGCAAACGATCTGTCTGGATCGCTCTTCGTCGGAAGGCACGACGACACGACCACGCATCGGTCGCCTCGATAGCCGGCGTCGAGAAATCAACTGCCCGAAATGCAACGAGCGAGCCACGGCCAATTGCCGCGGCTCGCTCGTTTCGCATACGACCGGTGTCGCGTATCGGCGCGCTATCAGCGCGCGATGACGAGCGGGACGCTCACCAGGCCCGCGTCGGTACGAAGGACGACGACGTACGCGCCGGAAGCCAGCCCGGCGACGTCGAGCGAGCGGTAGCTGCGACCGGCGTCGAGATGACCGAGGGCGCCGCTCATGACGCGCTCGCCGAGCTGGTCCACGATCTCGAACGACGCATCGCCCGCGCTCGCGAGGTCGACGCGGAGCGTGACCTGACCGCGCGCCGGGTTTGGCGCC
>DATLHO010000255.1:0-9330 GCA_035539855.1 Kapaibacterium sp. (SeqCode) | reverse complement strand
CTCGCCGTCGACAACACGTCGAGCACGTCTTCGGCGATCTACTTCGCGACCGACACGACAGGGACGATCTACCGATTCCGCGGCGAGCTCTTCTCCGGCATCATCACCGGCGAGATCTCGCGAGCGACGACGGCCCGACTTGGACTGGTCACTCCCAACCCCGCTCGTGACCGTTCGGGCGTGACGATCGCGCTCGAGCGCGCCGACGATGTGACGCTCGATCTCGTGACAGCCTCCGGCGAGCACGCGGCGAACATCTTCGCCGGACGCCTCGACGAGGGAGCCCACGAACAGCGCTTCGACGTCGGCGCGCTTGCCAGCGGCGTCTACTACCTCGTGCTGACGACCTCCGGCGGTGAGCGGACCATGGCGCCACTCGTCGTCACCAGGTAGTCGCACGTAACTCTTGAACCACGAACGCGCCCCGGCAGAACTGCCGGGGCGCGTTCGCCGTTATCAACGGCGGGCCCGCGGAGTCGCGATGGCGCCATGCCAGTCGAGGTACTGAAGAAACGCCGCAAAGGTCGCACGTGGTCGATCCGCCAGCACGAGCTCGCCCGGCCAGGCCGCGCGCGGCGCCGGTGAGAGCGATCGGTATGCGGCTTCGATCCAGTGGAGGCCCTCGCGCCGCTCCGTTGCGTCGAGGCGTCCGTCGGCCGAGATCCGTAGCGCGTGCGCGTCGTTGAGCGTGCGCAGCAGAGCGCATGCCGCGAAGTCCGCGGTCGCGTCGCCGACTGACGAGTCGAGCACGCGCGACGGGACCTGCGCCACCGCGAGCACGGGCGACGAACGCCCCTGCTGCTGCGCGCGCATGAGGCGCAGCAGCGCGCGTGAGCCGAGGTCGAGCGACGTGTCGTGCGCGTCGATCGACGCCAGCATCGCGATGCGTGCCGCGACCGACATCGGCCGCCGGAAGTAGTCGATCATCTCCGGCGACCGCCGGGTCACCGAGTCCCGTTCGCCAGCGAGCAGCAGCCGCATTGCGGCTCGGGCGCGCGTCCACTCGTCGGGCGCGACTCGAAGCATCGACCGGAGGATCTCGTCGCGCTCGGCGCCGGGACGCAGAGCGTCGCTGAGCTCGATGCGAAGCGCCAGCAACTGGTAGCCGAGGCTGTCGCGATCGACGTACACCGCCATCGAATCCACGAGCTCGTCGTAGCGCCCGGCGGAGTGTAGCGTGCGGATGATCCCGGCGCGCGCGCCCGCGGTGATGCCCTCGCGTAACGACGCGCGGAAGTGCTCCAGCGCGTCGTCGTAGCGCTCCTCACCGAGCGCGCGATAGCCCTCTCCGCTGAGCGTCGCGGTCCGGCGGAGACAGCGCTGCAGGAAGAACGATCCGCCGCCGAACAGCGAGCGCACGGTCGTGCCCAGCTCCGGGTCGGTCGGCGGCAGGGCCGCGAGGAAGCGCGCGTGGTCCGCCGCGAGCGAGTCGAGGCTGCGGTCGTAGTGCTCGGCGAGGTCGCCCGAGGCGTATGCTCGCCGGAACCGCCGCGGACCGTGGGTATCGAGAAGCCAGCGGCAGAACGAGCCGGCGATCGTGTAGCTGAGCGAGGCGCGGTGCGACGCGAAGCCCGACGCGCTCATCACGCGCGTCACCGGTGGGGCCAGGCCGGCGTCATAAGCCGCGCGGGCGAGCCGGTGCAGACGCCCCGCGTCGTCCGCGTGCTCGATCGCGACGGCGGATCCTTCGAGGATCCCGTTCGACCACGAGATGCCGAGCAGGTTGCCGTATGGCTCGAGCACGATGTGGGCGAGCTCGTGCTCGAGCGTCGCTTCCACGCGATCGAACGACAGGTTCAGCGTGCGCCGCCAGGGTTTCGTGAAGCTCGCCGAGCTCGTGCCGACGAGCCGCTTCTGCTCGGCTCCGGAGGCGAAGGCGTAGAACGTGATCGGCTCGATCTGTCGGGCCTCGAGTCCGATCGCGCGCGCCTGGTGCCAGACATAGAAGTCGGTGTAGTTCGCCGCCCGCCATATGTCGAGCGAGTCGGTCGAGGTCGCATCGTAGTAGATCGTCGCGTAGCGCGTGCGGACCGAATCGCCGAGCGTCGCACGCAGCCAGGAGTCGGTGCGCGCAAGTCCCATCTCCGAGCGCAGAGGGTAGAGCGCCATCACGATGGCCGCGGCCATGGCCGCCGGCAGCAGGACCGCCCCGCGAGGACGCGTCCGTCCGGAGCGCGTCGCCTCGATCGATGCGAGCACGAGCACGAGCAGCGCGGCGATGAGCACGTGGGAAGCGCGGTAGAGCAGCAGCAGCGGCGTGATCGGCAGCTCCGGATCCCACGAGCCGCCGGGGAAGAACCCGATCTGCCACGCGTAGAGGTAGATGTGCGGTCCGGTCAGCGCCTCGATCGCGCCCCGCAGCATGGGCGCTCCCCAGAGCGCGAGGAACCAGACCGCCTGCAGCCAGCGCCGGCGCGTGAGGTTGCGTGAGAGTCTCGCGACGGCCAGGGCGATGAACGCGCTCGGCGGGACGAGAAGCACGTACCAGAGCATCCCCTCACAAAGCCCGCAGGTACCCCGAAGCAGATTGGCGACGAGCGCGACGAGCAGCGGAGCGGCCGTGGTCGCGAGCGCCGGACCGAGCGCACGCATCGTCTCGTCGCCCGCCGAGGCACGATCGCGCTGGCGCCGCGCGGCGACGAGCGCGGCCAGGCCGACGCCGAGGCTCGTCCACAGCGCGGCGACGGCGGAGAGCTCGTAGTGCAGCTCGCGTGTCAGCGGAAGGTACTGGACGGCGATCGCCAGGAGCGCGAAGAGGAGGGCGGTCCAGATCCACGGAGAGATGCCCGAGAGGCGGGAGAGTCGAAGCACGGAGGCAAACGAAAAGTGTGACTATCAAGAATGAATTTACATAGCGAGAACGTGGCGGGAGTCGATCCCGTAATTTTCGCAACGTGAGCTACCGGGAACAGTTCGAGCTCGGCGTCGCCGAGTTCAATCGCGGAGAGTTCTTCGAGTGTCACGACACCTTCGAGGAGCTCTGGATGGATTCGCGGGGCGATCGCAAGGTCTTCCTGCAGGGGCTCATCCAATCCGCGGTCGGTGTGTTTCACAGCATGAGCGGCAATCCGCGCGGGGCTTTCAGCCAGCTCTCGCGGGGCCTCGAGAAGCTCTCGGCGTACCGTCCCTCGTTCGAGGGGGTCGACGTCGAGGCGCTCAACAGGGGACTGGAGCGACTGCGTGATGCGGTTGCGCTGGGCCTCGACACAGGAGACTTCCAGTTCGATCCCGCACTCGTACCCGGCATCGACTACCGACCGGACCCGTCGATCTCGCCAGACTCGGACGATTCAGGTTCAAGAGGAGCGTGAAGGAATCACATACATTCTTTCCGAGGTAAAACGGAAATGGCAATCTACATCACGACCGACTGCATCAACTGCGGCGCCTGCGAGCCCGAGTGTCCGAACACGGCGATCTACGAGGGCGGGGCGAGCTGGTCGATGGCCGGCGTCACCTACGGCGGCAACGATCCTGCGCCGAGCGGTGCGACCGGATTCTGGTCGGCCGATTACTTCTACATCGTCCCGGACAAGTGCACCGAGTGCATCGGCTTCCATGACGAGCCGCAGTGCGCGGCGGTCTGCCCGGTCGACGTGTGTCTGCCGGATCCGAACGTCGTCGAGTCGAAGGAGGAGCTCGAGCTCAAGGTCGAGTACCTCAATCTCATCGACGCCGAGCGTCTACGCGGTTAGTCGCCGGCGAAACACGACAGTCCGACAGGCCTTCCGCGAGCGTGGGGGGCCTGTCGTCGTTGAGGGCGATACGCAAAGCAACCGTTCGCGCGGGCATCCCGGTGTAATTTTGTTTTCTTGACGTGATCACGTTTCCCTTCGACCAATCAACCGCAGGCAACGACCGATGGCGATCCCCGAGAACCTTCTCGAGCTGCGCTCGACCGACAACTTCATACCGCGGCATATCGGACCGACCGAGCAGGAGAAACGCGAGATGCTCGAGGCACTCGGCGTCGGCTCGCTCGAGGAGATGATCGATGCGACGATCCCGGCGGCGATTCGCTCGCGGTCGGCCCTGCGCATCGCCGATCACGGCAGCGAGCACGAGACGCTGGCGCGGCTGCGCGCGATCATGGGTCGCAACGAGGTCTTCCGCAGCTACATCGGTCTTGGCTACTACGGCACGATCACGCCGCCGGTGATCCAGCGCAACATCCTCGAGAATCCGGGGTGGTACACGCAGTACACGCCGTACCAGGCAGAGATCGCGCAGGGCCGACTCGAGGCGCTGCTGAACTTCCAGACGATGCTCGTCGACCTGACGGGTCTGCCGATCGCCAACGCCTCGCTGCTCGACGAGGCGACCGCGGCCGCCGAGGCGATGCACATGAGCGCCGGCGTCAAGTCGAAGAGCGGCGCGACGTCGTTCTTCGTCTCGCAGGATTGCATGCCGCAGACGATCGAGGTCGTCCGCACGCGCGCCAGTGCGCTCGACATCGACGTGATCGTCGGCGATCACCGCACGTTCGACTTCTCGACGCCGGTCTTCGGCATCCTCGTGCAGTATCCGGCGGCTGACGGCGCGGTCTACGACTATCGCGCGCTCTTCGAGCGCGCGCACGCCAACGACGCGCTCGTGACGGTCGCCGCCGATCTGCTCAGCCTCGCACTGCTGACGCCTCCCGGCGAGATGGGCGCCGACATCGTCGTCGGGACGACCCAGCGCTTCGGCGTTCCCGTCGGCTACGGCGGACCGCACGCGGGCTACTTCACGACGCGCGACGAGTACAAGCGCTCGATCCCGGGTCGCATCATCGGCGTCTCGGTCGACGTCAACGGCCGCCACGCGCTTCGCATGGCACTGCAGACGCGCGAGCAGCACATCCGCCGCGAGAAGGCGACGAGCAACATCTGCACCGCGCAGGTGCTCCTGGCCGTGATCGCCGGCATGTACGCGGTCTATCATGGTCCCGAAGGCATCCGCACGATCGCCTCGCGCGTGCACGCGCTGGCGGCGATCCTCGCGGCCGGCCTGCGTCGCCTGGGCTACGACATCGCCCACGAGCAGTTCTTCGACACCGTGCGCGTCGAGCTCGGCGGCCGCAGCGCCGATGCGATCGTCGATGCCGCGCGCGCGCGCCGCATCAACGTGCACCGCATCTCCGGCGACGCGATCTCGATTGCGCTCGACGAGACCGTGCGCGCCGCCGACGTGCTCGATCTGTTCGCCGTGTTCAATGGTGGCGCCGACGCCGGGCTGTCGATCGACGAGCTCGCGGCCTCGATCGACCTCGCCTATCCGGAGGCGCTCGCGCGAACGTCGGAGTACCTGACGCACCCCGTGTTCAACCGCTATCACTCCGAGACCGAGATGCTGCGCTACATGCGCAAGCTCGAATCGCGCGATCTCTCGCTGACGCACTCGATGATCCCGCTCGGCTCGTGCACGATGAAGCTAAACGCGACCAGCGAGATGTACCCGGTGACCTGGCCCGAGGTCGGACAGCTTCATCCGTTCGCGCCGCGCGAGCAGGCGCAGGGCTACGCGCAGATGTTCGAGCAGCTCGAGAGCGCGCTCGCGGAGATCACCGGCTTCGCCCGCGTCTCGCTGCAGCCGAACGCCGGCGCGCAGGGCGAGTACGCCGGGCTGCTGGTCATCCGCCAGTACCTGCGCGCGAAGGGGGAGACGCATCGCACGGTCTGTCTGATCCCGCAGTCGGCGCACGGCACCAACCCCGCGAGCGCCGTCATGGCGGGCATGAAGGTCGTCGTCGTCGCGACGGCTGAGAACGGCAACATCGACGTCGAGGATCTGCGCCGCAAGGCCGCCGAGCACGCGTCGGATCTCGCCGCACTGATGGTGACCTACCCGAGCACGCACGGCGTGTTCGAGGAGTCCATCCGCGAGGTCTGCGAGATCATCCACGCGCACGGCGGACAGGTCTACATGGACGGCGCGAACATGAACGCCCAGGTCGGCCTGACGAGTCCGGCCGAGATCGGCGCCGACGTCTGTCACCTGAACCTTCACAAGACCTTCTGCATCCCGCACGGCGGTGGCGGACCCGGCATGGGACCGATCGGCGTCGCCGAGCACCTCGCACCGTACCTGCCGACGCATCCGGTCGTCGCCATTGGCGCCGAGGGCGCGATCGGTCCGGTCTCGGCGGCTCCCTGGGGCAGCGCGAGCATCCTGCCGATCTCGTGGATGTACATCTTCATGATGGGCGGTGACGGACTGACCGAGGCGACCCGCGTGGCGATCCTCAATGCCAACTACATCGCGCGCCGGCTCGAGGCCCATTACCCGGTGCTCTACAAGGGCACGCGCGGCATGGTCGCGCACGAGTGCATTCTCGACCTGCGTCCGCTCAAGGCCAGCTCGGGCGTCGAGGTCGAGGACGTGGCCAAGCGCCTGATGGACTACGGCTTCCACGCGCCGACGGTGAGCTTCCCGGTGGCCGGCACGCTGATGATCGAGCCGACCGAGAGCGAATCGAAGGCGGAGCTCGATCGCTTCTGCGAGGCGATGATCGCGATCCGCGAGGAGATCCGCGAGGTCGAGCTCGGCATCGCCGATCGTGCGAACAACGTGCTCAAGCACGCGCCGCACACCGCCGAGCTGGTCACCGCCGACGCGTGGGATCGTCCGTACTCGCGTGAGAAGGCGGCGTTCCCGTTCCCGTGGGTGCGTGATCGGAAGTTCTGGCCGGCGGTCGGGAGGATTTCTTCGGCGGTGGGCGATCGGAATCTGATCTGCTCGTGTTTGCCGATCGAGGAGTATGAGGCCGTCTGAACCTCACCCTCCCAGCCCCCTCTCCGAATTCGGAGAGGGGGAGCCAGGAGTTCGGTGCCCTGTCGCTTTTGCGGTGGGGCACTTCTGTTCGCGCCTGCGGCGCGGACTCCGTCATTCTCGCGAGCGGAGCGAAGCGGGAATCGATCTTCGGCGGTAGCCGTGGCGAATGAAGCGGTCGACGGCGAGGTGATGGTCCGAAATCTCTACCTTTGGTGACGGATTGCAGGACTCCTCCATGATGCTTCAATCACTCGGGATCGTTTGTGCCCTGATCGGTGGCGCGACGAGTCAGCTCTGTGCCCAGATTGTGCCACCGTCGGACGCCGGCCGCGGAACGGCGCGGTGGATCGTCGAGCAGTTGTATTCTCCCGACGGATTTCCGGATCGTGCCGAATACTACGCGGGCGAGATGTCGGCGTATGCCGAAAGACCATCGTTCGGAGAGCGGCTGTCGAGTGACGATCAGACCTCGTATCGAGAGCTTTATTCGGATGACGATCACTCGGTCTATGCCATCACGATCTCCTGGTCGACGGGAGCATCGGACGTTTACGCGTCTCTCCGGAAGCAGCCCGAAGGCTGGAAAGTGCTCGCTATGCGATCATTGGCCCTGCCGCCACTGTACTACCACTATCGAGACACACTCGCAGCGCAGACCGAGCTGACACTCGAGGAGCGTTTGACCCTGGCGCGGATGCGGCTTGCCACTTCATCTGATGCTACCCTGCGGGAATTCGCCCGGTCCAACCGTTCGGTGCTTGACAGTCTCGTACAACAGGTGGTCGCGGGCGACACTGGATCCCAACCGAGCCTCACGTTTCCATGGAGACTGGCCCGATCCGTCGACGAGTGCGAGCGCTGCGTCCTGGTTCTCATCGACGGCATGATCGACAACGAGGTCGGCTTCCTGTACGTTCCCAATCCCCGAGACGTACCTGTGATGTCTCCGAAGCGATACATCCTGGTCGAGCCGATCGGGGGTGGCTGGTACCTGTACAAAACGACCTGATCGTGCATGGTCAGACCGAGGGAGGTTCCAGTGAGTCCTCTTTCGAAAGCTCGTGCACGCGGCGCCGTGCGACCCGTACCAGATAGAGCAACGCTGCAAGACTCAAAGCTGGAATCGCTACGACGTACCAGAGACAGCCGTGTAGGTAGAGATCGGGTTTCTGGTTGGCGGCTGCATTGTCCCAGATGTCTTCGCCGATGCTCCAGCCGAAGTGCATTGCGAGCGCTACGATGCCGCTCGTAACCACGGGGAGGAATGTCGTTCGAAGCGCGGCTCGCTTCTTCACGACGGCACTGGAACTCGTCGCGCGGCGCACGGCGAAGTGACCCAATGCAAGAGCCAGGACGCCCAGCACCACTCCAAAGATTTCCGGGAGATATTGGACCCAACGCGGTAACGGGTGGCGGACGGTAATCGCGAGTGCATCGGACGGTAATCCCTGCCAGACCGCGTGCAACGTATCACCGCGCCGCGTCATGGATGGGAAGACCGAGGCGAGCCACGCTGGGGGCAGAAGCACTTTCGCAGAGAGTGTACCGAATCCACCCCAGCGCCGTGCCGGGGCAAGAACGTAGCCGAGCTGCCAGAGCTGCGCGGGCGAGTGATCAGTAGCGAGCGCGGGGCGCGTCCGGTACCGAACGCGAAGCTCGTGCTGTCCAGAATCGATCTCAACCGAGAAACTCAGCACGTGAACCGGATAGACCGTTTCACCCGCCGCATTCGCGCGCGCGCCGTAGGCGATCTCCGACTCGTATTCGTGAGGTCCGTCGCCGTCGATCGCCGGGGTCGTCGACGGAGGCAGCCACTCGACGGGTGCCAGGAGCGAGTCGTACGAAAGTCCTTGAATGCCCCAACCGTCAATCCAGGCTTCGAACGATCGGGGAGCAAACGTGTACTCATTCGAATTCTGAGCCTGCAGGAGCGCAGAGCCGAGGACGAATCGCAGCGTGAGCCTGCGGCGATTCCCCACATTCCGAAGATGATAGCGCGCCTCGATGACACCCCACCCTGAATCCGCCAGTCGACGAAGATCGATGTTGAGATCCTCATGCTCGATTCGAATTCCTTCGAGCAGTGGATCGACCTCCATTGCCGATTCGCCAGGGAACAGTGTCTGTGCGGCATTCGCAAGGACAGGCGAGGGAAGGCACAGAAGGCATAGGGCCAGCTGACCCATCAGCATCCAGTGCCTCGGCATCATCGCCACTCGTCGCGCAGCGTCATACATGAGCGTGTGTTGGTCTTGCAGAACGGAACCGCTACCGCGGAAGAGGGATTCCCGGACGCATACGTGAATACGCTTCGCGGGAGTGACGGTCGCACGGTCGAGGAGAGGAGCTGTTACCGTCATTGGGACTTTCGCACAGCTCCAAACGCAACGGGCCGCGGCATTGCCGCGGCCCGTGTGCTCGTGCGATGTGTCGTCTCGTCAGTGGCCGGTCGTCGACTGGTACGTGGCGGAATCCATCATGTCGGCCGAGGGCTCGCCTGCCGGCTCGATCTTGATGAGCCAGCCTTCGCCGTACGGATCCTTGTTGATCGTCTCGGGCGTGTCGATGATCGTCTGG
>DATLHO010000254.1:0-7278 GCA_035539855.1 Kapaibacterium sp. (SeqCode) | reverse complement strand
GCCCGCGACGCGAAGCGTGAAGTGCGTCTGCTGCCCGACGGTCACCTTCGACAGGAGCGCCGGATCGGCAACCTTGAACGGCATCGTCATCGCCTCCATGTAGTCACCGATCTTCTCGTGATCGATCGTGATCATCTGCCGCTCGGCGTCGATCTTCTTCACCTCTCCGTGAAACGTGTACTCCTGCACCGAGCCGGCCTCGACGGTTCCTCCTGCCGCGCCGGCGTCGGTGCCGCTCGCGGTGGATTCTGTTCCGGCGGAGGCGTCGTCGTTGCGGGCCGCGGTGTCGGTGCCCCCGTAGCCGCCGTCGTTGTCACCGCCACATGCGGAGATGCCCAGAGCCAGTGCGAGCGAGAGCGCGAGAAGTGTCTTCATGGTGTGAACGGGCTTTGTGTGTTGAGCCGGCGCACCCGCCGGCATGGATCGGTTACGAATGACCGCCCGGCTCGTGAGGCCCGGCCGTGTCCGCAGCCAGGTCGCGATCGGTAAGCGCTTCGGTTTCCTGCGCAAGGTATCGGTCGAGCGCCGGCTTGCCGAAGCGCCAGAAGACCGCCGGCGTCACGACGATGTCCAGGAGCGTCGAGGAGACCAGTCCGCCGAGAATGACGACGGCCACCGGGAAGAGGATCTCCTTGCCCGGCTCTCCCTGTGCCATCACCAGTGGAATCAGCGCAAGCCCCGCGGTGAGCGCCGTCATCAGCACCGGCACCAGCCGCTCGAGCGATCCGCGCACGATCATCTCCTTCGTGAAGCCCTCTCCCTCCTCCCTGACCAGGTGAATGTAATGGGAGATCATCATGATGCCGTTGCGCGAGGCGATGCCGGTGAGCGTGATGAAGCCGACGATCGATGCGATCGAGATCACGCGGTCGGTCACGGCGATCGCGACGAGCGAGCCGATGAGCGCGAGCGGGATGTTGAGCAGCACCTGGATCACGATGCGCGACGAGCGGAAGTGACTGTAGAGGACCATGAACATCGCCGCCAGCGAGAAGAGCGAGAGGATGCCGAGCAGCCGGCTCGCGTCCTGCTGCGCCTCGAACTGTCCGCCGTAGGTGATGTAGTAGCCCTGCGGCAGCTCGACGCGCTCGGCGACCGCGCGCTGCATCTCCTCGACGACCTCGCCGAGCGATCGGCCGGCGACGTTGGCCTGCACGACGATCCGCCGCTGGCCGTTCTCGTGGAGGATCTGGTTGGGTCCCTGTCCCGGCGCAACGTGCGCGACCTCCGAGACGGGGATCTGCAGACCCTCGTGGCTCTGCAGGAAGATCCCGCGAATCCCGTCGACCGTGCTGCGCGTGACCGAGTCGGTGCGCACGACGACCGAGTATGTGTTCTGCCCCTCGAGCACTTCGGAGACTGACTCTCCGCCAAGCGAGGCCTCGAGCTGTTCGGCGACGTCGCCCGGCGTCAGGCCGTAACGCGCGGCGGCGACGCGATCGATCACGATCGGCACTTGCGGAATGAGCGTCTGCGGCTCGACCGAGAGGTCGACGACGCCCGGCACGGTCGCCATCGCCACGCGGATCTCCTCCGCTTTCGCGCGTAGCGGAGCGAGCTCGGGGCCGAAGAGCTTGACGGCGATCTGGGCGCGGACGCCGGAGAGCAGATGATCGAGGCGATGCGAGATCGGCTGGCCGACACTGGTGATGACGCCCGGGACCACCGCGAGCTGCGCGCGGATATCTTGCAGCACCGCCTCGCGCGGGCGCCCCGATTCCTTCACGTCGACGTCGAGCTCCGAGTAGTGCACGCCCTCGGCGTGCTCGTCGAGTTCCGCGCGGCCGGTGCGACGGCCGACCGACTCGACCTCCGGCACCTGCATCAGCAGCCGCTCGACGAGCACGCCGATGCGATTCGACTCCGAGAGCGACGTGCCCGGACGCTGCAGCACGTTGATGGTGAGACTTCCCTCGTTGAACGGCGGAAGGAACTCCGAGCCGAAAAACGGTAGCAATACGAGCGACGCGGCGAAGAGCACGCCGGCGCCCCACATGATGCGCCCGGAATGTGCGAGCGTGTAGTCGAGCAGCCGACGATCGGCGCGCTTGAGCTGGCGCACGAGCCAGCCCTCGCGCTCGGCCTGCGCGATCGCTTTTGAATTCGGAAGCAGGTACGACGCGAGCGCGGGCGTGACCGTCAGCGACACGAACAGCGATGCGATGATCGACGTGATGTAGGCGATGCCGAGCGGCGCGAAGATCCTGCCCTCGATGCCGCCGAGCGCGAACAGCGGAACGAACACGAGCACGACGAGCACCGTCGCGTACACGATCGAGTTGCGCACCTCGCTCGAGGCGCGGTAGATCACCGCCAGCGCCGGCCGCGGATTTGGACTCGCCCTGTTTTCCCGCAGTCGCCTGAAGACGTTCTCGACGTCGACGATGGCGTCGTCGACCAGCTCGCCGATCGCAACGGCGAGTCCGCCGAGCGTCATCGTGTTGATCGAGACGTCGAAGAGCTGGAAGACGATCGCCGTGATCACGAACGACAGAGGGATCGCCGTGAGCGTGATCGCGGTCGTCCGAAAGTTCAGCAGGAAGAGGAACAGCACGATCGTCACCAGGATCGCGCCGTCACGCAGCGCCTCCTCCACGTTGCCGATCGCCGCCTCGATGAACGTCGACTGCTTGAAGAGCCCGGGATTGACGACGACGTCCGGAGGCAGCGATGGGCGCAGCTCCGCAAGCGCCGTCTCGACCTTCTCGGTGAGCTCGACGGTGTTCGCGTTCGGCTGCTTCTCGATGCCGAGGATCACCGCGCGCCGGCCGTTCATCGAGGCATCGCCACGCTTGGTGCGCGCGCCGAGCTGTACGTCGGCGACATCCCCGATCGTGACCGGGACGCCGTTGACGCTCCTGACGACCGTCGCACGAATGTCCTCGATGGTCGAGGCGCGCGCGATGTTGCGGATCAGGTATTCCTCCGCGCCGGACTCGACGTAGCCTCCGGTCGTATTGAGGTTGGATTCGCGCGCGGCTTTCTCGATCTCGTCGATCGACACGCCGAAGGCCTTCATCCGATCACGACTGACGACGACCTGGAACTGCTTCACGTCGCCGCCGATGGGGATCACCTGGGCGATGCCGGGGATCGTCAGAAGCCGCTGCCGGATCGTGAAGTCGGCGAGCGTGCGCAGCGTCATCGGCGACGTCGTGTCGGCCGACAGTCCGACGAGCATGATCTGCCCCATGACCGAGGAGATCGGTCCGAGCTGCGGAACGATTCCCTCCGGCATCTGCGCCGACGCCGACTGCAGTCGCTCGTTGACGAGCTGGCGGTCGAGGTAGATGTCCGTGTCCCACCCGAACTCCACGTAGATGATCGACAGCCCGATGCCCGACACCGAGCGCACGCGCTCGACGCCCGGAGCGCCGTTCATCGCCACCTCGAGCGGCCGCGACACGAGCGCCTCGACCTCCTCCGGCGCGTATCCCTCCGCCTCGGTCATGATCGTCACCGTCGGACGATTGAGATCGGGAAGGACGTCGACCGGAAGGTTGACGATCACATACGCGCCGTAGACCAGCAGCAGCGCCGCAAGGGCGACGACGAAGAGCCGGTTGTTGAGCGAGAACTGGATGATTCTGTCGAACATCGCGGGTGGTCAGAGGTCAGATGTTAGATGTCAGAGGTCAGATGTCAGAGGTCACGAGCGATGATGATGGGCTTTGCGTGGTTGCCGCGGCGGCGCACTTAGAGTCCGGCGATCGATCTCATCTGGTGGGTGCCGGTTATCAGGACGCGCTCGCCGGGGCGGACGCCGGAGATGACGTGCACGTATCCGTCTGCGGCGGCGGCGCCGAGGGTGATGTCTCTGGCTTCGAAGAGCTCCGGCGCCGTATGCACGAAGACGACCTGGCGGGCGCCGCTGCGGACGATCGCGGCGTCAGGGATCGCAAGGCTGCGCGATCGCGCGCCGGAGGCCACGGCGATCTGCGCGCTCATGTTGATCCGCAGAGTCCCGCCCGGGTTGTCGACCGTGAACAGCGCCGTGACCGTCTGCGTCTCGGGATCGACCGTTCCGGCGAGCCGATGGAGCGTGCCGCGGAAGACCCGGCCGGGCGCGGCCGGCGTGGTGATCTCCGCCGACGTCGCGTCCGTCAACTGCGGCAGGTCGCGCTCGAAGATGTTCGCCTCGATCCAGATGCGCGAGGGATCGCTGATCTCGTAGACGACCTCGGCTCCGTCGATGACCTCGCCCGCCGCGATCTCGGCGCGCGTGATCTCTCCGGAGATCGGCGCGGTGACCGCAACCGTCTGATCCGATCCGCTGAGCTGCGCGCTCAAGGCCGTGTACTGCTCACGTGCGGCATCGCGCCGGATGCGCGCTTCGGTGATCTGCTTGCCGGCGACGACTCCCTCGAGACGACCCAGTCGCGACACCTCCCTCTCGGCGCTGGCGAGCTCGGCCTTCGCTCGAATCTGCTCC
This sequence comes from Kapaibacterium sp. (SeqCode), assembly GCA_035539855.1. GTDB lineage: Bacteria > Bacteroidota > Ignavibacteria > OLB7 > OLB7 > DATLHO01. The sequence continues at coordinate 2,846 of DATLHO010000254.1, read as the reverse complement.
GAGCGAATCGCGCCGCGCTCCGATGGCGACAGCACCTGCGCGACGCGGAAGAGCACCTGTCCCTTCGAGACCCGCTCGCCTCGCTGCGGCAGGCGTCCGCCGACGACCTTGCCGGCGACGCCGGGCACGACCTCGGCGATCGCGTCGGTGCGGGGCACGACGCGTCCGGTCACCGCGACGCGACCGACGACCTCGCGCGGGGCGACGAGCTCGGTCAGCATGCCGAGCGCGAACTGCTGTTCCTTCATCACGGTCAGCCCGGCGCCGGTCGCCGCCGACGCCGCGGCCGCCGGCGCCGCCTCGCCGTGGTCCTCGCCCGCATGCGCCGCCAGCCGGTCGAGCATGACCAGACCGAGCGCGGCGATCGCTGCGAGGAAGAGCGCCAGGCGAGCCCCAGGTCCGCCGCGCCTGCGACGCCACACGACGATGATCGCCGCGAGTCCCGCAACGACGACGGCGCCGATGACAAGGGGAAGCACCCACGTCGATGATCCCTCCTCCGCGGTCGCGCCCGGTGCTCCGCCGTGCTCGGCGAGGAATCGATCGGCGGCTTCGCCCGCGTAGAGGTTGCGGACCTCGACGAAGTCGGTACGCTGGCCGGAGGTCACGGTCGCGACGAGCGCATAGACCGTGTCGGCGGGAAACCTGACGACGACGTCGTAGATCCCCGGCGAGATCATGGCCGGCGCCTGTGTGATCGTCACGCCGGCGGGACGGAACGAAAGCGACAGTCCCGCGCGCTCGATCGGCTGATTGGTCGCATAGTCGGCAACGAACAGTCGAAGGCGCGTGTCCTCACCCGCGTCGGTCGCCGGATACTTCGCGACGACCTCGAAGTAGTCGGTGGTCGCACTGCTCGTGAGCACTGCGCCCTGCATCCCAGCGACGCTCACGGGAGCGGCCGCGTCGTCCCCGGGATGCGAATGCTCCTCTCCGCCGTGTGCCCACGCGGCGGCATGGACGATCAGGGCTGTCAGGGGAAGCGCGAAGCTCCATCGAAAGCGTGTTCGTAGACTCATCGACCAATCCGGTTTCTGCTGTTGATGTGCATCGTCAATCGTCATCGTCCGAGCGCGCGCTCGAGGTCGGCGAGCGCCTCGGCGTATTCGAGCTGCGCCTCGATGAGCGACTCGCCCGCGCGAACGAACTGCTGCTGCTGTGCGATGACCTCGCTCGCGCTCAGCTCTCCGGCGCGATAGCCTCTCTCGAGCAGTGCGAGGTTGCGTGTCACCAGCGGCGCGATCTCGCGGGCGTAGATGCCGAGCGCCTCGACCGCGGGCCGCAGGCGCGCGCTCGCCCGTGTGAGCTCGGCGCGAATCCTCGTCTCGAGCAGGAGCTGCTCGGCGGTTGCGATCCGCATCCCGGCCTCGGCGAGGGCGACGTCGCCCGCGCCGACATCGTACAGCCCCGGTAGCGGCAGCGGAATGCGCACGCCGACGTTGAACCCGAGCAGACGATTGGTCTCGAGCGTCTGCGTGCCGGCCTCGCCCGTCACGGCCGGCCGCGTCTCGCTCTCGAGCGACAGTCCGAGCCGAACGTTCGGAATCGCCGTCCTGCCTGCGAGACGCCGCTGCACGTCGGCACGACGACGCTCGAGCTCGAGCGCCTGCCACTCGGGCCGCGCATGCAGTAGCGACGTGTCGCCCGACACGATGCGACCCTCGAGGCCGGCGATCGCGATGAGCTGCGCGCGCATACCGGCAGTGTCGAGCGGCGGCATGACGGCGGAGACGATCACTCCGGCATCGGAGCGCACCATGCTCGCGAGCCCCGCGCGTGCGGCATCGAGCTCGCCGGTCGCGCGGAGCAGCTCGAGATCGGTTCTCCCGCGCTCGATGCGGATGGCGTTGCGCTCGAGCTCGGAGATCTCCTCGGCGGCCAGCAGGCGCGCAGCCGCGGCGTCGAGGCGATGCGCGAACGCCGCCAGCGAGTCGAACAGCCGCACGCGCGCTTCGGCAGCGGCGACGCGGGCAAACGACGCCCGAACGTCCGCGCGAAGAGCGACCTCGGCCGCGCGCACGCGCAGCTCCGAACCGGCGACCGCGAGATCGGCGGCCTCGGATCGGAGCGTCGACTGCCCGCCGAGCTCGATCTCCTGTGCCACGCCGAGCTCCCACATCCCCTCTCCCTCGTCGGCGAACGGAGCATCGGTCGCCTGTCGGTACTCCAGCTCCGGGAGCTCCGGAAAGAACGCGCCTGCACTGATTCGCTCGGCGCGCGCGCGCTCCACCTCGACGCGCTCACGCGCGAGCTCCGGGCTGGCGGCCGTCGCGCGGCTCAGGGCCTCGTCGACCGTCAGCCGGAGCGTGTCGGCGCCGGGCACCTGGGCATGCAGCGCCGTCGCCACGATCATGATGACCGCCGACGACGAGGCATATCGAAGAATCCGATGAGTCACGGTGCTGGCCCTGTCCTGGATAATGATCCGCGCTCGAATGACGAGCGACTTCGCAACGGTTACAGCGCGGCGTGTCGGCGCAAACGGCACCGGTGAACGGGAATCGAGGGGTGGAGACGCGCTGAATCGCGGCGCGTATCGCGGGCATCGGCAACCGGCGAAGGGTGGCAACGGATATGCCGATCCCTTCCAGCGGAATCACCGATCCGTGGATGCTAGATCAGAAGCGTGGACGTGCAGAGATACGTATGGCGGTGGAGTGCCGCCAGGTACGGCGGTGACGGTCCGATCTTGAAGCTTGCGAGAGTCGGGACACTGGCGAGGGACTCCGCGCTCAGCCAGCCTTCGATCGCGATCGCCAGCATCATCGGAGCCGCAGGCACCGATCCGCCGAGCGTCGGAACGTCGACGGCGGCGCGTCGCGGTGTCGCGGCGTCGCGGCAACAGA
>DATLHO010000253.1:0-4685 GCA_035539855.1 Kapaibacterium sp. (SeqCode) | reverse complement strand
GATATAGATCACGCCCATATCCACTGGTTCGGCGCCAAGGACAATTTCTGGGAGATGGGGGAGACGGGGCCGTGCGGACCCTGTTCGGAGATCCATTTCGATCGGACTCCCGATCTCTCCGGCGGACCGCTTGTCAACGTCGGCGTTCCGGAGGTCATGGAGATCTGGAACAACGTCTTCATCCAGTACAACCGGCGTCCCGATGGAACGCTGGAGCCGCTGCCGGCAAGCCATGTCGACACCGGCATGGGCTTCGAGCGGATCTGCGCGGTTCTGCAGGGCGTCACCAGCAACTACGACACCGACGTGTTCACGCCGCTGCTGCGCGTCATCGAGCAGGTGAGCGGGCGCGTCTACACCGGCGGCCTGGACGATCGCGTCAGCATCGCGATGCGCGTCGTCGCCGATCACGTGCGCACGCTCACGTTCGCGATTGCCGACGGGGCGTCGCCGGGCAACACCGGCCGCGGCTACGTGCTGCGCCGTCTACTGCGCCGTGCGGTCAAGTACGCGTTCCTCGACCTCGACGTCAAGGATCCGATTCTCTGGCGCCTGGTCGACGTGCTCGTCGAGACGATGGGGGATGTCTTCCCCGAGATCATCCGCCAGCGCGAGTACATCCAGCGGATCGTTCGCGCGGAGGAGGAGACGTTCGGCCGCACGCTCGAGGAGGGGGTGCGTCAGTTCGAGTCCCGTGCCGAGGCGCTCGAGGCCGCGGGCACGCGGCGCGTGCTGTCGGCCGAGGATGCGTTCCTGCTGTACGACACGTTCGGTTTTCCTCTCGACCTGACCGAGCTCATGGCGCGCGAGCGTGGACTCGGCGTCGACACCGAGGGCTACCATCGACTGATGGCCGAGCAGAAGCAGCGCGCCCGTGACGCCCGCAAGTCGGTGCTGCAGCAGGCCAGCGGCGAGCAGATCGACGCGACCACGAGCTTCGTCGGCTACACCGAGACGGCCGTCGATGCCGGCGTGGTCGCGGTTGCGGCGGGCGGTGTGGTGCTCGACCGCACGCCGTTTTACGCCGAGATGGGCGGCCAGGTCGCCGATCACGGGGAGCTCGTCATCGGCGGCGAGCGCTACGCGGTCAGCGACGTGCAGAAGCTCGGCGCCGCGTTCGTGCACATCGTCGACGCCGAGGATCTCAACGTCGAGGTCGGCGAGCGCGTTCTCGCGGAGATCGACCGGCCGCGGCGCTCGGAGATCCAGCGCAATCACTCGGCGACGCACATCCTTCACGAGGCGCTTCGCCGCGTGCTCGGAAGCCACGTCCAGCAGGCAGGCTCGCTCGTTGCGCCGGGACACCTGCGCTTCGACTTCAATCACTTCGAGAAGGTCTCCGACGCCGAGCTCGCCGATATCGAGGCGATGGTCAACGCCAAGGTGCGTCAGGCGATCGCGGTCAACGCCGAGGAGATGCCGCTCGAGCTCGCACGGAAGATCCCGAACGTCAAGATGTTCTTCGGCGACAAGTACGGCTCGCTCGTGCGCGTCGTGACCATCGACCCGGCGTTCTCTGTCGAGCTGTGCGGCGGCACGCACGTCGCGAACACGGCGGACATCGGCATGGTGAAGATCACGTCGGAGGCGAGCATCCAGTCGGGCGTGCGGCGCGTCGAGGCTGTCACCGGCCGCTCGGCCGACGAGCTGCTGTTCGAGCGCTACCGCGAGATCGAGCGCCTCTCGCGCCGACTCGGCGTGAGCGACCGCGAGCTTTATGCGCGCGTCGAGGCGCTGCTGGAGGAGCGGCGGCAGCTCGAGAAGGAGCTCGCCGAGGCGCGCGTCAGCCAGGCCGCCGGCGGCCTCGACGAGATCCTCGGCGCCGCGCAGCAGCACGACGCGATCCGCATCGCCAGTGGCCGCGTGGCTGCCGGCGACCTCGACAGCCTCAAGTCGCTCGGCGACGATCTGCGCAATCGCTTGAAGAGCCGCGGCATCGGCGTGCTCGGGGCCGAGATCGACGGCAAGGCGATGTTCGTCTGCGTCGTGACCGATGATCTGACGGTGCAGTATCCTGCCGGCAAGCTCGTCGGCCGTCTGGCGAAGCTCGTCGGTGGCGGAGGCGGCGGCAAGGCGCACCTGGCGACCGCCGGAGGCAAGGACGTCGCGCAGCTCGACCACGCGCTCGGCGCGGTCGCCACGATGCTCGCCGATTGATCGCGACACCCGACGAATGAATGAAGCCCTCTCCGATACATCGGGGAGGGCTTCGTTCGTTGTGTGCACGTCGGGAACGTTTGTTTACATCCTCGCGACGTAACCTTTGCGGGAAGCATCGGTTATTCCGTTACCTCTCCCTGAATGCCCATCGCGCATGCGTGCGACGATGGAGCATCGCAGCTATCCGGTCGTCGTTCTCACCGCCACGCGACCACCGGGGAAATACCGAACAAATAATTCGATCTGCACCATGTGCACTCTCAACCGATTCAAACGGTTGTGCCTGGCCGTGCTGTTGCCGCTCCTGGCGCCCGCATTCGCCGTGGCTCAATCACTGACCCCCACGACATCGTCCCGCTCGTGGAACACGTACGTTCCCTCGGTCATTCCGTCGACGTACGCGACGATCATCGCCAACGGGGGCACACGCTTTCCGAACAGCGAGTCGATCGGCGGCGACTCGTTCAATAATCTCGTCTATACGCTCGAGATGCCGTTCGCATTTCGATTCATGGACGAGGAATACGCTGTCGGCCATCCGCTGCTGGTGAGCACGAGCGGATATCTCTCGTTCAACAATAGCCAGATGGGCTCGCCGAACGGAACGTCGTGGCAGTTCTCGGGCATCACGACGTTCGACATGCTCGGCACGTTCGGCGGCACGCCCGCGGCGAATACGCTCATCATGCCGTACGCGGCCAACCTCGCAACGTCGCTGCCGAGCGGCGACGGCGGCGTCTACTGGGCCGTCACCGGCACCTCTCCGAATCGCGTGCTGACAATCGAGTGGCGCGGCCAGTTGAATTTCCAGTTCGCCTCCGACGGCAGCATCGGCAATTTCCAGGCACGCCTGTTCGAGAAGACGGGAACGATCGAGTATCACTACGGCGAGAGCTCGATCACCGCGGGCTGGCTCGACTTCACGCCGCTGGTCGGCCTGAAGAAGCGCGGCGAGGATCTCTTCTACAACGACTGGAGCGGACTGCCGACGGGCCACGATTTCCGGCAGCCGAGGGAGGAGGATCGATATTACCTCTTCAACAACCCGCGGTACGGACAGGGCGACAGCGTTGCGATCACCGGCATGCGCGTCGGGGATTTCGGGGGCAACGGCATGCTCGAGTTCGTCCCGTTCTTCGGAAATCCGGTGGGTGACCCAACGGGGTCTCCCTATGGATTCCATTACGAGTTCCCCACCGACGCGAACGGCAACCGGATCGGCTATCGTCTCTCGCCGGTGACCGACGACGTCCGCACCGACACGGTCGTCGTGCTGCCGTCACGTCCGATGAACGCGTACCAGCCCGGGAGCGAGATCACGGTCCGGGCGACGTTCACGAATCAGGGACGCAACACCCGCCAGAACGTCCCGGTGCAGGTCGATTATTATCGCGACGGCGTGCTGGTGCATTCGTCGGAGGCGACGGTCTTTGGTGGTCGAGGCACGGAGCAGTTCGGCAGCGAGACGATCACGTTCGAGCGCCCGATCGGCCGTCCGTTCACCGACACGAACGGCGTGCTCGAGGCGCGCGTGTATCCGAAGTTCGACATCGATCAGGATCCGACCAACGACACGGCGCGCGCGACGTTCTACATCTCGGCGCAGCGCGATGTGATGCCGCTGGCCATTCTCGAGCCGCATTCGAACACGGCGCCGCTGTTCCAGAAATATCCGATCGGCGTGGTGCTCCCGGTCGAGGTGCGCTACCTGAACATCGGTCTTCAGCAGCAGCGCAACGTCACGGTCGGCATCGTGATCGTCGACGCCTCCGGCGCCGTCGTCCATCGCGACAGCACGACGTTCAGCGGAACGTGGGATCCTCTGACGACCCGTGACTGGCTCTTCAGGACGTGGACGCCGACTCGCACCGGCGCCTATGCCGTGCGCGCGTGGAGCTCGCTGCCCGGCGACGAGTACATCCCGAACGACTCACTGCCGCGCCGGCCCGGCTACGGCAAGAACTTCGAGGTGCGCCATGAAGTCGAGGTCGCCGCGCTGGCCGCCGATCGCTCGACGCATTCGCCGATGAGAGCCGCGAGTTATCCGATCGGCAAGCCCGTGCGCGTCGCCGCCTCGTTCGGCAACACCGGCGCCTCCGACGCGACGAACATCCCCGTGCGGCTGCGCATCACGGCACCGAACGGCACGATCGTCTACGATCGCACCGCGCTCGTGCTCGACATCACCAGCGACAACGGGCGAGCCGTTCAGCGCTTCGCCGCGGACTTCACGCCGCAGGTCGCGGGCACGTACTGCGTGTCGGCGTTCAGCGAGTACGCGCAGGAGCCGATCCGCTCGAACGATACCGCACGGTGGTGCTTCACGGTGAAGCCCGCGCTCGCCGGGACGATTCGCGTCGGTATGGGCGAGCGCTTCAAGTCGCTCGAAGAGGCTCGCGATTCGCTCTTCTACTACGGCGTCGCCGGTCCGGTGACGTTTGAGCTCACGAACGACCGGTACGTGGTCGAGAAGCGTGAGAAGACGACGCCCGCGCTCGATTTCCGCGGACGCATCGTCGGCGTCG
>DATLHO010000252.1:0-6174 GCA_035539855.1 Kapaibacterium sp. (SeqCode) | reverse complement strand
GTGGCCTGCGCTCCGAAGGAGCCGAGCGGGATCTGCGATCCGGGGTCGGAGTGGTTGATGACGTCGACGGTGAACGTCGACTCGTCTCCGATTGCGAGCATCGTCAGGAAGGCTCCCTCGGGCGCGCGATAGCTTCCCTCGAACATCGGCGTCGTCGTGCCCGCCGGCTGAACGCGCAGGTTGATCAGCCCGGTGTCGATCTCGAGCCAGTCGGTCGCCGTCAGGAACTGCGGCAGCGCGATCGTCGTGTTCGCGGCTCCGGTGAGCGCGAACTCGAGGTTCGTGTAGAAGTCGGTCACGTTCGCCAGGCGGATCTTCGCCTTGCCCGCGGCCGGCGGCGTCTCCGAGTGCGAGCGCTTCAGCGCGAGGATCACCGGCGCGCCGCTGCGGAACTGCGTGAGGATCACGCTGTAGGCGGTGTCGCGCGCCAGCGTGAGCGTCGTGCCGTAGACCGAATCGTTCGGACTGCGGTCGGCGGGCACGAGCGTCAGGCGCACGTCGCCGACGCCGATGTTCGCCAGCACGCCCGAGGCGCCGCGATAGTTGATGCCGCTTGCCGCCTTCGTCGTGCCCCCGATGTACACGTCGAGCCGATTGGCGTCGGGCTGCGGGAAGGCGTGGACGAAGCGCAGCGTCGGGATCGCGCCGACCGCCTGCTCGCGCAGCAGCGTCGTCAGCGGAACCTGGTCGACGGCCTGCAGTCCCTCGTTGAGCGAGCGTACCGCGAGCGTGGCCGCGTCGCTGCCGGTGACCACGAGCGTCTGGATCGAGCGGTTGGCCAGCGGCGCGGTGAAGATCGCCAGCGGCGTCTTCGAGCCTGCCGCGGTGATGTACATCGAGGCCGAGTGTGCCGGCATCGTCACGAACAGGCTCGCCGAGTCGCGCGCGAGCGCCGCGATCGCGGGGAGTCCTTCGGTCGAGTCGAAGTACACGTCGATGCCGCCGGCCATCGTCGTCGCATTGAGCACGCGCACGTTCGCGAAGTCGACCGCCGGCACCTGGTCGAAGCGCCACGGCAGCACGGCCAGCTTCGCGCTCGCCGCCGTGCCGTAGGCAACGAGCGAATAGATCCGATCGCCCTCGAGCGTCAGCGTCTGCTCGACGAGCGCCGCCGTCTGATCGGCCGCGGTGATCTTGACGCCGAGTGCTCCGGTGAACGAGGCGCTGCGTGCCGACTGCGACTCGAACGGGACGTCGGTCAGGTACGGGGTCGTCCCGCCGTTGAGATAGGCGTCGACCGCGCTGACCCCGGTGATCAGGTGGGCGAGCCGGAACCGGTACGACTGCGCCGGGCTCTCGGCGACGACCACAAGGAGTGGTGCGACCAACAGCAGCAATCGTTTGACGAGCGTAGCGAACATGGTCATTGGTATAGGCTCCAGTGGTAGCGAGATCGATGGGTGTAGACGATTCAAGACAGCACGTTTCGCGCCAGAACCGGCGCCGAAGATAACGGGGGATGGCAAATAGCGCGACGTACTTCGTTCGATTCTGGCCATATTGCCGGCTCTTTTTTCGCAGAACCGAACCATTCGCCACGTCATGCTTCGACCCGACAACGACCAGATCGCCCGCCGCTACCATGAGCTCGACGAGCTCGAGGCGTCCGGTGTGGTCGCCTATCCATACTCGTTCGAGAAGACCCACGAGACCGCCGCCGCGCGCGCCGGGTTCCAGGACGAGGCTCCGCGCTTCGACGTCGCCGTCGCAGGCCGCATCGTCGCGATCCGCAGGATGGGCAAGGCGAGCTTCGCCCACATCCAGGACGAGTCCGGACGCCTACAGATCTACCTCAAGAAGGACGACCTGCCCAACTACGACAGCCTTCGCCTGTTCGATCTCGGCGACATCGTCGGCGTGCGTGGGTTCATGTTCCGCACGCGCACCGGCGAGGTCAGCGTGCACGCCGAGTCGTTCGAGTTGCTCACGAAGTGCCTGATCCCGATCCCGGTTCCGAAGGAGGAAACGGACGAGGAGGGCAATCGGATAGTCCACGACCAGTTCAGCGACAAGGAGCTGCGCTATCGCCAGCGCTATCTCGACCTGACGGTCAACCCCGACGTGCGCGAGGCGTTTCGCCGCCGCGCGACGATGATCCGCACGATCCGCCGCTATCTGGACAACCACGGACTGATGGAGGTCGAGACGCCGGTGCTGCACACGATCTATGGCGGCGCAGCGGCGCGGCCGTTCTCGTCGCACCTCAACGCGCTCGACATCCCGCTGTATCTGAGGATCTCGCTGGAGCTCAACCTCAAGCGCCTGCTCGTCGGAGGCTTCGAAGGCGTCTACGAGCTCGGCAAGAACTTCCGGAACGAGGGGATCGACCGCACGCACAATCCCGAGTTCACGATGCTCGAGTTCTACGTCGCGTATCGGGACTACACGTGGATGATGGAGTTCATCGAGGGGATGCTGACCGAGACCGTTTTGGCGACCAACGGTTCGCTGAAGGTCGAGACGACCTCGGGCACGATCGACTTCACGCCGCCGTACCGCCGAGCGACGATGCTCGAGCTCGTGCGCGAGAAGACCGGCGCCGACATGGAGACGATCACCGACGCCGAGCTCGCGACGCTCGCGGGCTCGCACGGCGTGCACGTCGACTCGACGATGGGACGTGGCAAGATCATCGACGAGCTCTTCTCGGAGCTGGTGCAGCCGACGCTGATTCAGCCTACCTTCGTGATGGATTTTCCCGTCGAGATGGTTCCGCTGGCGAAGCGCCATCGCGGCAACCCGGCGCTCGTCGAGGCCTTCGAGCTCATCGTCAACGGCAGCGAGATCGGACCCGGCTTCAGCGAGCTCAACGACCCGCGCGACCAGCGCGCGCGACTCGAGGAGCAGGCGAAGCTCCGCGACGCCGGCGACGACGAAGCGATGCTCATCGACGAAGACTTCCTGCACGCGCTCTCGGTCGGCATGCCCCCGGCCGCCGGCGTCGGCATCGGCATCGACCGCCTCGCAATGCTCCTGACCGGCGCAGATTCGATTCGCGATGTGATTTTCTTCCCGATGATGCGTCCTACGCCGTCAGAGGCGAGCGAGGATGTCAAAGGTTAGATGTCAAATGTCAGATGTCACAAGGCGGGCACAGCCTCTTCGCCTTGTGACATCTGACCTCTAACTTCTGACCTCTGACATCCTCCACGCTCCCCGACCGAATCCTCCCCAGCGCTGCAAACAGCCCTACGTCATACCTCCCACCAATAACCAATAACAAAAAACAAATCCCCATCCTCCAACAACTGACATCTGACATCTAACATCTACCATCTCCCATCGACCCCTTATCCGACGATACCATCCGCCGAGCCATCGACGTTCTGACCGACCGCAAGGCGAAGGTCGATCTGATGCTCTCGTACGCTGACCGCCTGCTCGAGGTCGGTGAGCACGAGCGTGCGCTCGATCTGGCCGGAGGGGCGCTGCACATCGCGGGGCTGCGCAACGACACGCTGGGCATGGCGCATGCGTATCGGCGTCTCGGCCAGGCGATGCTACGGATTGGTCGGCAGGGCGAGGCGGTGCTTCACCTGCGCAAGGCGGTGAGGGCGCTCGAGGAGGCCGATGATCGCGAGGTCGCACAGCAGACGGCACTCGAGCTTGCCGAGGCACTCGATGCCGCAGGCGACCGCAACGGCGCGCTCGGACAGTACGATGCAGTGCTGCGCAATGCACTGACTCTCGGCGACCGTAATGGCGCGGCGGTGGCGCACGAGGCAATCGGGACTATCCACGGCGCGCTTGGTGATCAGCGCGCGGCGCTGCGCTCGTTTCTGGCGGCGTTGGAGCTGCGCGAAGAGCTTGGCGACGACAACGCGATCGCCCTTGCTCTGGCAAACCTCGGAATCGTTTTCGGGCAGCTTGGCGAGTACCGGCAGGCGCTTGAGTACTTCACGCGTGCACTTGCGATGGCGCGACGTGGCGGCAATCGACTGCTCGAGGTGCGCACGCTCGTCAATGCTTCACGCGCGCATTATTCGCTCGGTGAGCTCGATCCCGCGCTCGAGATCGCGTTCAAGGCCCTCGCCATTTACGACGAGCTCGGCGACGACGAGTCGATTCCCGGCGTGCTCAGCGACATAGGCAGCATTCACGAGCGTCGCGGGGAGCTCGACGTCGCGCTCGATTACCATCGCAAGGCGCTCGATTATCTGCGTGGCAAGCCTCCGGACCAGCTCCAGGTGCGACTCTTCCTCAGCGTCGCGAACCTCTACAACCGCGCCGCGCATCATTCCGATGCCCTCGCGATCGCAACCCAGGCGATCGAGCTTGCGCACGAGCTCGAGGATCCGTCGCTCGAGTACCAGCTCCATCTCGCGCTGTCGACCTCGTACGAAGGGCTCGGTGATTATCGACGGGCGCTCGAACACTTTCGCTGGTATTCGAAGCTGCGGGACGAGGTGCAGGGTGCGGAGATGCGGCGGTCGATTGCCGAAATGCAGGTGCGATTCGATGTCGAGCGCACCGCTCGCGAGAGGGAGATTTATCGGCTGAAGTCCGAACAGCTCGAGCAGGACATGGAGCACAAGAAGAGCGAGCTGACGGCGATGGCGCTGAACCAGATTCAGAAGAACGAACTGCTCGAGCGACTGACCGAACAGATCCGGGAGCTCGGCCGCGCTCCCGCCGCCGACGTCCGTCGCCAGGCACGCACGCTTCTCAACCAGATCGCCGACGGCCGCTCGGCCGACGATTCGTGGAAGACGTTCGAGCAGCAGCTTGGGCTGCTCCACGGCGATTTCGTCGCACGGCTCTCGGCGCGCTGCCCGTCGCTTTCGCCGACCGAGTTGAAGATCTGCTCACTGCTCAAGCTCGGTCTCTCGAGCAAACAGATCGCAGAGCTCATGGGAACCGTCGAGCGCACGATCGAGAACCACCGCTACCGAATCAAGAACAAGATCGATCCTGGCGGCGGAGGCAGGCTCGGCACGCTCATCGCCGGCATCTGATCGCTGCTCAAGCCAGAGCCCGTAGAGGACCGTGATCGATCCTCTACGGGTTCTCTGCGGGCCTAGTTCGGATTGACGACGACGTGGCCTCCCGGCGTCACGCGAATCGTGAGGCCAAGTTTCTTGAGGATCTCGTTGGTCCTGTCGCTGAGCGTCCGCGGATCGCCACCGTTTCCACCTTCATCGCGAATCGCGATGACGACCTGGATCGTTTCACCGCTGGTCGTGATGAACTTGTACGCCGCCGAGACGAGGCCCTGTGCCTGATCCTGGTTGCTCTCTGTGGTCGTGGCAAATCCGGCTGTCGCAACACCCGGCGGTTGACATTTGGCGCCGTTGGAATGCAGGGGTACGAACGCCACGGTTCGAGGAACTACTCCTTCCTGCAGCTCGAATGTCGCACCGTTGGGCAGCACCGCCGATGGAGGTCCGGAGCACGAGGTCCAGGCGATGATGTCCTGCGGTGTTGGTAGTACCTCACTCGTCAGAACGCTCCGTCGCTCAAGGCCATCGAAGACCACGGTGGCCATCAGTCGCCAGCGTGCCTGGATGTCGGCAACGATGCGACCCTGCGTACCATCCCACGTCAGAGTACTCATGACAACCTCGATGCGAATGAATGTGATTGGGAAAACTCACTTGATCCGATAGAATCCGGGCGGCACGCTCATCTCTGCCTCGATGATGCGTGCCTGGTGATTGAACGGTGACGATGTGTCGGCTGCGACCGCGACGATCTTTGCGCGCGCATTCTGCGTCGCGATTACGCCGAGTGCCGCAAGCGCTCGCGAACGATATCCGACGATGTACGACGCGACGAACGCGGCCGCAAACGTCGAGTCACCGGCGGTGACGAATGCGCCTCCGCCCGGGAACACGACGGTATTGTTCGTGTCGATGGCCGTGGCTACGATCTGGTGCAGGTGACGGCCGGCGGAGTCCGTGCGAGCCCGATGCGGCGCTGACGGCCCACTATCGAACGCCGTCGTGAAGTAGCGTTCGAGACGTTCATCGGTGCCACGAAGGCGTGCGGTGATCGTGGCGCCGTCCGGTCCGACGCAATCCGTCTCGAGCCACTGGTCGGCGACCCGAAGATCCTCCGGCGTCGGTCCGCACGCGATCACCGTGATCGTGAGAAGGCCGATCGCGGTTCCGATCGTCAGATGCTTCATTGTGCTCACCTCGATGAGATCTAGGGAACCGTTGGCGGCCAGACGCT
>DATLHO010000251.1:0-30663 GCA_035539855.1 Kapaibacterium sp. (SeqCode) | reverse complement strand
GCCGTCGAGCGCATGCTCCTCGACGAGCACGGGCGCGGCGTCGACGCGATCGTCTCGCTGACCGCCTTCCCGCTCGTCGGCGGTCACGCGCGCTGCGACACGGTCGCGTCGGTCGAGGCGCTGCGCCGCTACGACGTCCCGTATCTCGCGCCGGTTCCCCTGCTCTTTCAGACCGTCGAGGCGTGGCGCGCCTCGGCGCACGGACTCGACCCGATGCAGACCGCGATGCACGTCGCGCTGCCGGAGCTCGACGGCGCGATCGAGCCGATCGTCGTCAGCGGCGTCGTCGACGGTCCGTCGGGTCGCGTGAAGGTGCCGCTCCAGGAGCGCATCGAGCGCCTCGCCGAACGACTCGATCGCTGGATCGCGCTGCGCCGCACTGCCGTGTCGGACAAGCGCGTCGCGATCACGCTCTTCGCCTTCCCGCCCAACCGCGGCGCGATCGGCACCGCCGCCTACCTCGATGTCTTCCGGAGCCTTCACAACACGCTGCTGCGGCTGCGCGACAAGGGATATCGCGTCGACGTGCCGGCGACGCCCGAGGCGCTGCTGCGCGACCTCATCGGGGACTCGACGGCGATCACGCAGGAAACGGCGGAGCTCTCGATCGCGGCGCGCGTCGACGTCGACACCTATCGCTCGATCACGCCCGAGGTCGAGCGGATCGCGGCGCGATGGGGTGAGCCTCCGGGCGCGCTGAACACCGACGGGCGCGCGCTCCTGGTGCACGGCCGTGTCTACGGCAACGTGTTCGTCGGCATCCAGCCATCGTTTGGCTATGAAGGCGATCCGATGCGGCTGCTGTTCGCGCGCAACGCGACGCCGCATCACGGCTTCGTCGCCTACTACCGGTGGATCGAGCGCATCTGGCGCGCCGACGCGCACCTGCACTTCGGCACGCACGGCGCGCTCGAGTTCATGCCAGGCAAGCAGACCGGACTCGATGCGACGTGCTGGCCCGACGCGCTCATCGGCGCGCTGCCGAACATCTATCTCTACTCGCTGAACAATCCGAGCGAGGGAACGATCGCGCGGCGCCGCTCGCTCGCGACGCTCGTCAGCTACCTGACACCGCCGTTGGAGCACGCCGGCCTGTACCGCGAGCTGGCGACGCTCAAGTCGATGCTCGCCGAGTACCACGGCCACGCACCCGACGACTTCCGACGCCGCACGCTCGTCGCATTGCTCGTCGACATGGTCGACGCCCTGCACCTCGACCGCGACGTCGCCGCGCCGGCCGATGAGACCGATGACGATGGATTCGTCGGACGACTGCACGCGCACCTCGAGGAGATCGAGTCGCGCCTGGTGCCGAACGGACTGCACGTCGTCGGCGAGCTCCCGACGCGCGAGGACCTCGCCGACCTGCTTGTCGAGATCGCCGGGTACGATCGGCCCGAGCATCGCGTCGTCTCGCTCGCCGCGCTCGCCGCCGGCCCGAATGTGCGCTACGCCGAGCTGCAGACTCAGGCCGAGCACGGAGACCTCGAAGCGCTCCGACGCTGCCGCGCCGCACGCGCGATCGCGCGCGAGGCGATCGAGGCGATGCTCGGCGGCGACGCAGCGGCCGGCGCACGCGCACTGCGCGAGCGCGCGCCGCTTGCCGACGATGCCGCCGCGCGCCGCACGATGGACTACCTCGCCGGCGTCGCCGCCCGGGCCTGCCTCGAGCGGGAGCTCGACACCGTCGTCGCGGCGCTCGACGGACGCTACGTCGAGCCGGCGATCGGCAGCGACCCGGTCCGCCGGCCCGAGGCGCTTCCCTCCGGCCGCAACATCCACGGTCTCGACCCGGCGTCGGTGCCGTCGCAGGCGGCGCTGCGCAACGCACGCGTCGTCGTCGACACGATGCTCGCGCGCTGCGTCGAGGAGACCGGACGGCTTCCGGAAAGCATCGGCCTTGTGCTCTGGGGACTCGACAACATCAAGACGCACGGCGAGGCGATCGCCCAGGCGTTCGTGCTGCTGGGCATCGACCCGGTCGCCAATTCGATCGGCCGCATCTCGCAGCTCGAGGTCGTGCCCATCGAACGACTCGGCCGCGCGCGCATCGACGTGACGATCCAGGCAAGCGGGATCTTCCGCGACATCTTCGGCGCGCAGATCGAGCTGCTCGACGAAGCGGTGCGTCGCGTCGCCGCGCTGGATGAGCCCGACGAGGTCAACCACGTCCGGGCGCGAGCCCGGCGGCTGCGCGAGGAACACGGCTTCGACGAGCGCGAGGCGTCGACGCGCATCTTCTCGAACGAGGCCGGCGCCTACGGGACGAATCTCGATCACATGGTGGGGATGTCGGCGTGGACGACGAGCGACGACCTCGTCGAGCTCTTCCTCGAGCGCAAGAGCTTCGCCTACGGAAAGCGGATGACCTCCGAGCGATCGCGCGCGCTGCTCGAGGCGCTGGCCTCGGGCATGGACGTGACGCTGCAGAACCTCGACTCGAGCGAGGTCGGCATCACCGACGTCGATCACTACTTCGAATACATCGGCGGGCTCACGGCGGTGGTCGAGAAGTACGCGGGGTCACGCCCGCTGGCGCTGGTCGCCGACACGACGACCGCGCGAGCGAAGGTCCGCACGCTCGAGGCGACGATCCGCCTCGAGGCGCGCACGAAGCTGCTGAACCCCCGCTGGATCGAGGGGATGATGCGCCACGGCTATCAGGGCGTCGAGGAGATCCGCAAGCGCCTGGACTACACGTTCGGCTTCGCGGCGACATGCAACGCGGTCGACGACTGGGTCTTCGACGGAGCCGCCGCCGCGTTCGTCGACGACGCGGAGCTCGCCGCGCGGATGCGCGAGGCCAACCCCGACGCCTACTCCGGACTCGTGCGCCGCCTCGTCGAGGCCGGCGATCGACGCCTGTGGAGCGTCGACCGCGAGCGCCTCGACGCACTGCGCGCGCTCGACGCCGACGTCGAGGACGAGCTCGAGGGCGTACGATAGAAGAGCGCTCGTGCGAGCACCGGGCCCTGTCGCGTGTATCAGGGCTTCTCGTCCGGAGCCTTCTCGACGAGCACGGTCTTGTCCGTGATCACCTCCATGTCGCGCCGTCGCAACCCCTCGATGCTGAAGACCTGCCGGAGGAACTCGTGGCGCTCGTTGACCGAGCCGGTGAAGTGCAGGCTGACGACGCTGCACTCGAGTCCCTCCGACGCGATGGCGATTTCCGAGACGACATCATCGAAGATGCTGAGGACCGCTTCGATCCGGCTGCGCGTGCGCTCGTCCGACGGGATGACGAACGCGTAGTCGCGTCCCTGCCGGCGGTTGATGAAGCGCTCGAGTCGGCGCAGTCCGACCATCGTCAGGGTGGTCGCGGCGGTGATGACCATGGCGCTGATGAGGTACCCGGCGCCGACCATCACGCCGAGCGCGGCGATGAGCCAGATCATCGCGGCGGTGGTCATGCCGGTGATGCCCTTGCCCGTCTCGTGCAGAATCGCGCCGGCGCCGAGGAAGCCGATGCCGGTGACGATCTGCGCGGCGATGCGCGTCGGGTCGCCGCCGAAGGCGCGCCCCATCTCGAAGCTCATGGCCGTGAAGAGCATCGATCCGAGGCAGATCAGGATGTTCGTACGCACGCCGGCGGGCTTGCCACTGGTCTCACGCTCGATGCCGACGACGCCGCCGCAGATCAGCGCGACGAGGAACTTCAGGCCGAACTCACTGGCGATCCGACCGAAGTCGTCCGCAAACTCGATTCCCAGCATGACTACCCGTTGGAATGTTCGTTGATCCGAAAGGTCGGGCTTTCGGTCCGATCTCGTAGTTTCGGCGCCATGAGGTCGCCTGCTCCCGTCATACCGTCTGGGCACGCCGTGCGGATTGCTCGCCTGCTCGCCCTGGTGGCGCTTGCGGGTGCCGGCGGTTGCAGCACGCAGATCGTGCTGCCGGACCGACCGCTGCTCGAGTGCGTCGATCCGAGCGCCGCATGCCTGCCCGGCCGCTTCACCGACATCCGCATCGACACGACCGCGCGCGCCGATGGATGGCACCTCGCGATCGATCGCGTCGAGGGACTCAACGGCGAGGCCAACGAGTTCGGGGTATCGTTCCCGACGGGTCCGGAGGCGCGCCACGACGGCTACGCGACGGTGCGCGAAAGCTCGCGCGACGGCATCATCACGGTCGCGTTCGAATCGTACGCGCGGGCGTATTCGCTGATACGGATGGAGGACCGCAACGACGGCAGCTCCGTCGGCGGCGGCGCGAACCTCGGCCGCGACGACACCCTGTTCTTCACCGCCCGGCGCCCCGGCACGCTGCGCGGCGACTACGATCTGTTCCAGGGCCTCGCGACCGACGCGGGCATCGGAGCTCCGCAGCGCATGCCGCAGTCGACGCGGCGCTTCTGGGACGCCCAGCCCGCGATCTCGCCGGATGGCCGCGAGCTCTACTTCGCGAGCGATCGGCCGGGCGGACTCGGCGGCGTCGACCTCTATGTCTCGCGACGCAACGCGAGCGGCCGCTGGGGCACGCCGGTCAACCTCGGACCCGGCGTCAACACGCCGTGCGACGAGCTGACGCCCTTCATCAGCGCCGACGGCCGCTGGCTCTACTTCTCCTCCAGCGGACACGCGACCGTCGGAGGCTACGACATCTTCCGTGCCCCGGTCTCGCGCGGCCAGGTCGGCGGCGCGGAGAACCTCGGTCTGCCCGTCAACACCGTCGCCGACGAGATATTCCCCGGCTCCCCTGCCAGCGCGAGTCCCGACACGCTGCTGTACTACGGCTCGAACCAGGAAGGCTCGCTCCGCTTCGACGTCTACGTGCTGCATCCGGAGATCACGCGACGGGTCGCGGCGTCGAGCACGCGCCGCCCGCCGGCCGAGCGCATCACGCTCAACGGCACCGTGCGCGACGCGGCGGGGATTCCCGTCGACAGTGCCCACGTGCGCATCGAGCAGCGCGATCCGCCCGGACCCGCCGACTCGACGATCACGCGCGGAGGCGGACGATTCAGCTTCCCAGTCGAGCAGGGCAGGCGCTACGAGGTCACCGCCGGCTCCGGACGCTCGCTTTACGGTCGTGAGGAGGTCACCGTCCCGCGCACCGGACCCGGTCCGATCACGCTCGACGTCAGCCTGCCGGACACGGTGACCTTCCGCATCAACTTCCCCTTCAACAACGCGACCGACCCGTACGAGTTCACGCTCGACGATCGGGGGCTTCCGAGCACCGAGCGCTGGACCGACGTCATCGACAACGCCGCGCGCTTTCTGTCGCGCCTGCGGCTGGACGAAGGGCATCGGGTCGTCATCGTCGGGCACACCGATCCGGTCGGCAGCGACCCGTTCAATCTCGGACTCGGCCGTCGCCGCGCCGAGTTCGTCCGCCGCGAGCTCGTCGCCCGCGGCGTCAGCGCGTCGCTGCTGAGCGTCGAGAGCGAAGGAGAATCGCGCCGGCTCGAGCGCGCCGACGCGGAGCCCGAGGAGCGCTATCATGCACGGCTGCGTCGCGTCGAGCTCGTTCGCACGCGACAATAGCAACGACCAACGGACCAGGGCAATCGTGAGGAACACAGACGTGACCCGGCATCGAAGTGTCATCCATGTATCGTCAGGCGGTCGACGTGTCGCGTCGGCGGCCGGCCGGCACGTCGCCCGACACCTGCTCGCCGCCGTCGGCCTGCTCTCGACCGCGCTGTCGCTCGGTGGCTGCTTCGCGATCACGCGCACCGAGACCGATCTGTACACGGTGACCATTCGCGATACGACGATCCGCGAAGATGCGGTCAATCCGCCGGGCGAGCGCGAGGGCGGCACGATCTACCCGTCGCCGCGCAGCGTCGAGATCAGCCGGCGCTACGTCCAGCGCGATTCGGCGGTCAACCGGTACTACCCGGCATACCTGCGCTTCGGCGGGATCGAGGCGATGAGCTTCCTGTCACCTGGAACCTCGGAGGACGGCGCGGGCAACGGACTGTTCGGACTCTACGACCTGCTCAACCTCCGCGACACGAGCGACCGGACCGTCTTCGGCGGCTCGTTCTACCGGCTCGTTCCCTACGAGCTGCGCCTGCGGTGGTTCGACGACGCGCCCGACTGGACGATCGGCACGTCGATCGCGGAGGGCTTCGTCCGCAAGGTCGACAACCGATCGAGCCTCCAGCCGGGCGAGTATCTGCTGAGCGTCCTCAACGGCTACATCCGCAAGCGGATCTTCCTGCGCGAGGAGCCGCCCTACGTCATGGTCGTTCCCTTCCTCGGTCTCTCCGGCTTTCCGTCGCAATACGTCAACGGCGGCGCCACGATCGACGTCGGCTCCTTCGGCGGATTCAACCTCCGCGGCTACGCCGGGTACGTACACGGAACCTCGAGCTGGTTCGCGGGCGCGGGCGACACGCTCGACTACAGCGCATCGTTCCCCTATTTCGGGATCGGCATCTCGGCGCTCGACTTCGTCAACAAGACCGAGGAGCTCTTCATCGAGTGGAAGGACCACGACCACAACGCGCTCGAGGTCTCGGCGCTCAACGTCGACTTCGTGCGCAGCTTCGGAGCGGACGATCCGTTCGCCGGCGACACGGTCGCGGGCTCGACGCCCGCGATCAGCGGCGTCGTGGTGCGGCTGGCCTCGGCCACGTACCCCCTGCCGTTCGCGAATCGGCGCTTCTTCGTCGGGACGTCGCTGCTCAACGTCCTGGCGCTCTCGGGCAGTGAGCTCGGTTACAGCTTCCTTCCGATCCGCGCGGGGTATCGGCACAACCTCCTGCTCGACCAGCTCAACGTCGAGCCGTTCATCGAGCTCAACTACTATCCGACGACCGTCTTCCAGATCGGCGCGCGCACGTCGCTGAAGATCAGCGACTGGGTGCAGGGCGAGCTCATCCTCGCCTACGCCAGCGGCTCGATCGACGACGACGTCAAGCAGGGCCTGCTCAACATCGCCGATGATCTCGAGCTGCAGAACAACGGCGACTTCTCGACGGTCTATCTCGGCATCGGCCTCGGCATCGGCGACGTGTTCCACACGCCCGAGGAGGTCGATCGCCGATGAGCGCACGCATCGTTCGTGGTGTCGCGTCGATGATCGCACCCGTTGCGGTTGCGCTCTCGCTCGCCGGCTGCGACTACGATCACTTCAACGTGATCGTCGGACGCGACTTCTACGTCGGCACGATCATGTCGCACTACGACGACGTCGAGGTCGCGAACAAGCGGATCCTGCTGAAGCCTGGTGCCCGCGTCGCGATCAAGACGCGGCGACTGACGCAGAGCGTCGCGCAGTTCGATCTCAACATCCTCGCGGGCGACGGCCTCGTCGCTTTCGTGCGCACCGTCCCTCACGGTTTCGATACGACCCAGGGAATCGCGCTGCGCTACTCGACCTCCGGATGCTGGGTGCGCAACGAGCAGATGGAGATCGTCCCGATCGAGTACAACGCCGACGCGGGACCGCAGACGGTGAAGATCACCAGCGACGGCGAGCTCATTCGATTCGACGCCGGATGCCGCGTGCTCCACGAGCAGACGACGACGCTGCCGGGCACCGAGTACGTGATCCTCGAGGCGCTGCCGGGCAGCACCGTCGAGATCCTTTCGATGAAATTCTTTCTCATGGACCAGTGAGCCACAGGTGAGCACCGAACACGACTGGCCGGTACCGCAGCGGCCGATGGGCATCTTCGCGATCTACCGTGCGACGGCACGGCTCGTCGCGCGCACCGCGCCGCGCGGCCTCGCCGCCGCCATTGTGCTCATCGTTCCGTGCTATCTGCTGCTCGGCGGCGCCATGCACGCGTTCTTCCTCGACGCCGCGCGCATCGTTTCCGAGCACGGCAGCGATCTCTCCGAGCTCACGCCGCAATCGCTCGGCGACGTCACCGGCTCGTTCGCGTTCGCCGGGCTCACCGGCCTGCTCCTCGCGCTGGCGAGCAGCGTCGCCCAGCTCGCGACGACCGTCGAGAGCTGGGATCGCGCCGTCGGCGTGGGCCGCGGTATCGGCGGCTGGCTGCGACGACTCACCGGACGACCCCTGGCGATGATGCTCGCGCAGGTCATCGTGCTGCTGCTCGTGGTGAGCGTCATCCTCTTCGCCTATCTGCTGCTCTCGACCGTGTTGCGGGCGGCCGGTCCCGGCATGGAGGACATCGCCCTGTTCGCCGCGATGGCCGCCCTCGTCTACTTCGGCGTGGCGACCGTCTTCCGACTGCACGAGATCGTCGCCGACGACCGCGGACCGTGGCGCTCGCTGCTCTCGAGCATGGCGCTCGTGCGCGGGTACTTCTGGAAGGTCCTCGCCGCCCTGCTTCCGCTCGCCGCCGTGCTCATCGCGGGGTCGGAGGCCATATCCCCCTCGATCGACACCATCGACATCAACGACGCGACGTCCATCGTGACCGGCTATCGGGCGATGGCGTCGGCGTTCACGCCGGAGCGCTCGCTCCTGCTCGGCATCCTCTCGGCCGTCGCGCAGTTCCTGCTGACGAACCTTCTGACGGCCCAGTACGTCGATCTCCGCGCCCGCCGTGGCGATTTCGACTACGATGAGGCCGAGGTGATCGAAGGCGCGATGGAGTGATCCATCGCGACCGTTCGCCCTTGCCCGCCATCCCCTTCCGTCGTACGATCCGATCCGTGGCTCGCATTTTGAATCCCGTCGTAGGTGACCCGGCACCGATGCACCGTCGACCAGACTACGACCATGAAGATGACGATACGCCGACTGCTTCCGCACGCAGCCCTCGTGGTGGCCACCGCATTGGTCGTCACCGCGTTCACCGGCCGCGACGAGGACGATTACTTCTACAAGCTCAACCGGGGGCTGGAGCTCTTCGGGCAGGTCTACCGTGAGATCGCCCAGAGCTACGTCGACGAGATCGAGCCGGAGGAGTTCATCTCCGCGGGCATCGAGGGCATGCTCAGGACGCTCGATCCGTACACGGTGTACATGCGTCGCAAGGAGTCGGCGGACATCGAGCTGCTGACCAGCGGGTCGTACGGGGGCATCGGCATCACCGTCGGAGTCCGCGACAGCGCGATCACCATCGTCGACATCGTCGACGGGTACTCGGCGCAGCGACAGGGTCTGCGCATCGGCGACCGCATCCTCTCGATCGACGGCGCACAGGTTCTGAACATTCCACTGGACTCGCTGCGCGAGTTCACCAGGGGCGAGGCCAACACGACGCTGACGATGTCGGTGCTGCGCGAGGGCGCGGGCACGCCGCTGACGTTCGTGCTGACGCGCGAGAACATCCGCGTGCTCAGTGTCGTGCACAGCGCGATCGTCGGCAACGACGTGGGCTACATCCGCCTCGAGCGCTTCGGCGCCAACGCCGGAGACGAGGTGCGTTCGGCGATGTCGGATCTGATCAAGCGCGGCGCGCGGGGATTCATCCTCGACATGCGCGACAATCCGGGCGGCCTGCTCGAGTCGGCCGTCGACGTTGCGGGCAAGATCGTCCCGAACGGCAGCACCATCGTCACGACCCGCGGACGAGATTCGACCGAGGAGCGGATCTATCGCTCGACCGAGGAGCCGATCATCGGCGACCGGCCGCTGGTCGTCGTCGTCAACGGCGGTTCGGCTTCGGCTGCGGAGATCGTCGCCGCCGCGGTGCAGGATCTCGACGCCGGCGTCATTCTCGGCGACCGGACGTTCGGCAAGGGCCTCGTGCAGTCGGTTCGCCGCCTGCCGCACGACGCAACGCTGAAACTGACCACCGCACGCTACTTCACGCCGTCGGGACGCTGCATCCAGAAGGCGCAGTATGCTTCGGACGCCCACCTGGAGCCGCTGCTGGCCGACGCGAGCGCCAGCGGCGACTTCCGCACGGCGCGCGGTCGCACCGTGACCGCACAGGGCGGCGTCGTGCCGGACACGATCGTCGCCGATCTCGACACCGGATCGGTCGTCGCTCGGCTCCTTGCCAGCCCCGTGTTCTTCGATTTCGCGACCGCCTACAGCGCGAAGTACTCGACGCTGCCGACGGGATTCCGCGTCGATGACGCCCTGATGGCCGAGCTCGAGGAGTACGCCGTGCGCCACTTCGCCGCCGATGCCGACGAGAATCCGGTCCTCGCCCGCGCCCGCGAGCTGCACGCCGCGGCAAAGGCATCGAGCTACGATCCGCTCGTCCTGCGCTCGATCGAGACCCTGCAGGCGCAGATCGCGGCCGAGAGCCGGCGCGTCTTCGTCACGCACCGCGAGCTGCTGCGCCGCGCCCTGCAGACCGAGCTCGTCGGCCGCTACCGCGGCCAGCGCGCACGTTACGAGACCGGCATCGCAAGCGATCCGCAGATCCAGACCGCAATCGGACTCGTTCACACCGGACGACCGGCCTACGATCGGATCCTCTCGGCGCGCTGACGGCCTCGCATCGAACCGGCACTTCGGCGTACCTTCCGGTAAACCTTTTGCCCGCTTCGTGCGTCACTCTCCCGCAGCCCCGTGCGTCCGTCCCGTATCACCGAATTCGCTCCGATCTACGCATGAACACTCCCCGACTGTTGGCCTTCGCACTCGTTGTCATGCTGGCGATGATCGCCGTTCCTTCGCTTCGCGCGCAGGAGGGCGAGGCTCCGCCTCCGGCACCGGCGACGGCCTCTCCGACCAATGACAACGCTCCTGTCGATACCTCCGGCTCGTCGATCGTCGCCGAGTACGACATGGACTTCGATAACGTCTTCAAGGTCGTCAAGACCGCGCTGGCCGAGATCGGCTACCCGGAGAACTACGCGAGCAAGAAGAAGCGCCTGATCGAGACCGCGTTCCGCCCGCTCGCCGATGACGGCAACTTTTTCGCGAAAATGTCCGAGTACGGCGAGGTTCCCTACATCCGCTCTCCGGGGTGGACCGTCGGGCGCGCGAAGATGATGGTGACGTTCGAGACGCTGGAGAACGGCCGGGTCACCGTCAAGGTGCTCGCGCAGCTCAGCGGCTATGAGGCGCGATTCACGAACATCTGGCACTATTGGAAGTCGAACGGCCGGCTCGAGCAGGAGGCGATGGACGCGATCAACGCGGCCGTCGACAAGGAGAAGGCCGCCTCCGCCGCAGGGGCCGGAACCAGCAGCAACTGAGCCTGAACTGCGTCGATGAATTCGAGGGGCGGGCGACCCGGATGGGTCGTCCGCCCTCTCTCTTTTTGTTGGCGTAATATTTCGTATTGTCGGAGGCAGCGAAGTGCGATCCGGCGGGTCCATTGGTCCGGTCGCGGCATCCCGCGTTGTCCCGTGCACCTATCGAAGAACAATCCTGCAGGAGCGTGTCCATGCGCCGTTTTGCTACGCTCTTCCTCATCCTTTTGACCCTGGCTCCCGCGCTGCGCTCCCAGCCGCAGGTGGCGTACATGATCCCCGACATCGGAGCGGCGGGGATGAACTCGTACGTCGAGATCATCGGCTTCTGGAGCGCGTTCCAGACGTTCGGCAATCAGGACGTGGCCTTCGAGGGTCCGGCGCCCGCGCTGACGGTCGAACCGGCCAACGCCGCCGACAACGCGCGCATCGTCTGCGGTCCGGCCGTCGTGCACTGGGAAGGCAGGATGATCTCGACGCAGATCTTCGTCAAGCGCGGCGCGGCGAACGGACGCTGTGATGTCGTCGTCGTGCTCAACGGCGTGCGCAGCACCCCGATCCGCTTCGAGATCGTCACGCCACAGGATCTCACGCTCACCAACGGCGCACAGCTCGGCACCGGCACGCCGGGCACGGCCAACTGGCGATCGCCTCGCGGCGCAATGCTCGTGCGTAATCTGACGCTCAGCGGCACCATCACCGCTCAGAAGACCATCGATCTCGACGGCGCGACGCCCGGCCTGCAGCAGTATCTGCCCCTCGTTCTCCTCGCGCAGGGGAACGTCACGATGGCCGGCGGCACGGTGATCGAGCTCAGCGCGAACAATCGCGACGGCGGCGTCGGCGGCGGCGGCGGCGGCGGTCAGGTCTGCGATGCGCACGTGTTCACCGGCCAGGGGGCCTCGGGCTCCGGCGGCGGCAACGGCTACACCGGCGGCGCCTGGGGAGGTCGGAACAACCGCGGCTCGACCGTGCGCAACGACATCCGCGCCTCCAACGGCACCGGTACCGGACCGGGCACGTTCATCAACTCGGCTGGAAACGCTTCATCCTCGCTCAACCTCGCGCCCGGCGGCATCCCGATCGATGTCTGCTACCCCGAGAGCGCCGGCGGCGGCACGGGCCACCCGTTCGGCGACGGCGGCACCTCGAGCTGCGGCGGCACGCAGACCGCAACCGCGGGACACGGCGGCGGCGGCGGCTCGGCCAACGGAACGCCCGGCGCGGGCGCGAACCACTTCGGCACCGCGGGGAACGGCGGCGGCCAGGCCGGCCTGAGAATCGGCAACATCATGTGCGTGCCCCTGTCGGGCGGCTCGGGCGGATCCAGCGGCAACCCGCAGGGCAGCGACGTCTGCGCCGGCGAAGGCGGCGGCGGCGGCGGCGCGATCGCGGTGTACTCGCAGCAAAGCATGACGTCCAACGGCGCGGTCGTCGTCCGCGGTGGCCCCGGCGGTCAGGGTGTCCAGGGAGGCGGCGGCGGCTCCGGCGGCATGGCGATCGTCGGCGCGAAAGACTGGCGCGGAACGGGCGGGACGCTCTACTCCGCCGGCGGCGTCGGCGGCGTCTCGACGGTCTCCCCCTTCCAGCCGGGTGGCGTCGGCGCGCCCGGCCGGCTCCGTTTCGACGGCTTCACGGTGACCGAGCCGACGCTCAACGAGACGCAATCGCGGTTCATCGGGCCGACGACCGACACGCTCACCTACGTCGACAAGCCGACGTTCCGGCTCTGGGGCACGTACGCGAACACCTCGCACGACATCTACGTCTGGATCAAGGGCGACAACGCGATCCCCAACTGGACCCGGATCGCCGGACCGGGCGCCGCGACGCGCGTCTCGGCCGGACCGAACCGCCGGTGGTTCCTCGACATCACGGTGCCGACCGGCGGCAACTACTACATCGCCGTCGGTCAGGAGGATCCGAACACCCTTCCGAACACCGACCGCTGGGAGCGCTCGGCGCGCGTCGTGCTCTCGCAGGCCGCGGCGAACATGATCTTCGTCGACCTCATCCCGAAGACGAACGCGGACACGACGATCCGTGTCGGTGACCTCGTCTGTGAGTCGATGATCACCGGCACCTTCGAGATCATCAACACCGGCTTTGCCGAGCTCGTCGTCCAGCGCCCGACGCTGGTGCCGACCACCGACTTCCAGATCACGCAGCCGACCGTCTGGCCGCAGAGGATTCCCGGCGTCGTCAACGATGGTGACACGAACCGCATCACCGTCACCTGGGTGTTCGCTCCGCTGACGCCCGGCACGAAGACGACCACGGCGACCTTCGTCAACAACGACCCGCGCGTCGACGGGGCCGGCCAGCAGGCCAACCCGCGCGATCCGCTGGTCGTGACGCTGATCGGTCGCAAGCTCGCGTTCAACGCCGCGGTCTCGACCCCAACGCTGAACCTCGGCGAGATCTGCGTCGGCGACGACACGACGCGCTCGCTCGACTTCCTCTGGACCGGCGACACGACCGCGCGCATCCTCGCGATCGAGCCGCTCGGCGCCGGACCGTTCACGATTCTCTCGCCCACGACGCCGACGCCGACCGCGCCGCGCATCCTCGCCAACGCCCGCGTGCCGATCACGGTGCGCTTCGCGCCGACCGCCGAGGGCACGTTCTCGCGGCAGTATCGCATCGTCGTCGACCCGTGCGACACGGTGCTCTTCACGGTCACCGGCACGGCCGTGCGCGCGTCGATCGCGGTCAACCCGCAGCCGATCGACTTCGGCCAGGTCGCCGTCGGCACCACCGCCTCGCAGGCGGTGACGATCGCCAACAACGGCACCGCCCGCGGGACGATCTCCAACGTCTACTTCGTACCGCCGGATCCCGCGCTGACCGCGCCGAACGTCATCGGACAGGCACTGCCTCCGACGGTCTCGATCCCCGGACAGGTCACCTACGCGCCGACGGCGCCCGGACGCATCGCGCCGGGAACGATGATGTGCGTCGTCTTCGACGGCGTCTGTCCGGACACGGTCTGCATTCCGATCAGCGGCACGGCGATCACCTCGCTGCTGCGCCTGTCGCGCACCGAGCTCGAGCTGCGCGCCGAGCCGTGCGCCGATCCGGCTCCGGAGGAAGTCGACACGCTCACGCTCGTCAACGCGGGGCTGGCGCCGGAGACGATCAACAGCATCGCGCCGCTCGGCGGCGAGGTCACGGTGACGACGTCGCGGGCGAGCTACCCGACGGTGCTCGCCGGCGGCGACACGATTCTGATCACCGTGCGATGGATGCCCGGCACCAGCGGCACCGAGACGATCCGCGTGCTGACGACGAGCCAGGATCCCGACCAGGCGCAGATGGACATCACGGTGCGCCGCATCCGCGAGCGCTCGGCGATCGAGGTGCTCGACAGCGCCGGCAACGCGATCGTGCCACCGGTGGATTTCGGAAGCCTCTTCGGCTGCGACGCCGGACGCGAGATCCGCTTCCGCGTCCGCTCGCTCGGCACGATGACCGAGCAGGTCGGCGTGCGGCTCGTCGACGGCAGCGCGTTCACGGTGACGCCGCGACCGGCCTTCACGATCAACGGCGGCGGCGAGGTCACGCTCACGGTGCGCTTCGAGACGACCGGCAGCGGCGACTTCTTCGACACGCTGATCGTCACCAACGAGATCTGCGACGTCGAGTACCGGATCCCGGTCATCGGTCGCCGGACCGGACTCAGCTACACGAGCGCGCCGATCGCGTTCGGGCAGTCGAACGTCGGCGTCGGCGTCGCGGGGACGACGTTCCTGCGCTTCGACAGCACGACGACCAACGACATCCGCAGCGTCGTGCGCGACGTGTTCATCCGTCAGACCGGCAGCTCGTTCGCGATCACGCGCCGCTCGCTGCCGGCGACGCTCGCGCCCAACGAGCTGACGACCGTCGAAGTGACGTTCACTCCGGCGGCGCAGCAGACCTACTCCGCCGAGCTCTGCTGGGTGATCGAGTCGCCGTGCCTCGACACGATCTGCGTGCCGCTGACCGGCGAGGGCATTCTCGCGAACCTCGTCGTGACCGGGTCGCTCGATTTCGGCTCGCACTTCGTCTGTCAGGATTCCTCGCTCGTGCTGCGCATCGAGAACACCGGCACCGCGACCGTGACGATCTCCGACATCACGCAGCCAACGTCGCCGGCGTTCATCCAGGTGACGCCGACGACCTTCCCGATCGTACTCGCGCCGCGCAGCACGCCCGTGCTCGTGACGTACCGATTCGATCCGGCGCTCGCGCCGGCCGATGGACTGCAGACCGCCGACGTCATCGTCCGCTCCGACGATCCGAACCGCCGTGACATCACCGTGCGCCTGGTCGGCGAGCGGCGTCGCCAGGCGATCCAGATGCCGGCGGCGCTGGACTTTGGTCAGGTCGACGTCGGCACCACGAGCGCGCCGCAGACCCTCACGCTGTACAACCGCACCGACGCGCCGCTGCGCGGGCGGCTGACGATCAGCGGACCGTACCGGATCGTCTCACCGCTCGGACCGATCACGATCCCGCCGTCGCCCGGCTCGATCGACGTGACGGTCGAGTTCACACCGGTCGATTCGAACGACGCGCCGGGAACGCTCATCGCCTACTACGATGAGCCGTGCGCGGACAGCACAGTGATCCCGATCACCGGCCGGGGCCGCATCATTGCCATCGGCTCAGCGGCGGTGGTCATCCCCGATTCGCTCGAGGGAGCGCCCGGCGATCTCGTCTCGATCCCGATCATCCTCGAGAGAGGCACGCTGCTCAACGAGGCCGAGGCGACGACGTTCCGCGCGACGCTGCGGTTCAATCGCAACCTGCTGTACCCGCGCCGTGTGCGCTCGGGCAACGAGGCGCTGCCGAAGCCGGTCACGGGACTGTCGGTCGCCGCCGGCTCGATCATCTCGCAGACGATCGACGGCGACGACCGCGTGGTGACGATCGAGGTCTCGAACGATCCGATGCCGGCCGCGCCGGATACGATCGCATGGCTCGACGCAACCGTCATGCTCGGCGATCGCCTGACGACGCCGATCGCCATCGACACGCTGTTCTTCACCGACGGCCAGGTGCTGACGGTCACCGACGACGGACTGTTCACGCTCATCGGCTACTGCGAGGTCGGCATCAACCGCCTCGTGCGCATCACCGGCGCGGCGGGAATCAAGGCCGTCAGCCCGAATCCCTTCAACCCCTCGACCGAGGTCGTCTTCGAGACGAGCGAGTCGGGACCGACGACGCTGCAGGTCAGCGACGCCGGCGGCCGGCTCGTCCAACGGCTCATCGAGTCGGAGCGCCTGCCGGTCGGCGTGCACACGCGCACTTGGGACGCGGGGGATCTTCCCTCCGGCGTGTACTACCTCGAGCTGCTGACGCCGACGCAGCGGAGCATCCAGCGCGCCGTGCTCGTGAAGTAGCGGAGCAGACGACGTAATTGAGACAACCGGGCACAACACGAACCATACGATGATCGATCGCTCGCGACCGATTCGACACGCCGCGTCGGCACTGCTTGCCGCGCTCGGACTGGCGCTCGCCTGCGCCCCTGTGGCGGCGCAGCCGGCCGCTCCCTCGGCCGATACGCTCGCGCTGCAGCGGATGCGTCCTCGCATCGGACTCTACGGCTTCGGCGGCCTCAACCTCCACTCCGGTGACCATACCGGCGCGCCCGAGGCGCCGACGTGCCTGGAGCACGACAACGGACGCTTCACCGGCGGCACCGGATTCGGTGTCGGCGGCGGCGTGCTCGTCGAGCTGCCGTTGACGGAGATCTTTTCGGTGATGGTGCGCGGTGCGTTCGATCCGCTGAGCGCCGACGAGACGACCGAAGCCGACATCGGCCCGGTCAACGACAGGGTCACCAACGAGCCGGTCCCGGCCGCCAGCGGCTACTCGTTCGACGTCGCGCTGCGGATGATCGGCGCCGACGTCACGCTCGGCATCCGCCCGTTCGACGTGCCGGTGACGTTCAGGATCGGACCCGAGCTGTCGTCGCCGATCTCGACGAATCTCTTTCAAGAGGAGGAGGCCCTCAGCCCCGCCGGGCTGGTGTTCATCGGACCGAACAACGAGAACACGCGCGTACGCAACTCCTACTCCGGCGAGCTGCAGAATACGGCGCTGCGTGTCGGCGCGCTCATCGGCGTCGACTACGAGCTGCCGATGAACGCGCAGCAGACGCTGCTGCTCGTGCCCGAGCTCGCGTACTCGTACGCGTTCACCGACGTGCGCACGGACATGGACTGGAAGGCGCACCAGCTCCGGCTCGGCCTCTCGATCAAGTACTCTCTGCCCGTGCCGGTCGCGCCGCCCGTGGTGGTCATTCCGCCGCCGCAGGAGCCGAGGCTCGCCGCGGCGCTCGACATGGTCAGCGTCAGCTCCGACGGCGTCGAGCATCAGAACGTTCCGATCCGCGTCGAGGAGTTCATCAACACCGAGACGCGCGCGTTCCTGAACTACATCTTCTTCGAGGAGGGCTCGAGCGAGATCCCGTCGCGCTACACGGTCTACCTCGACGACGCCCAGCGCCGATTCAACACCGCCGAGCTGCACGACAAGAGCAAGCTCGAAGTGTACTACCAGAGCCTCAACGTGCTCGGATCCCGCCTCGTGCAGTACCCGGATGCGCGCATCACGCTGACCGGCACCAACGCCAACGTCGGCCCCGAGCAGGGCAACGTCGAGCTCTCGCGCCGGCGCGCGGAGGCCGTGCGCGACTATCTCGTGCGCGCCTGGGGCATCGACACGAAGCGCATCGCGGTCGAGGCGCGGAACCTGCCGTCGGTCCCCTCGAACCCCGACTCCGCCGACGGAGTTCAGGAGAACCGCCGCGTCGAGGTGACATCGAATCGCATCGAGATGCTCGCTCCGGTCACGACGACCGACACGATCCGCACGATCGATCCGCCGATCCTGCGCCTTCGCGGCACGCAGACGGTCGACGCCGGACCGGGCCGCTGGAAGATCGCGATCACGCAGGGCGCCAGAACGCTCGGCGCGCTCGAGGGATCGGGCACGCCGCAGCCGGCGATCGACTTCAACCTGCTCGACGATCCGTCGCGCATACCGCTGACGAGCGAGAAGATCATCGCGACCTACGAACAGTTCGACGAGCGCGGCCGGAGCATGAGCTCGACCGACGAGGCCCGCGTCGAGCAGGTGACGATCCAGCGCAAGCGTGAAGAGCGACTCGGGGATATCTCCTACGAGCGCTACAACCTCATCACGTTCGAGTTCGACCGCGCAGTACTCTCGCCGGTCAACCGAATGATCGCCGACATCATCCGCGGCCGCATCCGACCAACGTCGCAGGTCGAGATCGTCGGCTACACCGACCGCCTCGGCATGGCCGACCACAACCTCGAGCTCTCCCGAAACCGCGCCCTCTCAACGGCACAAGCCCTGGGCGTACCCGAAACGAAAGCCCGCGGAGCCGGCGAAAACACGGAAATGTTCGACAACGACCTCCCCGAAGGCCGCTTCCTATCAAGAACAGTAGACGTAACGGTGATGACAAGAATCGAACCCGGCCGCTGACGCCCCCTGGCCGCAGGCCTGTCCCCTGGCCAAGGGCCTGTCCCCTGGCCGAAGGCCTGTCCCTGGCCACCGGCCAGTCCCCGCGAGCGAAGCGAGCTACCGCAGCGCGAGCGCCATTTCGATCATCTGCCGGGGGATGTCGTCGTGGTTGGCCGAGGGCTTCAGAGCGTCCTCGAGCGGGACGCGGTTCGGCGGTCCGCCGACGTGGAAGGCTCCGAAGAACCCACTGCCCGCCTGCTCTCGAATGCACTGCACCATGTGGAAGGCGATCCAGTTCGCGCGGATCACGTCGGCGACGGTTGCCTCGCCGCCGCGCTGGAAGTAGCCCATGTCGACGGTCCGGATCTCGTGCCGGCTGTCGCGCCGCTCGAGTGAGTCCGAGAGGATCGCGCGGATCGACTCGAGCGACTTCGGGTAGGCCTCGCTGACGATGATGCGCGTGTCGCGGTCGCGCGCCTCGACCATGTCGGCGATCGCCTCGAAGTTCACCCGCTCGCTCGGACGGATCACGTACTCGGCGCCGGAAGCGATGCCCGCGTAGAACGGCAGGTAGGCGGAGCTGCGGCCCATCGATCCGATGAGGTAGACTCGGCGGTGCGCCGAGGCGGTGTCACGAATCCACTCCATCATCTCGAGACTTCGCGTCAGCGCCGAGTAGAATCCGAGGGCGGTGCCCAGGGTGTTCGCGACGTCGTTGTCGATCGAGGCCGGCGTGAAGAGGATCGATCGCTCGGAGCCGTTCTCGCGCAGCAGGCGGTCGAGCGTGCTGGCCGCGCGAAGGCTGCCGTTGCCGCCGCAGACCAGCAGGGCGTCGAAGCCAGCCTCGAGGAAGTTTCGCACGAGCCTGTCCTGCAGCTCCCGGTTGTGCGCCAGCTCCGGCGCCCGCATCGTGCCGAGGATCGTGCCGCCGAGCCGGTTGATGCCGGCGGTGTCGATGTTGGTCAGCGGTCGGTACTTCGGCTCCAGCAGGCCGACCCATCCGTCGAGCACTCCGAAGACTCTGCTGTCGGGAAGCACGTGGAGCGCCGAGCGTACGGCGGAGCGCACGAACGCATTCATCCCGGGGCAGTCGCCGCCACCGGTCAGGATCGCAATCTTCATGGTTCTGGTTTCGTGGTCGCAGTGCGACACGCCGTCGCGGGGACTGCCCGTCGGCGTGATCCGGAGCGGGCAATAATACGGCCATCGCGGGGAACCGCGGGCCACCGTCGAGGCTCCGGCGAAAGGGTAAATTTCCGCGACCGTCGCGGATTGTCGCTGCGCAGCCACGGTTCCGAGCGTAATGTTGTCCCAGATAGTGCGGTCCGGCGACGAAACATGTCAATGGTTTCCGTGTCTGTCATCAATGGGTCACGCAGGTTCGATAGCTTGCGGCCAAGAATTCACCATCCGGCGCCTGGTCCAAGGCGCGGATGACACGCACCGTCACTTCCCGCCCGGCCCTCGAGCCATCGATCGTCGGGGACGTACCGAAGCCACGAACACACTTTCTACGGAACGCCGGACTCGCGATGGAAATCACAGAGCAGAACTGGCCCGACATACAGCGAACGCTGGAAGGTGAGGATCCCGAGGTCCTTCGTCTCGCCAGCACGATCATGGTCGGGCGATACATGATCCGGGAGGACACCGCGCGGAAGCTCATGCGCCGCGGACGCGTCCCAAAACATCTCTGCGAGAAGCTGCGCAAGCAGGGCGTCTAGGGCGCCGATCGCACACGAGGAAGGCCCGGTCGGACCATAGTGTCCGATCGGGCCTTCCCTGTTTGTCCGCGATCCTGTTTGCCGATCACGCACCGGCGGGTGGCGTCGCCTCGGTAACCTCCCGCGGTGCGAAGGGTCATTTCTCTGACAGACAAATCCCCACTGTACCGAGGCCGCCATGATCCGTTCCGTGACCACTTGCGCGTTGGGCATGCTGCTGTTCGCCGCTGTCGCCGGCGCCCAGCAATGGCAGTACGTCGATTCGATGGCGACACCCCGCCGCATGCATACCGCGACGCTCATCGACGGAGCCCGCGTGCTCGTCGCCGGCGGCACCAACGAGCGGCACCGGGCGGTCGCGTCCTGCGAGCTCTTCGAGATCGCGATGCTCCGCTGGTCGCCTGGACCATCGATGTCGATCCCGAGGGAGCGACATACCGCCACGACCCTCGCCGACGGACGAGTCGTGGTGATCGGTGG
The DNA here is from genome assembly GCA_035539855.1 of Kapaibacterium sp. (SeqCode). Classification (GTDB taxonomy): domain Bacteria; phylum Bacteroidota; class Ignavibacteria; order OLB7; family OLB7; genus DATLHO01. The sequence continues at coordinate 9,944 of DATLHO010000251.1, read as the reverse complement.
CAACACCCAGGACAACCAGTCGAACCGCGTGACCGCGAGCGTCGAGATCTTTGATCCGACGAGCAACGCCTGGTCGGATGGTGGCTCGCTCCTGACGGGCCGGCAGAACCACACCGCTACGCTCCTTCCCGACGGCACGATCCTCGTCACCGGTGGCTTCAACGAAGCCCGGGGCGACGTCTTCCTGGCGTCGAGCGAGATCTACGATCCGCTGACCGGGCGATCGCGTTCGGCCGCGCCGCTGCCGCAGAAGCGAATGGACCACCAGGCATTGCTGCTGCACGACGGGCGGGTGCTCGTCGCCGGCGGGCGGATCGGCGGCTGGGACGGGGACTACCTGAGCCGTGCTGATATCTACGACCCGTCGCGTGATGAATGGTCGACGATCGACCCGATGGCCCAGAGCAGGATCACGGGCTTCACGATGGCGCGGTTCTCCGACTCGACGGTCCTCGTCGCCGGCGGTCGCAACGCTCCCACGTCGTCGGCCTCGAGTGCCGAGATGCTCGACACCCGCTACTCGCAGTGGCAGGTGATCGATACGATGCGGCTGCCGGTCACATGGCAGGCGGGAGCGATGCTCGCCCACGATCGGTATCTGGTCACCGGCGGCTTCGTCGACGCGATCTGGCACAGTCCGGACAGCGTCGACGCGACCGGAACGTGCGAGTGGTACGACAAGGCCGCACGGACATGGCTCTTCGCGCCGAGGCTCAACCAGGTCCGCGCCGAGCACACGATCATGGCCTTCAAACGCCGCCGCGGCGACAGCTTCGAGGAGCTCGTCATGGTGATGGGAGGCATTACCGGCAACGAATCGATCACGAGGACCTGCGAGATCCTGAAGGTCGACGAGGAGTCGATGGCCAGCTACGCGCTCGGCCAGTTGCCGAGCGGAGGAATCGACGGCGGGGGCGACGGCGGCACGAGGATCAGAGTGACCGGCAACGGCGGCGGCGTCCCGGCGCTGTTGATCATGACCCGCGCGCCTGAGATGATCCATGTCGAGCTCCTCGGCGCCGACGGACGCGTGGTGCGCACGCTGATCGACAGATGGCTCGAGCCGGGAATGCTCCGGCTGCCCGTGCCGGGCGAGCTGGCGAACGGAGCGTACATCGTGCGGGCACGAGGTGCCGCTGGTGAGACCGTGGCGAAGCTCGTCGTGCGCCGATAAAGCAATCCTGCCACCAGTGGTGCACGGTGCACCGCTGGTGGCAGGAGATTGTCGGGATCAACTGTCGGGATCGCGCGTCAGTTCAGCGGGAAGTACCCTGCCGCCTTCACCTCGGCCTGTCCCTCGGGTCCGAGCACCCAGTCGACGTAGTCCTTGGTCGCGCCGGCCGGCGCGCTCTTGAGGTAGAAGAACAGGTTCCGCGACAGCGGGTACGCGCCGGAGCGGATGTTCTCCTCGGTCGGAGCGACCGCCTCGCCACCACCACCGGAGAGCTTGAGCTGCTTGACGCCCTGGGTGTACGCCTCGCCGCCGTAGCCGATGCCACCCTTGTCCTTCGAGACCGCGTTGACGACGGCCGACGTGCCCGGCATCGTCTGGGTCTGCGGCGCGAAATCCCCCTTGTCGAGGACGTGCTCCTTGAAGAACTCGTACGTGCCGGAGCTGTTCTCGCGACCGTAGAGGATGATGTCCTGGTCAGGTCCGCCGACCTCCTTCCAGTTCTTTACCTTGCCGAAGTAGATGTCGCGGACCTGCTCGACCGTGATCTGCTCGAGCGGATTCGACTCGTTGACGTAGATCGCGATGCCGTCCTTGGCTACCGGAATCTCGACGACGTCGCCACCGAACTTCTCGCGAACCTGCTTGCGCTCCTCCTCCTTCATCGGTCGCGAGGCGTTGGCGATCTCGGTGGTGCCGTTGATGAGTGCCGAAATTCCGGTGCCGGAGCCGCCGCCGGTGACCTGGACCTGGATCTCGGGGTGCTTCTTCGCATAGGCCTCGGACCAGCGCTGGGCCAGGAGAATCATCGTATCGGAGCCCTTCTGGGTGATGACCTCCTTGCGCGAGCCCTCGTCGGCGCCGCGACCGCGCTCGCGCTTTTCACCACAGCTGGCGATGACCAGCGCGGCGAGAAGAACCAGAATGACGTTACCCCACAAACGCTGCATTGCTTTGTCTCGGAAGATTGTGATCTGCAATGTTACGGACCGATGATGCGCGTCCAGTGTTAAGAGTCGGAAACATCGCACATGAGGAGGCTCCCGCAATGCGGACAGGATCTATCATCATCCATAGGAATCCGTCGGAGACGTCGCCATTTTCGGACCGCATTCTCTCACTCCCTGGGGAATCTCTCCCGTGAATCAGCTCGTCGATCGCTTCGGCCGTCGCCATACCTACCTCCGCATCTCGGTCACCGACCGGTGCAATCTGCGCTGCAGCTACTGCATGCCGCACGAGGAGATGGTGTGGAAGGAGCGTTCGGAGATTCTGTCGTACGAGGAGATCGTCCGCGTCGCCGAGGTCGCGGTGTCGATGGGGGTCGAGAAGATCAGGGTGACCGGTGGCGAGCCGCTCGTGCGCTCGGACATCGAGAGGCTGTTGAATCGGTTGCGGGCGATCGAGGGACTGCGATCGCTGGCGCTGACGACCAACGCGGTGCTGCTGGCCAGGAAACTGCCGGCGATCCGCTCGTCGGTCGACTCGATCAACATCTCGCTCGACACGTTCCGGCGCGATCGGTTCCATTCGTTGACGCGTCGCGACAACCTCGAGGAGGTCCTCGCCGGCATCGACGCGGCGCTGGAGGCGGGCTACCGGAATCTGAAGGTCAACGCGGTGGTCATGCGCGGGCTCAACGACGACGAGCTGCTCGACTTCGTCGCGTTCACGGCGACGCGCCCGATCGCGGTGCGCTTCATCGAGTTCATGCCGTTCGCCGGCAACCAGTGGAGCGCGGCGCAGTGCATGCCGATGGCCGAGATGCTCGAGGCGATCGAGACGCGCTACGACCTCGAGCCGATCGATCCCGGTCCGCATCCGATCAGCCGCGACTTCACGATCGTCGACCGCGACAGCGGGCTGCGCCACGAGGGCTCCATCGGCGTGATCGCGTCGATGTCGACCCCGTTCTGCGACAGTTGCTCGCGCCTGCGCCTGACGGCCGAGGGGATGATCATGCCCTGCCTGCACTCGCCGCTCGAGTTCGACGTTCGCCGAGCGATCCGCGGCGGCGGCGACGACCAGGCGATCGCCGACGTCTTCCTGCAGGCGCTTGGAGCCAAGCCGAAGGAGCATCCGCCGGCCGAGGAGCTCATGGCCCAGTCGGGCCGTGTGATGATCCAGATCGGTGGTTGAGGCTCAGCTACCCGCCTACTTGGTCATCGTCATCACCGCCATCCACGCCCATCCGCGCAGCGGAGGAACGAGCGCCATCAGCACGCGATCGATCGTCTCGGTAATCGCGTAGAGGGGGCCGAACAGAGGCGAGTTCCGGAAGGGGACCGTCGCCAGCGACGTGATGTGGAAGTACTTCACATCGACCCTGCTGTAGATCGACCGCGCGTGCTCGATGTCCGAGAGCATGAGCGGATGCTCGTCCTCGGTGCGCATCTCCGGCGTGCGGTTGCGATACCAGTTGATCAGCGCGTTGTGCCCCATCGGCTCCATGAAGATCGAGACGCCGCCGGGCTTGAGCACGCGGTGGATCTCGCGGTAGCAGGCATCGAGGTCGAGGTGATGCAGGATGCCGGTGCCGCAGACCTGATCGAAGTGGTTGTCGGGCAGCTCGAGCGCTTCGGCGTTCATGACGTGCAGGTCGATGCGGTCGGCGAGTCCCTCGGCTTCGGCGCGGCGTCGTGCGACCTCGATCGCGCCGGGCGAGATGTCGATGCCCGTGACCATCGCCCCGCGCCGTGCCAGCTCGAACGTGTTCGATCCGGTTCCGCAGCCGTAGTCGAGCACGCGCCGGCCGGAGACGTTCGCGAAGACGCGCTCGAGGAAGTACTCCTGCGAGTTCCGCGCGGCCGCGTAGAACTTCTGCGTCGGCACGCGCGTGTCGTCCTCGGCGACGTGGTCGTGGAACTCGGCCTCGCGCTGAAGGCGCGCCGCCACCTCGTCGTGCTCGGTGCTGGGGATCGTCCGGGTCATGTTGTCTGTGTCGATGTGAGGGATGCCGGCAGAACCGGACCACCAATGTAAGGAATCGAGGTCCTATCGGGCGATGCCGTCATGAGAGCGGGCGCGGCCGAGGCGCAGCAGCCGCAATCCGTTGAACACGACGATCAGCGAGGCTCCCATGTCCGCGAAGACCGCCATCCAGAGCGTCGCGTGGCCGGCAACGGCGAGGCCGAAGAAGACGAACTTGAGCCCGAGCGCGATGCCGATGTTCTGCCAGAGCACGGCCCGCACACTTCGAGCCAGCCGGATGAACTCCGGCAGTTTCAGCAGGTTGTCCTCCATCAGGGCGACGTCGGCGGTCTCCAGCGCGATGTGCGAACCGGCGACGCCCATTGCGAAGCCGACCGACGACTGCGCGAGCGCCGGCACGTCGTTGATGCCGTCGCCGGCCATGCCGATGGGGCCGACGGTCTTCTGGAGCTCTTCGATCGCGTTGATCTTGTCGATCGGCAGAAGATCGGCCCGTACGTCGTCGATGCCGGCGAGTCCGGCGATGCTGCGCGCGGTCTTGTCGTTGTCACCGGTCAGCAGGTAGGTTTTCAATCCCAGCTCGTGCAGCTCGGCGATCGCGGCGGCGCTGCTCGAGCGCACGGCATCGGCGACGGCGATCACGCCGAGCGCCCGGCTGTCGCTCATGACGAGGATCGTCGTCTTGCCCTCGGCCTCGAGCGCGGCGAGCCGTCGCTCGACCTCGGGCGAGCAGACGTCGAGATCGTGGGCGAGTCGGTGATTGCCGACGACGACCAGATCGCCGTCGACCCGGGCGGAGGCGCCGCGGCCGGTCAGGGCGCGAAATTCGGTGACCACCGCGTCGTCGTGCGCGCCGTGCATGTGCCGGTGCGCCGCAACGATTGCCGAGGCGATCGGATGCTCGGATTTGCCTTCGACCGCCGCGGCCAGGTGCAGCAACTGCTCGCTCGTCATGCCGTCGAGCGCGACGACGTCGGTCACCGCCGGACGTCCCTCTGTGAGCGTGCCGGTCTTGTCGAAAGCAATGCCGACGAGATCGCGGCCCGCCTCGATCACCGCGCCGCCCTTGATCAGGATTCCCCGGCGCGCCGCGGCGGCCAGGCCGCTGACGATCGTCACGGGCGTGGAGATCACGAGCGCACAGGGACATCCGATCACGAGCATCACCAGACCACGATAGACCCACTCGCCAAGCGGCTCCCCGAGCGCCAGCGGCGGCACGAATGCCACAAGGATGGCGATCAGGAGCATCACCGGCGTGTACCAACGCGCGAAGCGGTCGATGAACCGCTCGGTCGTCGCCTTGTTCGCTCCGGCCTTCTCGACGAGCTGCGCGATCTGCGAGACCGTCGATTCGGCCGCGATCCGCGTAACCTCGTAGTCGAACGTCCCCGCGACGTTGATGCTGCCGGCGAACACGTCATCCCCCTCGTGCTTGTCGATCGGCATCGACTCGCCGGTGATCGCGGCCTGGTCGACCGACGAGTCTCCGTGCTTGACACGGCCGTCGAACGCGAGACGCTCTCCCGGCTTGATTCGGACGATCTCCCCCTCCTCCACCTCGTCGACCGGCACCTCCTGCCATCCGAGCCCGCGAAGCGTCGTCGCCGAGCTGGGCGCGAGCTCCATCAGCGCCCGTATCGCGTTGCGCGCGCGGGCGAGGCTGCGGGCCTCGATGAGCTCGGCGACCGCGAACAGGAAGACGACCATTGCCGCCTCGGGCCACTCACCGACGACGAGCGCGCCGATGACTGCGATGGTCATCAGGAAATGGATGTTCAGCGTGAACGATCGCAGCGATCGCCACGCCCGGTCGACCATGCGGTAGCCGCCGGCAACGACCGCGACGAGCGCGATGGCCCGCACGAGCGTCGTCTCCTCCATGCCGCCGAGCGCCAGGATCTCCGCGACGAGCGCGCCGAGGCCGGAGACGATGAGCGTCACGATCTCGAGGCGCTGGTACCACGGCTTCGGAGGCTCCTCCACGACCGCGTTCGCGCGCTCGGCGGCGGTCCGCTCGGGGACGGCCTTCATGCCGGTCGCGGCGATCTCGCGCACGAGCTTCGTCTCATCGGTTAGCGAATGGCGCACACGCACGGTGCGCGCCATCAGGTTGAACTCGAGCGTGTCGACCTCGTCGAGCGGCTCGAGACGCTTGCGGATGAGATGCTCCTCGGTCGGGCAGCACATCTCCTCGATATGAAACGTCGAGACTTTCATGGGAGGGAGTCGGGGTCAAACGGTCAATCTAGCAGGGGACGCGGGAACACGGGAGGGGATTGTGGCAGCCGCGGAGCTCCCGGCTGGATCCGCCGATCGAGATAACATCCTGCGCCTCCGCCGGGTTACCTTCCTGTTGCCGTTCCACGGGATCCCCCATTGATCGCATGCTGACGATGAGAGTTCGTGTCCTCCTGCTCCTGACGGTTCTCCTGGCACTCGCATCCGCGTCGGCGCATGCGCAGCACCCGCGACCCATTCTCATCGAGGAGGCCACGAACGCCTCGTGCGATCCGTGCGCGCGGCAGGATCCGATCTTCGCGGAGTTCCTGGCAAAGCCCGACGTCGAGCCGTACGTGACGACGCTGGTCTACCATGCGTTCTGGCCCGGACCCGACACGATGAACAAGCGCGCGCCGGCGATGAACGACGCGCGCATCCGTGGTTACTACGGGATGTTCGGGATGCCGAGCGCCGTCGTCAACGGTCGAGCGTACGCGAGCCGGACGAGCGGACTCGCCGCGAGCGTCCCGGCGGATACGAACGCGCTGCGGGCGCTCGTCGACTCGCTACGCGGGCTCACGTCGCCGATCGCGCTGTCGGTCGTCGACACGATCGAGAACGATCGCATCAGGATCGCGACGACGATCACTGCAGGCGACACGCTCGCCGGCAGGCTGCGCGTCGCGATCGTCGAGCGTCATCACTTCTACCCCTACCCCACCGCGGGAACCAACGGCGAGGAGCACTTCCAGACGATCGTGCGCGCGATGCTGCCGACGCACGAGGGCCGGGCCGTTGCGCTCGCGTCGGGCGCGACGCTGAGTGTGCTCGACACGATCGGGCTCGATCCGGAGTGGAACCGCGCGGAGCTCTACGTCGTCGCCTTCGTGCAGGACGACTCCACGCGCGAGGTGCTGCAGGTCGCGACGACACGCGAGCGACTGCGGATCGCGGCGCGCTCTGGCGCCGTCGCGAGCGCTGACACCGCGACGCTCGCCGCATCGACGACCGGGGTCGCCACCCGCTCGGGACGCTACGTCGTCGGCATCGACGCGACGCTGCCCGAGGGCTGGACGAGCGCCGTGCGCGTCGACGGCGAGGTGCGCGACGACGGCGACACCGTGTCGCTCGCCGCGGATGTCGAGGTCCCGATCGCGGTCGCGATCGAGGCGCGCTCCGGCGTCGGCGGCAAGGGCGTCGTGCGCGTGACGCTTACGGGCGATCGCGGCGCGACCGACACGGTCGAGTATCGACTGTACTCGGGTGCGTTGGGGATTCCCGTCTTCGAGTGGTACTCGCGCTTCACGCCGGAGGTCGGCCCGCTCGTCGCCGCATCCCTCGATCGAACGGAGCACACCTACGTGATGATCCCGCGGGAGGACAGCGACCTGTTCACGCTGAGCGATCATCGCCTGGTCGTCGTGCTCGTCGGCGACGACACGCTCGACGCGGCCCAGCGGCTGCGCCTGCGCGAGCTTCTCGATCGCCGCGGTCGCCTGCTCATCTCCGGCTCGCAGATCGCGCAGTCGCTCGGCGATCTCGAGTACGATCAGACGGGGATTCCGCGCGACACCGCGTTCCTGCACACGTACCTGCACGCGACGTACATCGCGCCGACGAGCGCATCGCTTGCGGTCAACGGACTGCGCAACGATCCGATCGCCGCGAACGTCGGCTTCATTCTCAACGGAGGCCGGCGCGTGCCGGGCACGCCCGATCGCGTGCGGCCGCGACGCAACGCATTGCCCGTGTTCCACTATGGCTCGTCGCGCGACAGCATCGGCGCGCTTCGCTACGGACGGGCCGAGCACCGCGTCGTCTACATCGCGTTCGGCGTCGAAGCGATCGCCGACACCAACCAGCGCGCGACCGTGCTCGGTCGGAGCATCGACTGGCTGCTCGGCAGCGAGATCACGACCGGCGTCACGATCGCGTCCGCCGCGAGCCCGACACTCTCGATCGCGCCGAACCCCGCCTCAGCTACCGTGATCATCGATCGCACCGATGCGGGCGCCCGCACCGCCGCGACCGTTCGCCTCATCGACGTGCTCGGCCGAACCGTGCTCACGCGATCGATCGAGCCCGGCACGCGGCGCGTCGCCGTCGACGTGTCGTCGCTGTCACAGGGAGTTCATCTCGTAGTGGTCGATGACGGCACGGGCCGCACGAGCGTGCCGCTCATGGTCGAGTAGCGAACAGCCGCCTCTGTCAGAACGTCCAGATCATCGTGAGCCGGTCGACGCCCGGCACGATCAGGAGCGACGAGCCGCTCGGGTCGAGCGCGTCGTGCAGGTGCGAGACGCCGTAGCCGCACGCGGTGCCGACCGCCGCGCCGAGGATCACGTCGCTCGCCCAGTGGCGGTCGGTGTAGATGCGGCTGAGACCCGTGATCGACGCCAGGCCGTAGAGACCGACGGTGGCGGCGGGATGATCGATGTCGGCGCTGAGCGACGAGGCGATCGCGAACACGAGCGTGGCGTGTCCCGAGATGAAGGAGTGGTTGCTGTCGTCGCTCGTGAAGGGATCGAACACGAACGGCCCTCCGTCGAACAGCGGCCGCTGTCGGCCGGCGACGACCTTGATCGTCGTCGTCAGCAGTCCGGCATAGAGCACCGATTGCCCGACGTGACGTCCCGCAATCCGGATCACCGGCCAGTCGAACGCCAGGCCCGTGACGTAGAGCCCGCCGGAGATCGCGAGCGCCGGCGTCCACGTGCCGAACCAGTTGGCCGTCTCCGCGATCGCATCGCCGTCGACGCCCTGGTTGCGGAGCGCGACCTCGCGGACGTCGTCGTCGACGGACATCGCTCCGAGGCCGAGCGCGGTCGCGCCGCCGGCGATCGCCCAGTCGCGCGTCGTCCACCGCGCAGGCGCACCGTACAGCAGCAGCGCGTCGGCGCCGAGGGCGACGATGTCGCTGACGAGTGTGTCGCCGATGTCGACGCCGGAGCTCGACGGACTCTGTGATGAGTCTGCCGGCGTTTCCTGCGGCGCTGCCTGCGGCACTGCCTGCGGCGCTGCCTGCAGCGCTGCCTGCGGCGCTGCCGGAGATGCAATCGCTACCGGCGAAGCCTGCGCTGCCGAGGCAATCGTCAGCAGAAACGTCACTGCCACTACCACAACCGATCGAGTTCTATTTCGCATGCTGCCAGCAATATGCAGAGCCGGCGCCGGCCTTGCGTGAGCACTGCGAGCCGGACTTCGTCGTCGCCGCGCACCGCGCGGTCGATGGCTCGGGCTTCGACGCCGGAGCCGTGCCTCGCGTGGATGCTCGCCTCCGCGCGCTGCCCGGCGTCTGTGGAGCATCTGTGGTATCCTCGGCATCGACCGCGGCCCTGCCCTCTCCCTTCGCGCGCGGCGCGGACTTCGGTGGCCGCTCGCTGATGTTGGCCGCGAGAATCCATCCCTCACCATCGCGCGAGCGGACGCGCACGAACTTCTTCGCGGACTCTAGCTTCACGAGCGTGTCGCCGATGGCGAGCGTGTCGACGATCTCCGAGAGGTAGTCGGCGTCGGCATACAGTCTCGCTCCGTCGTACGCGACGAAGACGGTCGGCTGGGCGAGAGACTCGAGGGCTCCCAGCAGCAGGAAGAGAACGATCGTGCGGACCATGGCAGA
>DATLHO010000250.1:0-10743 GCA_035539855.1 Kapaibacterium sp. (SeqCode) | reverse complement strand
TTCTCCGAATCATCGAGCGTGGTCTTCTCCTGCTGCACGCCGTCGACGGCCGCGCCGCCGCTGCGCTCGACCATGGCCTCGACGACCGCGACCCAGTTCGCGTCCTGCATCACCGCGCCGACGGTGTTCATCACGAGCCAGTCGAAGGCGTTCGCGGCGCGCGCGTAGACGGTGACCTCGAAGCGCACGCGGTCGCCCGTCTCGCCCGTGCCGAATCGCACGACGCCGGCGAGGGGATGTCCCTCGACGGTCGCGAACGTGACGTGGCGATCGGTCGACTCGACGACGCGGATCTGGATGTTGCCGCGCATCGGCAGCGCCGCGGTCATCGTCGCGCCCATCTCGACGACCGTCGCCGCGCCGGGCTCGGCCTCGAACTCGATCGGCATGACGTCGGTGATGTTCGCGCGAAAGAGCTCCAGCAGCGCTGTCGCGTCGTGGCGCGAGCCGGCGATGTCGGCCCAGTAGCGCTTGCGATCCATCGAGCCGAAGCCGTCCTCGGCGAGCTGTTCGGGCAGCGCGTCGGCCAGGCGGCGCAGGCCGTCGTCGAGCGTCGTCGGCGTGATGCCGAAGACTCGCGTCAGCGCGTTCTCGCCGCCGTCGGCGATGATGTTCTCCTCGTGGAGCATCGTCAGCTTCGACTCGTTGATCGGCAGCGAGATGCCGAGCGCGCCGGCGATCACCGCGCCGAGCGCGGCGAGGGTCGACGGAACCGGCGCGCGCACGAACGTCCTATCGGTGATCACCGCGAGCTTGTCGAGCACGTCGTTGGTCGTGACCGTCTCGGCGCCGGTGACCTCGAGCGTCTGCGTGCGCAGCTCGGGCATGCTCACCGCGCGAGCGATCGCGGCGCCGAGGTCCTCGTACCAGATCGGCTGGAATCGCTGCGTGCCGATGTCGATCACCGGCACCGCGGGCAGCGTCCGGACCATCTTCAGCAGCGTCGAGATGACGTCGTCGCCGGGACCGTACACGTTGCCCGGGCGCACGACGATCCAATCCCCATCGAACCCGGCGACGAGCTCCTCCGCACGCAGCTTCGAGCGGTGATACTCGCTCGCGCCGCGGTCGGCGCCGAGCGAGCTGACGTAGACGAAGGTCCCGACGCCCGCGCGCGCCGCCTCCTCGAGGATGGCGCTCGTCCCCTCGACGTTGACGCGCTCGAAGGTGATCTCCGGCGGGTGCTCCTCGACGATGCCCGTGACGTGCACGACCGCGTCGCAACCGTCACACGCGCCGGCCAGCGCGGCGGGATCGGTGACGTCGGCCTTGAACGGCTCGACGCCCTCGGGCCACCGCCGCGCATCCTCCTCCGCACCGCGCGACAGCAGTCGCACGGTATGCCCCGCTTCGATGAGCGCCGGAATCAGTCCGGCTCCGATGACTCCCGTACCGCCGGTGACGAGCACCTTCATGTTCACCTCGTTGATGTGTGAGGTCGCTTCCGCACAAGTGGTGCCAGAGCGGCCGTCGGCACGCCGTTCGCGATATTCACGCCATGCTCGACGCCATCATCATCGGCTCCGGACCCAACGGCCTCACCGCCGCCTGCATGCTCGCGCGCGAAGGTCTTCGCGTGCACGTGATCGAGGCGAAGGAAACGATCGGCGGCGGCGCGCGCACGATGGAGCTGACGCTGCCGGGCTTCCGCCACGACGTCTGCTCGGCGATCCATCCGATGGGAACGGTCTCGCCCGCGTTCCTCGAGCTGGGCCTCGAGCGCCACGGGGTCGAGTGGATCTACTCTCCCTACGAGCTCGCGCACCCCTTCGACGACGACAGCGTCGGACTGCTCTCGCGCGACATGGCCGTCACGCGCGCGTCGCTCGGCGTCGACGCCGGGGCGTGGGAGCAGTTGATGGCTCCGTTCCTCGCGCGCTTCGAGACGCTGATGTCCGAGACGCTGCGGCCGATCCGCCTGCCGAAGCATCCGTTCCTCATGCTGCGCTTCGGGCTGAAGGGATTGCGCTCGTGCGAGGCGCTCGTGCGCTCGCACTTCACGGGCACGCACGCCGCGGCGATGTTCGCCGGCTGCGCTGCGCACTCGATCCTCCCGCTCGACGCGTTCGCGACGAGCTCGTTCGGACTGATGCTCGCGCTCGTCGGGCACGCGGCCGGCTGGCCGCTGCCGCGCGGCGGCTCCGTCGCGATCGTCGATGCGCTCGCGTCGTTGCTGCGGTCACTCGGCGGGATGATCGAGACGGGACGGGAGGTGACATCGCTGAAGGAGCTGCCCGAAGCGAAGGCGATCCTCTTCGATCTCACGCCGCGCCAGATCGCGCGCATCGCGGGCGACGCGCTGCCGCAGAGCTATCGCAAGCGCTTCGAGGCGTTCCGCTACGGACCGGGATCGTTCAAGGTGGACTGGGCGCTGTCGGGTCCGATCCCGTGGCGCGCGCCCGAATGCCACCAGGCCGCGACGGTGCACCTGGGCCCGACCTTCGAGGAGATCCGGCTCGGCGAGGCGCAGATGAGCGCGGGCACGCACCCGGAGCGCCCGTTCACGCTCGTGGCGCAGCAGTCGCTCTTCGACGACACGCGCGCGCCAGCGGGGCAGCACACGGGCTGGGGATACTGCCACGTGCCGCACGGCTCCACGGTCGACATGACGGAGCGGATCGAGGCGCAGGTCGAGCGCTTCGCGCCGGGCTTTCGCGACCTGATCATCGGCCGGCACGTGATCAACCCCATGGATCTCGAGCGGCACAACGCGAACATGATCGGCGGGGATATCGGCGGTGGCGCCAACGACGTGTGGCAGTTCCTGATGCGCCCGATCGTCGAGCTCGACCCGTACACGACGCCGAACCCGAAGCTCTTCCTCTGCTCGAGCTCGACACCGCCGGGCGGCGGCGTTCACGGAATGTGCGGGTACTGGGGAGCGCGGACGGTGCTGCGGAAGGTGTTTGGGATTAGGCCTGGAATCTAACGGAGTGTCGGCGTCGCATCAGCTCGACCGTGCGGACGAAAGCGGACGCGGCGCGCGTGCGAATGCAGCGTAGCCAATTCTCGCCGGCTGTCTAAAGGGGATTGACAGGTGCCGCACCCACGGCACCCTCGAACACTCTCTTAATGGTGCAACCGCTGATTCCTTCACCCACAATCGCATCACAGAGTTCTTGTGAGACAAACACCTCTTTCGCGAAGGGCCTCAGCATAAAGACATCTGCTGAATGATGTCGACCAGCCTTCCATGTCAGGCGGAACGGGACCGCGACTCTTATGTCCTCGGGGTTGGTATGGAGGCTCTCCCTCATCCATTCCGAATAGTCATCAAAGGAGTCGAAGCTGAGAAGCGCGTCCTCTCGAACTCTGTAGTTCAATAGCTCCTGAAACAGCGATCCCCGGAAGTCGATTTCATCCACCCCACTATAATTCACCGCCATCCAATAATAGCTGCCATCTGGGACACCGTGAACCTCCATCATCTCGAACGAACTGTTGGCCACGCGGAATCGCTCCATGAGGGCCTTCAGACGCGCACTCACCACCAACCCGTTTCTCAGCCGATAATCCCAGCTCAACACGTCGGTTCTCTTTGCGCGCCGGTTCAGAATGACCTTAAGTGAGCCGGACGCGGTCTCCCCTCCACCAACGCGAACGAATCCGCCGCCACCTAACAAAGCCTGGGTAGTCGAATGTCGCACCTCGGCGACTTGGGGGTATGCACCAGCCACGGACAGCTCAATTGTGGGCTCGATGAGCAATGCACCATAGGCTCCGGTCGATTCTGCTGAGTTGGACATGTCACGGCTTAAGTCTTGTTCCACTTCCAGGCTTTCGCAAAAACTCGTCAACAAACGACGCCACTCTCGCCGTCTGTTGAACACAGCGCCACATGAAAATGTGGTGCAGGAAAATGCCGTGCTGACGACATACTATTTCGACGGCGCGTACTATCGCGCGATGACAACCGTGCCACTCGCGCGCTCCTCTCCGGCGAGGACCTCAACGAAATAGCGACCGGCCGGCACCTCTGCGCCATCGGCGTCGAGGCCGTCCCAAACGACATCGCGGCGACCTGCGGTCGGCTCGGTCTCGAGGAGCGTCCGGCGCAGCACGCCGCGCGCGTCGTAGATGCCGATGCGTGCGCGGATGCGCTGCTCGCTCATGATCGCGATCGTGGCGTGCGATGTGGTGGGGACGGGGAACACCGTCGCATTGAGCGTCGCGGTGCGCGCGATCGGAACGCCCGTCGTCGGCGCCGCGTTGATCCGCAGTTCCGCGGCGTGGGAATACGGCGTGATGCCGCCGAAGCCGTCGATGAAGGCGGTGAAGCCGACGAGGACGATCGCGCTGTCGGAGGTCGTCGTCACCGCGGCGAACATCCCCTCGTCGGGCGCGAGCGAGTCCCAGAGTGGGACGCCTGTCGGCGAGAGCAGGCCGAGCGAGAACTGCGGGCGAAAGTGGTTGAGGATCTGGCGCTCCTGCACGAACCCGCCGATGGCGAGCGCGCCGCCGGCCGTCTCGACGATGTCGACCACCATGGCCTGGTGCGCCGAATCGAGCTCGCGCGTCCATACCGCGTGCTCCTCGGCATCGATCATCATGACGAACCGCGCGTCGCCTCCGGACGCGATCCGGCGGGCTCCGGCCAGGACGACCGTGCCGTCGTCGCGGACGACGAGCGCGCTCGGCAGGAAACCCGTCGTGCCCGGGTCGTCGAAGACCCGGCGCCGCAAGAGCGCGCCATCGATGTCGAAGCGGAGACTGAACGGGAGCACGACCCCGTCGTCATCGGTGTAGCCCGCGACGATGGCACCGGCGTCGGCAAGGACGTCAATGTCGGAGTGCGCGAGTGTGGTCCGGCCTCCGCCGACGGTATCGTCATGTCTCCAGAGAATGCCGCCGCGCGGGTCGACGCGGGCCACGGTGTAGACAAGCAGGCCGCTGTCGGGGATCTCGAGCCAGCGGACGTACTGTGCGCCCCGACCGTGGGCGATGCCCTCGACCCGCCCCCAGGCGGCTGTGCCGAGCGTCCGGTCCCACAGCGAGTCGCCGTACGGCGAAATGGCGAGGAGGTAGGGACGGCCCCATCGGGTGCCGCCGACGAGGAAGCCGCCCTCGAACGGCTCGATCTCGGTGCCGATGCTCGATGCGCCCGTATCGACGGCGTGACCTCCGAACGCGCGCCGCCAGACGAGCGCGCCGTCGCGATCGAACCGCGTGACGACGATCGGCCCCGCGTTGTACCACCCGCCCTCGACCGCGACGACGCCGCCGTCGTCGGTCGACGCGACCGCGGTCAGCGAGTTGTCGCGCGCGCCGTCGTAGCGCCACGCGAGCGACTGCGCGTGCGCCGAGGAGACAACGAGCGTGACGAGAAGAAGTGCGGTGAGTGCTGCAACCATGGCGTCGTTCGCGATCGAGGGGATGGGCGTTCGATCGACAAACTCGCGAAAGTCGCCGCGGGTTCATTGCGTGGGGGCAAAAAAATGACGAGGCTGCGGTGCCCACCGCAGCCTCGTCTGAGTTCTCAGTTGCTGGTCAACCAAGAGGTTGTCACGGACTCCGGAGGTCCAATTCCGTGCACTCACCATGTGCCGTGGGAGCGCTGCCGTGACGATTGCGTTGCCGTTCGGGTGCCCATCCGGGCGGCAACACCAGTAAGAGTCGCTCCCGGGGGAAGCGGTCACACGTTTATGTTGTAAAAGTGATGTTACGATGATGTGAAGGCATGATAGGCTGATGCGATCACATCATGTCCCCGGTTCGAGTGCGTCCGGCCTACCACAGCACCCCTACGCCGAAGCTCCCCGCCACGTAGCTGCCCTGCTCGAAGACGTCCTCTCCCTCCTGCCGCTGCCCCGTCTCGTGTCCCGGCAGCGCGCGGAACAGCGCGGTCGCGCCGATCTCGATGCTCGTGCCGCTGGAGACCGCAAAGGCCCAGCCGGCGCCGGCCGCGCCGCCGAAGCCGATGTTGCCGCTCTCGGAGTACGTGTCGCCGCCGTAGCGATGACTGACGCCCGCGAAGGCGATGCCGGCGTCGAGGCGGCCGAAGAGCCCGTCGCCGGTGACGCCGGTGAAGTACCGCCGGGCGCTCGCGGCCAGGGTCATCAGGTTGAAGCTGATCGATTCGTCGCCGCGGCTGAGGTGGTCGCTGGTCACCTCGAGGACCGGTCCGAGCACTGTGTGCGCGTCGGAGACCGGCCAGTAGACCCCGACGTTGAACTCCAGCGGCAGCCGCGAGACGCCCGTGGCGCTCTCGAGGTTCTCGATGAGCGTCCGCGTGTCGTCCGGATACGAGGTCATCGGGACGCCGAGGCCGACGGCGAAGTAGTGCTCCTCGAGCGCCCGGCCGCCGGCGGACGGGAGCGCGGACTGGGCGAGGGTCGATCCGACGAGGAGCGGCAGGGCGAGCAGCGGGAACAGGAAGCGTCGCATGGGCATGGTCTCGGGATTCGTGAGCATGGATGTTCATGCCGGCGCCAGGGCCGACATGCAAACGTATCCCCGGCCGCGGGTGAGGCCGATCATTCGCTCGGGTGAATCGCGCCGGGTGAATTCCGGCCCCTCCGGCTCCACCCCCGGTTGACACTTCAAGAAAAACTTTGAGCCCCGGCCTCCGATTCGCTATACTTGCAGCGACCTCTCTTCTCTACTCCTTCCAGCATCGGCACCGCGGGGTTTGGGCAATTCACCGCGACGACCGCTCTGGCAAGGCCTCCAAACGACCTAAAAACTGGAATCACGGATGGAATGGGCATCCAACCGTGGCGAGAATTCCGGGCGCATACCGCTGCTTTCGACAAAGCTCCATCCGGCGCGGACCCGCTCGTTTCTTTTACCACGACTTCGGCTGACCGAGAAGCTCGATGAAGGCCTGCACTGCAAGCTGACCATCATCGCGGCGCCGGCCGGCTATGGCAAGACCACGCTTCTGAGCGAATGGGCACGCCGGCGCAACCGCGCCGCGGCCTGGCTCTCGCTCGATGCGCTCGACAATGACCCGGTGACGTTCTGGGCGTACTTCATCGGTGCGCTCCAGATCCTCCAGCCGGGACTCGGCGCCGCCTCCCTCGACGCACTCTACTCCGACGCGCAGCCTCCGATCGAACAGGCCCTCGCGCCGCTCATCAACGAGCTGGCGGCGGTCAGTGTGGATTTTTCGCTCGTTCTGGACGATTACCACACGATCGTCGCTCCGGCGATCCACGCGTCACTCTCGTTCTTCATCGAGCGGATGCCGTCGACGCTCCACCTGTACATCACCGGCCGCCGCGAGCCGCCGCTGCGACTGACGCGGCTGCGGGCCGAGGGCGAGCTGCTGGAGATCCGGCTGGAGGAGATGCGCTTCACGTCGGAGGAATGCTTCGCATTCATCCAGAACAGCGGAAATGCGGCGGTCACGCGCGAGGAGGCCGTCGAGCTCGCCGGCGAGGCCGACGGCTGGATCGCCGGCCTGCGCCTGGTCCAGCTCGCGATCGCCGACGCCACGACGCCGACCTTCGGGCGCGAGCGCCGCAGCGGGATCTACCGGTATCTGGCCGAGTACGTGGCCACGGAGATCCTCGAGGTCGAGCCGGCCGAGAGCCGCGAGTTCCTGCTGCAGACAGCAATTCTGAAGGATTTCAACGAATCGGTCTGCGACGCCGTCACCGGCGGCGCCGACAGCGCCGCGCGGGTGGAGTACCTCGCCGGCGCCGGACTGTTCGTCTGCCCGTCGACCCGGATCGACGGCTGGTTCAGCTACCACCCGCTCTTCGCCAACGTCACCCGCTGGCTGCTCGAGGAGGAATCCCCCGAGCTCCTGCCGGTCCTGCATCGCCGCGCGAGCGTCTGGTTTCAGCGAAACGGGCGTCCGGCCGAGGCCGTCGACCACATGATCGCCTCCGGCGACTTCGAGCAGGCGGCCGTCCTGGCCGCCCGCTACGCCGAGGCCGTGCTGGCAACGGGTGATCATGCGACCATCCTTTCGTGGCGCGAGCGCCTCCCGCACGAGCAGGTGATTGGCCGCGAACCGCTGCTTCTGGCCATTACCTGGGCATTGCTGCTCAGCGGCGATCTCCAGACCGCCGAGGCCTACGTCGAGCCGCTGCACCGGAGCACGGGTCGCCGGCCGGAGAGCGGACTGGCCGACGTGGCGAGCCATCTCGACGCGATCGACGATTTCCTCGCGTTCGCGCGCAAGAGCACGCCCGTCGAGAGCGATCGTCCGGCCGAGAGCCGCAGCACCCGCCGCGAGCGGTTGAATGCGGAGGCGCTGGCTGACATCAAGGTGAAGCCGAGCGGCGTGATGGTGACCGGCGAGGGCGAGGAATCGTCGAAAGCGCCCGGAAACGACCGCTTCGCCGTCCTCGACGCCCTGCCGCAGCTCGGCGCGCTGCAGGTCCGGATGGGCCAGCTCAAGGCGGCCCGCAAGACGTTCCAGCGCGTCATCGACGAGCAGCCGGACACCGAGCCGACGCCGTCGCAGGCCCGCAGCGCCGCGGCGAGCTACATCGGCATCGCGCAGATCGACTACGAGACCGATTCGATCGACCGCGCCATGGCGAACGTCGGCGAGGGCCTCGCCCTGGCGCGGCCGCTCGGCGATCCGATGCTCATTCACGACGGATACGTGCTGATGGCGCGCGTCCAGAAGGCCCGAGGGGACATCGAGGAGGCCTTCGACGCCCTCGACGAGGCCGAGCGCCAGCTCACCGACGTCGGCGCCGGACAATCGCTCTCCGACTCCCTGGCGGCCCATCGGGCGCACCTGTGGCTGTCGCATGATCACCTTCCCGCGGCGCTCGACTGGGCCGGCGAGTACGATCCGGACGCGGAGGATCCCTCCGACGACCTTTCGCGCTTCCGGATGCTCACGTTCGTGCGGGTGCTGATCGCGCGCAAGGAGTTCGACCGGGCCCACGAGATCCTCAACCGGCTGCTGCAGGCGGGCGAGGAGCGCGGCTGGGGCGACATCACGATCCCCGCGCTCGTGCTGCAGACGACCACGCACCTGGCCCAGGGCGACGAGCGGCAGGCGGCGCAGAGCATTGGCGGGGCGCTGAAGCTCGCCAGCGCGCAGCACTACTTCCGCTCGATCGTCGACGAGGGTCCGGTGCTCGTCAGGCCGCTGAGGCGCCTTCTGGAGGAGATTCCGGGGGGATCGCTCAACGGCACCGGCGAGACGATCCGGCCGTACCTCGAGTCGCTCGTCGCGGCGCTCGGCGAGGCGGTCGAGGGCGAGGGCGGCGAGGCGGGCGGACGGCAGCTCAACGGCTACCATCCGGCGCTGGCGCTCAATCCGCTCAGCGAGCGCGAAGTCGAGGTGCTGAAGCTCATTTCCGCCGGGAAATCGAACTCCACGATCGCGCAGGCCCTGTTCATCTCCGTCAGCACCGTCAAGACGCACATCAACAACCTCTACAGCAAGCTCGGCGTCGAGAGCCGCACCCAGGCGCTGATGCGCGGCCGCGAGCTGAACCTGATCTAGGCTGATTCCCCGGAATCGCCCGTTTCGACCCGCCGTCCCCTCCCGGCTTCCCGCATCGACGGAAGCGGCGAGGGGACGGCCGTTTTCGATCTCCACCCGACCCCTCTCAATCCACCCGTCCGGCCGCGGGAGAATCAACCTTTCGGACGACAACCTCGGCTCCCCCATGGGATAGTTTTGCCTCCGTACCTGCGGTTGGACCTCGCAGCGAATGCCGCTCCGGTGGCGCCCTCTTGACCTCAGGGCTCCGAATCCCGAAGCGGTCCCGGTTACCTCCCGGTGCTGCGTGATGAAAACTGCGAAAATCGATCAGAACGTCGGGAAGCCGCTGCAGCCGGCGCGTACCGGGATTGGACCCCCGGAGCGCGATGCACATGGGAGCTTTTCTGGACCTCTAGCTCCCGCAACGGATTGCGCGTACCGCCAGACATTCAACACGGCCGACGGACTGGACCCCGTCGTGCCGGTGATCGATCCCCAATGCGATCGGAAAGGGAACCGATTCGCATGAATTGAGCGGCAATCGAGCGGTCAGGCGATCTGGACCATCGTCCCCGCATCCCGCCGCGAGCATCGCGCGCACGAGGCGTTTCGATCCGCCATCGCAGCCGAACCCATCGGCCGCGGAGGGGGGTGGAGAGCCCGGGTGGAGCCGTCGGCACACGGTTTCGCCGCGACGAGCGACGCGTTTAGCACGGAGGGCTCGACGTTCACACGACGTCGAGTCCTCCTTGTGCTGCTTCCGCCATATTTTCTCGACACTGTGCAGTTGATTTTGTCACCTCCGGGAGGCTACATTGCGTCCCGACGCCCCGCCGTGCTCTCGACACTCCAAATCCTGCCACTATGTCACGCCAGATCGCCGAAGTCCAGGAAACCCACGCCCGGCTGACCGAGCTTCACCGCCAGCAGACGAACGCGGGGGCGCGAAACCGGCTCCGGATGCTGATGCTGCTGCACGACAATCCCGAGCGCGCGCTGGCCGACGTGGCGCGCGAGCTCGAGTGCTCGGATCGGAGCGTGCTGCGGTGGTGGGGGACGTACAAGGAGGGGGGACTCGACGCGCTGCTCGAGCGCCGGCACAAGGGGCGGGTATCGCGGCTGGCGAAGCTCGACATCGACGAAATCCGAACGAAAATCGCGGAAGTGGGGATGACGGGGGTCGACGAGATCCGCACCTGGCTGGCCGACGAATACGGCCTGCGGTACAGCCGATCGGGCGTCTGGTACATCCTGCGCGAGACCCTGCGGGCGCGTCGGAACACGGGCTGGCTGCTGCTGGACGACGAAAAAACCCCGGAAACCGCCCTCGACGGCGCCTCACA